>NZ_BHVZ01000001.1:600000-900000 GCF_003865035.1 Anaerotignum faecicola
GTTCACAAACTGCCCTGCAATGAAGGAATTGGGGATTTCCTTTGCCAGCTCCTCCGCCTTTTCCACTGCACCCTTCATGCCCTGCTTGCCCTCTGTCAGCACCAGCTCCGCACCAAAGGCTGTCATCAGCAGTCTGCGTTCCATGCTCATGCTGTCAGGCATAACGATGATTGCACGATAGCCTCTTGCCGCCGCCATCAGTGCCAGACCAATGCCTGTGTTGCCGCTTGTGGGCTCAATGATGGTTGCGCCCTCCTTCAGGATGCCTGCCTTTTCCGCATCCTCCACCATGCGCTTTGCGATACGATCCTTCGCACTGCCGCCGGGGTTCAGCGCTTCTACCTTTGCCAGCAGAGTTGCGCCCGTTCCCTTTTCAATCTTTGTCAGCTCCAGTAAGGGTGTGTTGCCAATCAGTTCTTCTACACTTTTATAAATCTTAGCCATAGTTGTTATCCTCCGTTCAAAAAATCTGTTTTCCGTATTTCATTAGTGTAACATAAATTTTCAAACCTGACAGCAACAACAGCCAAAAATTGTACTTTTTAAAAGCATAACATCACTCCCTATTTCATATCAATTAACTATGATTTAAGAGAATACACCTGTTTTTTCTATTTGTCAATCGTTTTTTCTCATTTTCTTCTATTGTACCATCTTCTTTTTTGTGCTACCATTGTTTTGGTAAACAGTCTAT
Source organism: Anaerotignum faecicola (assembly GCF_003865035.1). Lineage (NCBI taxonomy): Bacteria > Bacillati > Bacillota > Clostridia > Lachnospirales > Anaerotignaceae > Anaerotignum > Anaerotignum faecicola. Next base: position 600,695 of record NZ_BHVZ01000001.1, read on the forward strand.
ACAAGAAAAAGGAGAAATACTATGAAAATCGGTAGAAATGACCCCTGCTGGTGCGGCAGCGGCAAAAAATACAAATCCTGCCACGCGGCTTTTGATGATAAGCTGGCAGCGTATCAATTAAAGCATATTCCCGTTCCCAATCATAAGCTGATTAAAACCCCCGAACAGCTAGAAGGCATCCGCAAGGCAGGCAAGCTGAATACAGCAATTCTGGATATGGTTGCGGAAAATATCAAGGCAGGCATGTCCACAGACGATATCAATACACTGGTGCATAACTACACCGTAGAGCATGGCGGTATCCCTGCGCCTCTGGGCTATCAGGGCTTCCCCAAGAGCGTCTGCACCTCTGTGAACGATGCTATTTGTCATGGTATCCCCGATCCCAATCAAATCCTGCAGGATGGCGATATCATCAATGTTGACGTTACCACCATTCTGGATGGCTATTATGCCGACGCTTCCCGTATGTTCCTGATTGGTAATGTCTGCGACGAGGCGAGAAAGCTGGTTGAGGTAACAAAGGAATCCGTTGATTTAGCCCTGAAGGAAGTAAAGCCTTGGGGCAGACTGGGCGATATCGGCGCAGTGATCAGCGAGTATGTCCATCAGCATGGCTATACTGTTCTGCGTGATATCGGCGGTCATGGGGTCGGCAATGATTTCCATGAGGACCCGTATGTCTGCCATATCGGCAAGAGAGGAACAGGGATGCTTCTTGTGCCCGGCATGGTCTTTACAATTGAACCCATGGTAAACGAAGGCAAAGAGGATTTCTTCGTAGATGAAGAAAACGAATGGACGGTTTATACCGAGGACGGCTCTCTTTCCGCCCAGTGGGAATATACCGTTGCCGTAACCGAGGACGGCGTAGAAATTATCACACACTAAAATTTTCTTATGAAACAACGAACCCCCTCCGCACGCTACATACGGAGGGGATTTATTTTATCAGCATTATTCTGTTTTCTGCGCCTGTTCTGCCAGAAATTTTGCTGTTTTCTCAATCATCTGCAATCTGGTGTCACTGAAGGAATGGTCGGTGTCCAATGCTTCATAAACCACATTTCCACCCATTTTCTTCAGCTCCTCTACCCAAGGCAGGCAATGCGCCGCAGGCGGACAGCACTCATCCTGCACCGCACCTAAGCAATAAACCGGACGTTTCCCAAAGCGTTTCAGCAATGCCCCAATGCGATAGCTTGCCTGATTGGCGAAAACCTCCTCATATAATGCCGCAGGAGAGGTTCCGTTCAGCCAAATCGGACCGCCCTCAAAAATATCCATCAACAGCCGCTTCGGCTCCGTATCATCCGCAAAGCCCATCACGCCGCCCAAATCGCAGGGAGCAAGCAGAACCGCCGCTTTCAGCTCCGGATGCGCCGCCAGAAGCTGTGCCGTTACAAAGCCGCCAACGCTATGCCCTGCCACAAACAGCCTCTCTTTATCAAAGCCGTAGGTCGTATTCGTTTCGATAAATTCCAGAAGGGTATCTGCATCCTCCAGATTATGCGCATAGGCATACGCTCCATCACTGCCCCAGCTGCCGCTGTAATGATACAGCACTACATGAAAACCAATGCGCCGCAGTGCCTGCGCTAAATCAAAATTCTTTTCAATACCCGGAAAGCCATGACTCAGCAAAACCGTCGGATGCAGCCCTGCGCCGCCTGCGCGGTAAATTGTCACCAGAAGCCTGCCACGCTTTCCCTGCAAAACCTCCGCCTGTAAATCAGGAGGATTTTTCTCCCATGAGCCTTCCTTCGTCAAATATTTCAAATCCATCGCATGCGCCTCCTTCGGTTTTTCTTTCGTATATTTTTTATATCATAGCATTTTTGTAGAAAATTGCAAGAATAAAATTTCTGCCGAAAAATCAATATAACCACCGGTAAACCGGTGGTTATAGACTGTAGACAAAGTAATTTTGAGGCAGCGGAAGGGCTTGGGAAACAAATCCGTTTCCCAAATGGAATCCGCAGTCGGAATTCACTTCCGGCGAGGAAAACAGCGAGTTTCGAGGCTTTTAAGCTGATGGAACTCGTCTGTTTATTCTTCTGTCTTAGCAAGTCGAAATCCTGATTTCGACTTAGGGTGTCGACTTTGTCGACACCCTAAACCACCGGTAAACCGGTGGTTATGCTTTTTCAAAACCTATTTATCCAGAACCGCAACCTGAATTGCCTTTACAGCCTCCTCCATGCGCTTGATATCCTCCGCCTTCAGCCTGATATCCAAACACTTCGCCGTATCCTCTACGCTCAATGCACGGCGCATGCCGACCAGAAGGCTCATTCTGTCATACTGAGACAGCGCCCAAGCCTCCACCAATGCCGCATAGCTGCAATGATATTCCTCGCACATCGGTGCCCAGAGTGCAAATGCACGGCGCAGTCCTTCCTTCTTTTCGGGTGCCACCCACGGCAGTCTGGAACGGATGTCCGTTTTCGCAAATTCCTTATCCAGAAACGCAGGAGAGGTCAGAAAGCCCTCCTCCAATACGCCGTAGGTCTGGAATACAGTATTGTTTTTTCTGCACATCTCAAAATATTCTCTGCCATGGAAGGGAGAAAGAATACTGAAAAATTCCTGCACAACGGATACCTTACCGCCGACCCTCCGATATGCCGCCAAATCCGCAGGCTGGCTGTTGGAAAGCCCATAGGTACGGATTTTCCCTTCTCTGACCAGATCCTCCAGCGCGCCGACCGTTTCCTCTACAGGAAAGCTGCCGCAGACATAATGCACAATCACGGAATCCAGATAATCCGTCTGCATTCTGCGCAGAGAATCCTCTACGTCCTTTTTCACCGCCGCCGCACGGGTGTCATTGTTGACGGTATACCCATCGCGTTCATAATGGAAATTACCGCCCTCATTTCTCCAGTTCAGAGAGCATTTGCTTTGCAGGATAAAGTCCTGTCTTCTGCCCTTCAACGCCCTGCCGAGCAGCTCCTCGCTTGCCCCTGTGCCGTAAACCGGCGCGGTATCAATATAGTTTATGCCATATTCCCGACAGCTGTCCAGCAGATTTCTGGTATCCTCTACCGTAGAATCTCTGTCCGTCCAGACACTGCCGCCGCCAAGTCCCCATGTGCCTAATGCAATCACGGAAACATCAATATCCGTATTGCCAAGCTTCTGATATCTCATTATTATCCCTCCATTTGCTTTGAAAACTGCTTACAGTATACCATATAAGTATCGAAATGGGTACCGCATCACAGCATACACCGCCGCAGATGGTCAATCACAATCCGCATCGGCTCGGAAACCCATTTTTCCCGATGGTGCAGCAGCTGTGTCCAGATTTCGATTTCCATTTCAGGCACATTCAGATAGCACAGTGCCCCCTTTTCGATATACGGCTTCGTGATATAATCAGGCAAAAGCGCAAGCCCTGCATTCTGCTCCACCAAGGACGCAATCAGCCCTGCATTCCCGCTGACAAAAACAGGCTGAATCTCCAAGGAATGTGCCGCAAGTTTCTCATCCAGCATCCGGCGGTAGCTCATACCCTTTTCGGTCAGCAGAAACGGCTGCTTCACCAATTCTGTCAAAGCAATGGCATCCCCTGCCGCCAAGGCATTGCCTGCCGCACAAACAAAATGCACCCCAATCCGACTTTCCTGCTGTATCACATAATTCGTATCGTAAATATGGTTATCCAGCGTATACACAATATCCGCTTCATTCTGGTTTAAAAGGCGAAACATCTCCTGCGTGCCGGCGGAAATGCACTCCAGCGTAATATCGGGATATTTGCGGTGCAGCTCCGGAAAAATGCGCCGAATCACCTCACTGCTCAGGGAATCCGCAATCGCCAGACGCACACGCCCATGCACCTTCGTTTCCGCTTTCGTTTCCTCCTGAAAGCTTTCCAAAAGCTCATTGATTTTGTAAGCAGAGCGCAGCAGACGAATCCCGTGCTCCGTCAGTGTAACCGTGCGGTTGATTCTCTCGAATAAGGGCACACCCAATTCATTTTCCAGCTGGCGAATCTGAAAGGAAACCGTTGATTGGGAATAGCCTAGCTTATCCCCCGCCTTCGTGAAGCTGCGCAGCTCCGCTACATGTATGAAAGTAACCAGATTTTTGATATCCATAACTGCTCCTTTTTCCCATCCTTCAACATTCTTTCTCTTCACTCTATCCGAAATGCCGCAAAAAATCAAGATAGAATCTTTCTTGATTTTTTCTTCTTTTTCCATCAGCCGTATTGCTTTTCTCTGCCTGCTGCGGTATAGTAGAATGAAGAAGGATAAACTTAAGCAGCGTTTCGGGCGTAGGCCGGTGGGCTTTGCATATCGGCACTTAATCGTCCTTCTTGAACGGATACCGCTTGGCGGAACGGCTCGGGGAATTGTACCCCGGTGCCAAGGGAAACCTTGCGGAAATAGGATTGGGAATAAGGATTGACGCAGAATATGCCTTCCTGCCCTTCGGGCATAGCCGAAGTATTTGCGGTATCTCGGAAATACGCTATTCTGCAGGCTGAGTCAACGGAATGATTCCTAGAAGATGGAGGACGCTTCGGCGAAGAATCCCGCTAGGCTTCCGTTGCAAGCAAAAAAAGAGCCTGATTTCACTGTGCACATGAAATCGGCTCTTTTTCTTTTTTACTGCCCTATAAAAAAGAATGCCGAAAATCAAAAAGGATATTGCATTTTTGATTTCTTTGTAGCATAATAAAAACAAGAGGAACAACCGCCCACAAGGTGGGTTGACCTATTGACAAAGGGACATAGAAAGCCACCCTGCAACCGGTCAAAGTATTAGGGTGGTTTTTCTATGTCTAAAATAAAAGACTATCTGAGATTCAAAAATATGAATGTCAGCAATGCAAGAAGGAATGTCCCAAAAGACATTAAGTCTTTAAAGTCAAACTTCATCAGCACCACCCCCATTCTATGTAGAATGAAGGTCAAGCCACCCTGTACACGATTGTTCCATAACAGCATTGTAGCACACCAACACACACCGCACAAGCGAACAAAGAAAAAGAGCCTTTCGGCTCTTTTTCTTTTATACTTCCATAATAATCGGCAGAATCATCGGACTTCTCTTTGTCTTCTGCCAAATATAATTTTTCAGCGTATCCTTAATGACACCCTTGATATAATTCCAGCTTGTAACATTCTTTTCCTCGCATTTCAGCAGCGCATCCAACACGCAGGCGCGCGCCTCATCCATCAGATTTTCTGCCTCGCGGACATATACAAACCCTCTGGAAATAATATCGGGGCCGGAAACAATCGTCCCCATTTCTCGGTCCATGGAAACCACAACCACCATCAGTCCATCCTGTGACAAATGCTTTCTGTCACGCAGAACGATATTGCCGACATCGCCAACGCCCAAGCCGTCTACCATAATCTGTCCCACAGGCACAGTTCCGGTAACCTTCGCCTCATTTTTGTTGACCTCCAGCACCTCACCCAGCTTCATCACGAAGATGTCATTTTTATCCATCCCCATGGAAATCGCCAAATTCTTGTGACAGGAAAGGTGCATGAATTCCCCATGCACAGGCATGAAGAACTTCGGCTTTGTCAGCGCCAGCATCAGCTTCAGCTCCTCCTGACGGGCGTGACCGGAAACGTGGATATCCTCAATATCTCCATAAACCACGTTTGCGCCCTTTTTCAGCAGCTCATTCACCACACGGGAAATGCTTTTTTCATTCCCCGGAATGGCAGATGCACTGATGATAATTTTATCATCAGGCTTTACGTTAATCTGCTTATGCTCGCCGGATGCGATACGGGACAGGGCGGACATTGTCTCCCCTTGGCTGCCTGTCGTAATGATAACCAGCTGATCATCCCGATAATTTCTTGTTTCGTTAATATCAATCAGCGTTCTGGGCGGAATCCAGAGATAATCCAGCTCGGATGCCGTTTTCACCGCATTGACCATACTGCGACCGATAATGGCAACCTTTCTGCCGTACATATACGCCGCATTGATAACCTGCTGAATACGATGAATGTTTGAGGAGAAGGTCGCAACCATGATACGGTTCTTCGGTGTTTCCTCGAAAATCTTCTCGAACACCTTCCCCACGTTCTTTTCAGACATCGTGAAGCCCTTTCTCTCGGCATTGGTGCTGTCGCTCATCAGCAGGAGAACTCCCTCCTTGCCCAGTGCGGCAAACCGCTGTAAATCAATCACATCCCCGTCAATGGGAGTATAGTCCACCTTAAAGTCGCCCGTATGCACCACAACGCCCACAGGTGTATGGATTGCCAGTGCGACCGCGTCTGCGATAGAGTGGTTCGTATGGATAAATTCCACAACCATCTGTCCCAGCTTTACCTTTTCGCCGGGTACAACCGTATGTCTTGTTGTGGAATCCAGCATTTTATGCTCTCTCAGCTTATTTTCCAGAAGCCCCAGTGTCAGCAGTGTCCCGAATACGGGTACGTTAATCTGCTTGAGAATATAGGGCAATGCGCCGATATGATCCTCGTGTCCGTGTGTTAATACAATCCCTTTGATTTTGTCGATGTTTTTTGTCAAATAAGTCACGTCAGGGATAACCAAATCGATCCCCAGCATATCATCCTCAGGGAATGCCAGACCGCAGTCGATGATGATAATATCATCGCCATATTCCAGAACCGTCATATTTTTACCGATTTCATCCAGACCGCCCAGCGCGATCACCTTCAGGTTCATCTTGGGCTTTGCCTTTGCGCGGCTCTTTGTGCGCTGCTTCGGCTTTGCCGCCGGTTTCGCCGTCATCTTCGCAGCCGGCTCCTTTTTCGCCTTCGGCTCTGTCTTTGCCCTGCTGTCCGCCTTTGTCTTTGCTGTTCTCGTTTTGGTTTCCTTCGTGGAATCCTTTCCGTTTGTCTCCTTTGCGGATTTTTTCTCTGCCAAAAAACACACCTCCTTTTTTGTTTTCTCTGTCATTTTCTTTATAGTATGGCGTAAAAAAGTTCTCTTTAAACGGCAGAATCAGCGCCCCTTTTCCAAAAAAGGGCAAACAGAAAAAGAGCAGTCGATACTCAACGATTGCAAAAACATTTCCGCTCCGTTTTTCCAATCCGATGAGTGCTGCTGTTTTTCCTTCCGTATTCTGCTGTTTCTTTTTCCGCTCATTTTTGTATAAAAAGGGACTTTTGCAGACCGCAAAAAATCACCCTAATACATTCGTCAATCAGTCATCCGTTTCTACGGTATAATCCTCTGCCTTCTGGGCAAACAAATCTGCCACGCGGTCAAATTCCGCGTCATCCTCCACCAATTCATACGTCACATCATCCGTATTGATGGAAACCTCCTTCAAAATGATGGCATCTGTTTCATCATCATCCATCAATTCTGTTTCCACTACCAAAAGGTAGCGTTCGCCGCCGCAGGCAACATTATCAATGATGGAAAACTCCACTGCATCACCGTTTTCATCTGTCATAGTAACCACTTCAAATTCCAGATCATTGATTTCGTCATAAATATCCGCCATAAAATTCTCCTCTATTCTTATCCTTTCGCCTTGCTGTCAAGATAGCCCTGCAAAATATGCACCGCCGCCATCTTGTCAATGACGCTTTTTCTCTGATTATGGTTCAGCCCAACCTCGCGCAGAGAACGCTCCGCCGCAATGGTGCTGAATCTTTCGTCCCAGAGCAGAACCTCTGCCTTGGGGAATCTTCTTTTCACGCGTTCGCAGAAATCCTTTGTTTTGACACATCTGTCCCCTTCGGAGCCGTCCAGATTTTTCGGATAGCCCAGAACGATTGTCTCTGCCTGATATTGTTCCACCAGCTCTGCCAGTCTACGCATACATTTCTTAAATTCCATGGAACTTTCCCTTCGGATAATCTCCACGCCCTGTGCCGTCCAGCCAAAAGGGTCGCTGACCGCAACACCAATGGTTTTGTCACCAAAATCCAACCCTAAAATACGCAATTCGGTTCCTCTTTCTTTTTCCGACGATTACTCGTTACGGTCTAAATAATCCTTTACCAGCTCCTCCAGAAGCTCATCCCGTTCCAGCTTACGAATCAGCACACGGGCATTCTGATAGCTTGTAATATAAGTCGGGTCACCGGAAAGGATATAGCCTACAATCTGGTTGACAGGATTATAGCCCTTTTCCCGCAAGGCATTGCTCACTGCCATCAGGATTCGCTTTGCTTCGTTTTCGGGTTCTTTTTCCAATCTGCCGAAATACTGTGTTTCATGTAAATTTGCCATATTTTTCACTCTCCATTCTGCGGCAGTGCCGCCCCCCTTATATCCCAAATATATTTACAGGAAAATTTCCTGTTATCTGTAAAATCAGCTATCTTTATGATACATGAAAAAAAACCTGTTTGCAACCATATTCTCTTTACATAATTATTACAAATTCCTTTTCTTATACCTCTGCATCCCCGAAAAGCATTTCGCCCTCCGCCCTTGTGATGTGGGTTTTGCAAATGCGGTTTGTCAAATCGACTTCGCTTCTGCCATGCACCTTCATATAGTTCGTGGTATGCCCTTCATAAATCCCATCGCCGACGGCTCTTTCATACAGCACCTCCGCATCCGTCCCAACGGCATCCACCAGAAATTCCGCCGCCATTTTGTCGCTCAGCTGAATGAGCGTATGGCTTCTTTCGGCTTTTACCGCATTGAGCAGCTGATCCTTCCTTGCCGCCGCAGGTGTGCCGCGCTTGGGCGAATAAGGAAATACATGAATCTTCGCAAAGCCGATTTCCTCCGCAAAGGCATAGCTTTCCCTGAAATCCTCCTCGGTTTCTCCAGGGAAGCCGACAATGATATCCGTTGTCAGCGCAACCTTCGGCAGATATTTCCTGAGCGTCGCTGCCGCCTGTCTGTATTTCTCCGTATCATATTTCCGGTTCATTTCCTTCAGGGTTTTATCGCAGCCGCTCTGCAGGGAAAGATGGAAATGGTCGCAGACCTTTGGCAGTGCCGCCATGGTCTGTGCAAATTCCTCCGTCACCACATTCGGCTCAATGGAGCTGAAGCGAATCCGCTCAATTCCTTCCACCTCATGCACCTGCTTGAGAATATCCAGCAGAGAGGTATCCCTTCTGTCCTTGCCGTAGCTTGCCACATGGATGCCCGTCAGCACAACCTCTTTAAAGCCGTTCTCCGCCAAACGCTTTACCTCAGCCACAACCTCCTGCGGCTCTCTGCTGCGGATAGGGCCTCTCGCATAAGGAATGATGCAGTAGGAGCAATACTGGCTGCACCCATCCTGAATTTTCAGATAGGCTCTTGTTCTGTTTGCCAGCTTTTGAATGGAAAGCGGCTCAAATACACGCTCCTTCATAATATCGGAAACGTGGTTTTCCACGCCGTTTGCCCTGTCATACTGCTCCACCATTTCCACAATCTGCGCTCTGTCCTTCGTTCCGATGACCAGGTTCACGCCTGCAATCTCCATCAGCTCCTTGGGCGCAGTCTGCGCATAGCAGCCGACAACCGCCACAATGGCATTTTCATTCTGCCGCTTTACCTTACGAATCAGCTGACGGGATTTCTTGTCCCCGAAATTCGTTACCGTACAGGTATTGATGACATACACATCCGCTTCTTCATCAATCCCCACAATTTCATAGCCCTTTTCTGCGAACAGCTCCGCAATGGCTTCGCTTTCATACTGATTTACCTTGCAGCCCAATGCAAAACTTGCTGCTTTCTTCATATTAAAACGCTCCTTCGCGGCAGAAAAATTTCCTTTTGCTCTGCCGCTCTCTATTATTCATCAATTTATTCTGAAAAACAACGGTAATATCTTCATTGCTACCGTTACATCCTTTCCGGAAAGCCAGACCAGATGCTCTCTGAGCATTTCCCAGCGTTCCTTTTTGGGCGTAACCTGCGCGCAGATGGTCTCCATGGCATCCAAATGCACCATGATATCCTCCCGCTCCACAAGGGAAAGCCCCTGCATCATGCCGATTTCCAGCCGCACCGTTGTAAAATCCGCATTAAAATTCAGCTCCTCCCGCTCCTTGGCAATGGAATATTCGATTAAGCCTTCGTTGCTGTATCCATTTTCCCGAAACAGCTTCATCCGCTCCAGCAATGTCCGCACGTTCTCCCGATAATTCTCCGCCATATCCGCGACATCCTCATACGGCTGAATGACCTTCAGCCTCTTCGTGAAGCCTTCGATTCTTTCGGCATAATGCTCCAGAAGCAGGCGGAACAGCTCCTCCAAGGCATCGCTGTCATAGGAGGATGCCTCCCAAACACGTTCCACGCGGTCAATATCCTCGTCAATCATGGTTCGTATATCCTTTTCCTCCGGCATATCCTCCACCGCCCCTTCTGCATTTAAATTATCTTTTAGTATAGCATAAAAACAAGGGCTCTGGCAAGAAGCCCGCCCCGTTAAAACCGTTTTTTCGCAAAAATCGCAAAAACTCTGCAAAAGAACGCCCGATTCCGATTGATTTTTCCCTTCCTTTATGCTATCATAGCAGTAAGAAAGGATTACCGCTTGTGGAAGGGCGGTCAGTCCGTAATAGTTGTGAATGACCGTCTAACTTCTGTTAGGCTGTCACTTTTTATTTATTTCCTGTTTCACGCAGGGCGATAAGAGCTATGAAAAAGGATTACCGCTTGTGGAAGGGCGGTCAGTCCGTAATAATGTGGTTGACCGTCTAACTTCTGTTAGGCGGTCTTTTTCTTATCATTTCTTATGCAAAAAGCATAAGGTGATAATTCCAATGATTACTAAGCTATATTGAAACAATTCAGCGTATGTAACCATAAACATCACCCCCTTTACAGGAAGTGACTGAACCGCCGAGCGATAATCCTCGCTTATACCATACCACATTTTTCTTTTTTCGACAAGCAACAAAAAAGCCGCATCCCCTATAGGTAATACGGCTCTCTTATTTTTCCGCTTATTTTTCTTCTTCGTCATCCTCAATGATTACAACCATGCCGCCCAGTCTTCTGTTCAGCTCTTTTCTTGTAATCTTAATGATATTGGGTGTCACGCCGTCCGGCTGTTCCTCGATAAAGTATGCTTCCTCCTTATCGCAGTCGTTTTCATCCAACCAGCCGCTGAAATAGGACAGAATGGAACGCATAATTTCCACGCTGTGCCCCCAATAATCCAAATCCAGGAAAACCAGTCTGTTCTTCTCGCCGTTTTTGGAGAATTTACGGCTCTTGTAAACCATTGTAAACAAACGTCTTTCCTCTCCCTTATAGGTAAAATATACAGCCATTTCATTGCTTTCACCAAAACGATTCTCGTAACGGTTTACCTTTGCCTCGGGGTCAAAAAATTTCAAAATAAACTGATAAATCTGCTCCAGTTCAATCTCTTTTGTAATGTACCCATGCGTTTTTGCCGTCATTTGAAAGGCCTCCTTTTTTCCTACTTTCATCATTTCCGCATCAATATTTTGCGTACAAATTGTTTTTGATTCTGATTGCATTATACAGGAAGAAAATCCCCTTTACAAGAGCAATACCTTCCATGGAAAGCCAAATTTTCCGCCTCTTTTTTAGGCAGTTTTACGCCAGCTTTTCCAGTATTTTTTCCACCAGCTCACTGCTGCGCTTTGCCGCCAGAAGCACAAACTGCTCATAGGACATATTCGCCTGTTCATCCGCGCTGTCGCTGATGGCACGAATGATAACAAAGGGAATTCGGTTCAGCCAGCAGGCATGGGCAATCGCCGCACCCTCCATTTCCGCACAATCCCCCTGCACATACCTTTTGATATGCTCCTTGCCTTCCTTTGTGCCGATGAATTTATCCCCACTGGCAACTCTGCCGAGAATCACATGATAGTTTTCCGCCGTTTCCGCCGCAGCCTCCTGCGCCAGCTTCACCAGCATCTCATCCGCCTTGAAATAGCTTTCCGCCAAACGGGGAATAGTCCCAATAGGGTCGCCCAGCGCAGAAACATCCATGTCATGCTGTACCGCATCCGTGGAAATGAGGATATCCCCAATGCCCAGTTCGGGGTGAATTGCCCCCGCACAGCCCGTATTGATGATATAATCCACACCGAAATGGTCAATCAGCACCTGTGTGCAGACAGCCGCATTCACCTTGCCGATGCCGCTGATGACCAGCACAATGCTGTTGCCGCAATATTTCCCCACATGGAAATCCAGCCCGATGATATTTTTTGTCGTCACAATCTCGATTTTCTCTTTTAAATATGTGATTTCCTCCGACATTGCACCAATGATGCCAATGGTTTTCATTTCGTTGTCATCTCCGTTTCTGTTGTCTCGCGGATATCTGTCCGCATACTTCAGCCGTTTGGTTTTTATCTCGCATACGAATTATACCACAAACTGTATACACTCTGCAAGTCGAAGCCGATTTTACCATCCTTCCGTTGCAAAAAAAGAGCATCTTCTGTATACTGAGGAGAGAAAAAGAAAGTAAGAGGTGTAACCAATGAACACAAAACCGATTATCGGCATTGCGCCGAATTATTCTTACGAAAAAAAGGAATATACCCTCAGTGAGGATTATGTCCTTGCCATCGAAAAGGCAGGCGGCTGTCCCATCGTGCTCCTGCCCCATCAGGCATTGCCCCCCTTTCTGGACGGACTTCTGCTGACCGGCGGCGGTGATATCGATCCGCTCCTGTTCGGAGAAGAGCCCCTTTGCCAGAGCGGCGAGATTAACCCCCTCCGTGATGCCTGTGAAATGCGCATCTGCGAGGCTGCACTGGAAAAGGATTTGCCCATGCTCGGCATCTGCCGCGGCATGCAGGTCATGAATATCGTCAAGGGCGGCGGCATCTATCAGGATATCGGCGTACAGGCAGGCACAACCCTCAAGCATATCCAGCAGGCACCCCGTTCCTATGGCACACACAGCATTTTTGTCGAGGACAACACCCTTTTAACCGACCTCTGGGAAAATAAACGCACCGTTGTCAATTCCCTGCATCATCAGTCCTGCTCCACGCTTGGGGAGGGCTTTATTGTCTCTGCCCGCAGTGCGGATGGTCTGATTGAAGCCATTGAGCATAAGGATAACCGCTTCGCCGTCGGCGTGCAGTGGCATCCCGAGGCAATGAAAACAGAGGAAATGGGGCTGCTGTTCTCTGCCTTCTTGAAGGCGGCGGCAGAATATCAACAGGCAAGGAGGTAAGAAGCATGGATGTTATCAATGATCTAACCTCGTCTCTTTCCTCTGATTTAAACAGCACGGAGCTTGCGAAGGATTTAGGGCTTGGCTTCCTTGCCAAATCCACAGCCATCAACGGTGCCGTCAATCTGGGCATCAAGCTTCTGGAAATTCTGTTCACGCTCTTTCTTTGCTGGCTTATGATTCGCATTTCCAGTAAACTGGTCAATAAATTCCTGCGGACACAGGTACAGCGCGAAAAGCTTTCCATGTCCGAAAGAAAAGCAAAAACTCTCAGCACCGTCACAGGCAGCATCCTGAAATATGTGATTTATTTCATCGGGCTGATGTCTATTTTAAAGCAGCTGGGTGTTTCCTCAGAATCCCTCGTTGTCATTGCCTCCGCAGGCTCGGTTGCCATCGGCTTGGGCGCGCAGAGTATCGCAGGGGATATGATGGAGGGCTTCTTCATCCTCTTTGAGGACCATTACGCCGTCGGGGATATCGTCACCATTCAGGGCATTACGGGTACGGTCGAAAGCGTCACCCTGCGTTCCACAAAGCTGCGCGATTTCGGCGGCGCTGTGCATATCATCCCGAATGGCTCTATCGGTACGGTCACCAATAACTGCCGTGAATTTATCAACGCCGTTGTCACCGTCGGCATTGCCTATGGCGAAAGCATCGACCGCGCCATTGCCGTTCTGCAGGATGAGATGCAGAAAACCGCAGATATGGAGGCTGTACTGGAACCCCCCACCGTTGCAGGTGTCATCGGTCTGGATGATTCCGCCGTTACCATTAAAATTGTTGCAAAATGCAAGATAAAAATGAATTATGCTGTGGAGGCGGAGCTGCGCCGCCGCATCAAAAACCGCTTTGATGCAGAAGGTATCGAAATCCCCTTCCCTCAGCAGGTTGTCCATTTGATGAAGGAGGCGTAACGTATGGATTTTTCTGTCGGAGATATTGTGCAGATGAAAAAAAGTCACCCCTGCGGCTCTGCCCAGTGGGAAATCCTCAGAACCGGCATTGATTTTCGCATCAAATGCTGCGGCTGCGGACACATGGTCATGCTGCCCAGAGCAAAATTCGAGAAAAATGTAAAAAAAATCATCCCAAAAGAGCAATAAAAACAGGGTATCTCAATCTTGAGATACCCTGTTTTTTTCTGTCGAACCCTCTCAGCTTCGGCTTAAGCCTTCTTCCGCATTGCATTCAGAATTGCCAGTACGCAAACGCCGACATCCGCAAATACCGCCATCCACATCGTCGCAATGCCGGGAATGGAAAGCAGCAGCACCAGAATCTTAAAGCCCAGCGCAAAGGTCACGTTCTGGTTTACAATCCTTCTTGTGTTTCTTGCAACCTTCATGCCGACTGCCAGCTTGCCGATATCATCATCCATCAGCACAACATCCGCCGCCTCGATTGCCGCATCGGAGCCAATCGCCCCCATGGCAATCCCCAAATCAGCCGCCGCCAGTACGGGTGCATCATTGATGCCATCCCCCACAAACGCCGTCTTGTCGCCTTCTGCGTCCTTCTGCTTTTCCATCCATTCCACTTTGTTTTCGGGCAGCAGCTCGCTGTGGAATTCATCCAGCCGCAGCTCCTCTGCCACAGCCGCCGCCGTTTCCCTTCTGTCGCCCGTCAGCATTACCATCTTCTGAATCCCCTGCTTGCGCAACGCCGCAAGGGAATCGGCAATGTTTTCCTTCAGCGTATCCGCAACCAGAATGTACCCTAAGAATTTGCCGCCCTTTGCAACATAAACCACCGTACCGATGCCGTTTGCCTTTTCATACGCAATTTTTTCATGCTCCATCAGACGGCTGTTCCCCAGCAGAACCGTTTCGCCGTCCAGCTCGTAGGAAATCCCGTAGCCGCCCAGCTCCTGATAGCTCTGTGCCGCAGGAAGCTCGCCTTTGTATGCCTGTACGATTGCCTGCGCAATGGGGTGATTGCTCATTGCCTCCCCGATTGCCGCCGGCTTCAGCACATCGCCCTTCACCTCTGTTACAGAGAATCTGCCCTTTGTCAGTGTCCCTGTCTTATCAAAAACAACCGTTTTCAGTCGGCTCAGCGTATCCAAATCGCCGCCGCCCTTTACCAGAATCCCACACTTGGATGCCGCGCCAATCCCCGCAAAATACGTCAGCGGCACAGACAATACCAATGCACAGGGACAGGAAACAACTAAGAATACCAATGCTCTGCCAAACCACAAGGAGAATTTCCCAAGCCCTGCCAACGGCGGCAGAACCGCAACCAGAACCGCCAGCAGAACCACAATGGGTGTATAAACTCTTGCAAAGCGTGTGATGAATTTCTCCGTCTTGGATTTCTTTGCAGATGCGTTTTCCACCATTTCCAGAATCTTCATCACCGTAGATTCGCCAAAGCCCTTTTCTACGCGAACCTTCAGACTGCCGTCCATATTGATGCAGCCGCTGAGCACCTGATCTCCTGCCCCCACAGAACGAGGCAGGGATTCGCCTGTCAGTGCCGCAGTATCCAGCATAGCATGTCCTTCCGTGATTACCCCGTCCAAAGGGATTCTTTCCCCTGCCTTTACCAGAATCATATCTCCCACATGCACCAGAGAAGGATCTACCTTCCTTTCCTCGTCATCCACGATTAAATGTGCAAAATCGGGACGGATATCCAGCAGTGCCGTAATGGATTTTCTGGAGCGTGCCACCGCATATTCCTGGAATGCCTCGCCCACCTGATAGAACAGCATAACGAAAACAGCCTCTGCCATTTCCCCCAGATACAACGCGCCAATCGTAGAGAAGGACATCAGGAAGTTTTCATCAAAAACCTTCCCCTGTCCGATATGCTTCGCCGCACGCAACAGAACATCATACCCGAAAATCAGATATGCGCAGATATAAAGAATCGTGCGGATCGTTCCCCCATGCAGGAAAACAGCCGCAAGGAAGAACGCAAGCCCTATGCCAAAGCGCAGAAAAAATTTTCTGCCGAACACATTCTCATCCCCATGCGCATGGTCATGTCCACAGCCACAGCCACACCCACAGCCGCAGTCATCATCGTCATCCTCCTCACAGCCGCAGCCGCAATGCTCATGATGCGCATGATGATGCTCTGCCTTCTGCCCCTGCAAAAAGGCAACCTCTACCTCCGGCTCAAATTTATGCACCACCCGTTCCACCGTTTCCTGCATTTCCTCTGCCGAAGCATTTGGCGCAAGCTTTACTGTCATTTCCTGCCGCAGCAGATTGATGGAAACCTCCTGCGTTTCAGAAAGCTTAGAAAGCGTATCCTCAATCTTTCCCGCACAGTTCGCGCAGGTCAACCCTTTTAATGCTACCTTCATTTCAGACATAGTCACACCTCTTTTTTCGCTGTTTGCTTTTCATTTGTTCGTTTGAATAACTGTTCATATAACATCTGAAAATTTAGGCTGTAATTTTCAGATATCCTTGCACCTATATCATTACAGCCTATTCCTTTTTTATTCGTGATATCCACGCTTATGCCGCAGATGCGTCATCCCCTGCTCCAGAACCATCCGAATATGCTCATCGTCCAGAGAATAGAACACGGTTTTGCCCTCCTTGCGGTATTTTACAAGATCATTCTGCCGCAGTACGCGCAGCTGATGCGACACAGCGGATTGGCTCATTTCCAGTACGTCTGCCAAATCCCCCACATTTCGCTCCCCCTCCAGCAGGGTCTGCAAAATACGGATACGGGTCGCATCCCCAAAAATCTTGAAAAATTCTGCCAGCTCCTGAATAAACTCCTGCTGCAGTTCCTTTTCCATATCAAATTCTTCCTGCATCGGTGTCTCCTTCATGGCTCGCTCCTTTTCTTATATGAATATCTGCTCATATATTAACGCATTATTTTTGCTTTGTCAACGCTGCTATTGATAATTTTTTCATCAATAACACACCGAAATCCCGATTTCGATTTAATTTCATTTAATTCTTTTCCTTCGGAAACTCAATCAGGTCGATAAATCCCTTTAACGCATGCGGCATTGCCACATTTTTCAGCCGCACCATCCCAATGCTCCGCTTCGGTACGGGCGGTTCCACGGGAATCTCAAACAGGTGCTTGTTCTGCAGCTCCCTCTGCGTAAACTCCTCGATCACATACGTCAGTCCAAGGTTGATTTCCGCAAAGCTTACCAGTAAATCACTGCTCCCCAGCTCCAGAATCGGGTTCAGCACTACGCCGTTTTCCTCTGCATAGCGGTCAATATAGCGGCGCGAATTGCTCAAATCCTCCAATAAAAGCAGGGGATATTTCGGCAAATCCTTCAACTCCATGCCCATCTCCGCAAGCATCCGATACCGCTCGCCCCCCACCAGAACATCATGAATTTCAATGCAGGGCGTTACCTCTAAATCCTCATCCTCCGCAATCGGCAAATTGATAAAGCAGACATCCACACTGCCGTTTCTCAGCAGCCTGAGCGATTCGTAGGTTGTCTTATTCGTCACCTTAATATTGATATCGGGATACAGCTTATGATACTTTTCCAGATAAGGCAGCAGGAAATTGGCAATGACCGTATCACTCGCGCCAATCTTGAGCTCCCCCATCTCCATGTGTACCATCTGATAATATTTTTCCTCCGCCGCCTGAATCAGTCCCAACGCCTGCTCCAGATAGGTATATAACAGCTTGCCCTCCGCGGTGGGATAAACCCCCTTCGCCGTACGCACCAGAAGCGGACTGCCCATGCGGTCCTCCAGCTGACGAATGGACATGCTTACCGCAGGCTGTGAAATAAAGAGCTCTCTTGCCGCAGCAGACATATTGCCCGTGCGGACAACTGCACAAAAAATACGATATAAATCTAACGAAACATCAACTTTCATGAGGGGAACCTCCCTTTTCTTTGGTTTCTTCTATTATACAGAATTCAAAGAGCCAACGCAAGCGCGATAAGTAAAAATGATAACAATTTTTTCATTTTTTTCTCCGCCGCCTGTCGCACAGCTTTTCTAATTCTACAATCGGCAAGGGTGCCAATGCCAACGCCGCAACCACAAGCCATTCCTTCCCATTCAGCGGACATACCTTGAAAATCTCCGCCAGCGGCAGCACCATAATCACCCCAATCTGCATCAGACACCCGATAAAAAACGCCAGCAGCAGCATCGGGTTCCCCAAGGGCGAAATCCGAAACAGCGAATGCTCCGACCGCATATTAAAGGCGTGTATCAGCTGCGAAAGCGAAAGCACCGCAAACGCCATCGTCCGCCCTGTAATATATGCCCCTTCCTCGTCAAAATAAATGTGCCCGATCCCAAAGGCAAGCAGTGCCAGCATCCCAATCATCGCCCCCTCTAAGGCAATGCTGCTCACCATGCCGTCCGAAAAGAGGGAATTTCCCCTCCGCGGCGGCTGCTCCATGCTGTCCGCGTCCGCAGGGTCAACCCCCAGTGCAATCGCAGGCAGGGAATCCGTCACAAGGTTCACCCATAACAGCTGAATCGGCAAAAGCGGCGTTGCCCAGCCAAAGCACATCGCCACGAAAATCGTCATAATCTCGCCAATGTTGCTCGAAAGCAGAAAATGGACCGCCTTGCGGATGTTTTCATAAATGCCGCGTCCCTCGCGCACCGCCTCCACGATTGTCGCAAAGTTATCATCCATCAGAATCATATCTGCCGCACCCTTGGCAACCTCTGTGCCGTTTTTCCCCATCGCACAGCCGATATCCGCCGCCTTAAGCGCAGGCGCATCATTCACGCCGTCCCCCGTCATGGCAACCACGCGCCCCTCCTTCTGAAACGCCTTCACAATCCGCACCTTATGTGCCGGCGAAACGCGCGCAAAAACCGTACAATCCTCCGCCGCCCGCTCCAGCGCCTCGTCCGACATCTGTTCCAGCTCCTGCCCCGTCAGCACGGTATCCCCTGCACGGTAAATCCCAAGCTCTGCGGCAATCGCCTGTGCTGTCAGCGCATGATCTCCCGTAATCATCACAGGACGAATCCCTGCCCTTTGACAAATCTCCACTGCCGCCTGCGCCTCCGGTCTCGGCGGGTCCATCATCCCTGCCATCCCTGCAAATACCAGATCCCTTTCCAGCTCCTCCGCCGTAAAAAAGAGCGGCTCCTCGTCCCATTCCCGAAACGCCACCGCCACCACGCGCAGGGCATTTGCCGCCATCTCGCCGTTTTTCAGCCTTGCCTCGCTTTTTCTTCTGCCATCAAATACAGCCTGTCTGCCGCCATCCAGGCAGTATGCGCATTTCTCAAAAAGAATATCGGGTGCCCCCTTCGTCACAGAAATCCATTTCCCCCCACTGGGATGCACCGTTGTCATCAGCTTTCGCTCCGAGGAAAACGGTACCTCGCCGATTCTGGGCATTTCCTTCCAAAGCCCCTTGAGCGATACCCCGCCTTCCTCTGCCGCCTCCGCAAGTGCCTTTTCCGTCGGCTCCCCAATGATTTTTGTCCCCTGCCGCTTCACATCATTGCAAAGCGTAAACAGCGTCAGAATGAATCTTCGCTTTTCCTCGTCCTGCTCCAACCCCTTCCCGATTGCCGCAAGCCGTGTCACCTTCATGCGGTTTTGCGTCAGCGTCCCCGTCTTATCCGAGCAGATGACCTCTGCACTCCCCAAGGTTTCCACCGCAGGCAGTCTGCGGATAATCGTATTTTTCCTTGCCATCCGCTGCATCCCAATCGCAAGCACAATCGTCACAATCGCAGGCAGTCCTTCGGGAATTGCCGCCACCGCAAGGCTCACAGAGGTCATAAACATCGGAAACGGCGGCTGCCTTCGCAAAAGTCCCATCCCGAAGATAATGCCACAGATAATCAGTGCCCCCATGCCCAGCAGTCTTCCTGTCTCTCCCAGCTTTTTCTGCAAGGGCGTTTCGCGCTCCTCCTGCTCCGCCAAAAGGGCTGCAATCTTCCCGATTTCGGTCGCCATACCCGTTGCCGTCACCGCCACCGTGCCTCTCCCCGCCAGAACGTAGCTTCCTGCAAGCACCATGTTTTTGCGGTCACTCGGCAGCGTTTTCTCCGCCAGAACGCCCTCCTCCTTCTCAATCGCAAGTGCTTCCCCCGTAATCGCGCTTTCCTCCGTTTTCAGCCCTTGGTTTTCCAAAATCCGCCCGTCCGCGCAAATATAATCCCCTGCCGCAAGCAAAAGAATATCCCCCTGCACTACCTCCTCCGCAGGAATTTCCTTCTCCTCGCCGCCCCGCAGCACGCTTGCCTTTGGCGCAGAAAGTGCCTTCAATGCCTCCAATGCCTTTTCCGCTCTGCTCTCCTGCAAAACACCCAGAAACGCATTCAGTACCACAATCGCCAGAATGATTGCCGCATCCAGAAAATCCTTTTCTCCGTTCCAATAGGAAATCGCAACCGAAGCCACTGCCGCTCCAATCAGCAGCAGTATCATAAAATCATTAAACTGCGCCAGAAACCGCCGCCGGAAGCCCTTTTTGCCCTCTCCCTGCTCCGTTCTGTTCCTTCCGTCCGTTTCCAGCCGCTTTTTTGCCTCGTTCTCGCTTAATCCTGTCCGTTCCTCCGTCCGCAATTTTTTCAGCACCTCTGTCGGTGTCATGCTCCACCATTCCATATCCTCACGCTCCGTCTTTTGTTTTTCTGCTTGTCTTTTTTCCCAGTCTATGCGGACAAGCGCAAAAAAAGACCATCCGCATAGGATGGTTAGCAGGAGGTGTTATCCATGCTTTTTTCTCTCTTGCTGGCGTTTTCCCTCAGTCTGGATGCGCTGGGCATCGGTCTTTCCTATGGTCTGCGCAGCATCCGTTTTCGCCCGTCCGCTCTTCTTCTGCTCACGATAGAAGCCTTTCTCATGATGGAGCTGTTTCTTTTTGCAGGGCGGCGGCTTGCGGCAGTTTTCCCCGCGCATCTGGCGGCGCGGTTTTCTCCCATGCTCCTTCTTTTCTTCGGTGTGTGGCTTTGTCTGCAAGGCATGGGGCAAGGAAAGCGGAAGGAGACTTCGCCCCTGCATTCCCCCTCCCTCTGCGATAAAAACGCCTCCTCCCTCATCGAGCCGCGGGAAGCCCTTCTCCTTGGGCTTCTGCTTTCTGTGGATTCCTTTGCCATCGGGCTGAGTGCTGCCGCAGGAGGGATAAATGTAACACTCCTGCCCCTCTTTTCTGCCCTCTTTCAGACATTTTTCCTCGCGTTGGGCGAAAAATGCGGCACAAGGCTCAGCCTCTCCCCTGCCCCGAAAGAAAGCCTCTGGTCGCTCCTGTCCGGCGGCATTTTAATCCTTCTTGCCGTCATACAGCTTTTGGGCAAAAAATAAGCGTACCTCGTAAAGAAGTACGCTTTCTGTCAAAGTCCTGTATTTAATTTCTATGGAAGAGCTTCTTTGTTTCGTATCTTGCCTCACAGGTCAGGTTGATGCCCAGCTTCTTGAATACATTTTCATCCACAGAGGATAGGATTACCGTCGAATGTACCTCGCAGCATTTCAGCTTTTCCAGCTGCTTGAGTGCCAATGCCGCCTTTGGCTCATTCACCGCACAAATACTCAGCGCAATCAGTACCTCATCCGTATGCAGGCGCGGATTTCTGTTGCCCAGATGTCCAACCTTCAGCTTCTGAATCGGTTCGATAATTTCAGGTGCAATGAGCTTCACTTCCTTTGCAATTCCTGCCAGCTTTTTCAGTGCATTCAAAAGCATTGCGGAGGATGCCCCCAGAAGTGCGCTTGTTTTGCCCGTCACGATTGTCCCGTCCGGCAGCTCGATTGCCACAGCAGGCTCGCCCGTTTCTTCCGCTCTCTTGTTTGCCGCTGTCGCAACCGTTCTGTCGGCAATGCTTGTGCCCGCCTGCTTCATCAGAAGCTCCAGCTTATAAATCACATCATCCGCCAGCAGTCCCTTTCTGTGGTCGCAAAGTGCCTTGTAATATCTTCTGACGATTTCCGTTCTTGCCGCCTGACAAACCGCCTCATCGTCAAAAATACAGTTCCCGACCATGTTTACGCCCATATCCGTAGGGGATTTATAGGGGGATTCCCCGTAAATCTGCTCAAACATTGCGTTCAGCACAGGGAATACCTCTACATCACGGTTGTAGTTGATGGTCGTTTCTCCATACGCCTCCAGATGGAAGGGGTCAATCATATTCACGTCATTCAAATCCGCCGTTGCCGCCTCGTATGCCAAATTAACCGGGTGGCGCAGGGGAATATTCCAAATGGGGAAGGTTTCAAATTTCGCATAGCCCGCCTTCACGCCGCGCTTGTTTTCATGGTAAAGCTGAGAAAGGCAGGTTGCCATCTTGCCGCTGCCGGGGCCGGGTGCGGTGATCACCACCAGAGAACGCTCTGTCTCAATATAATCATTCTTCCCGAAGCCGTCCTCGCTCACAATATGGGGAATATTGGCAGGGTAGCCCTCGATGGGGTAGTGCTTGTATACCCGAATTCCAAGGCCCTCCAGCTTCTTTTCATACGCAACCGCGCTTGCCTGTCCGCCAAACTGCGTCAGCACAACGCTGCCTACATACAGCCCATAGCCACGGAACGCATCAATCAGCCGCAGCACATCCGCATCATAGGTAATGCCAAGGTCTCCTCTGACCTTGTTCTTCTCAATATCACCTGCACTGATAACAAGCACAATTTCCGCCTCGTCCTTCAGCTGCACCAGCATATTGATTTTGCTGTCCGGTTTAAAGCCGGGCAGAACACGCGATGCATGGTAATCATCAAACAGTTTTCCGCCGAATTCCAGATAGAGCTTTCCGCCGAACTGGCTGATACGCTCTTTGATTCGCTTTGATTGCATTTGCAGATATTTTTCATTATCAAATCCTAAACGTAACATAATTAACTCTCCCCGATATTTCCTTCGTCAACATCTATAACACAGAAAATTATAACCCTTTTTCATGCTATTTACAAACAAAACTTAGCAAAAAATAACTTCCGTCCATCAAAATATAAAATACCTGTTATAAGCAGCCACCATTCTATACCTTTATTTCGACCCTTAAAAGAAAAGAGATACCCTAAGGTATCTCCTCTCTTTTGGATGTATTTTGTTTGGATGTATATATGGATGTAAATTCTTACCTGTGTTAAAAAATTCCTTCGGAGTATCAGACTGCATGCTTCTGTGTTGCGGAAACTGCATGCTTCTTCTGTTCTTCCTTTTCTGCCTTGCGCAGCTTGAAGATTTTGTATACGCCGACTGTAATCAGAGGCAGTACATAGATTGCAAGGAAAGCGTAGGACAATGCGTTGTAAACCGTTGCGATCAGGTCGATGATGCCAACCTTGGACAGAACCATAGAACCAACCAGAACGATGATAGTCAGGATTGCCTGCTGTTTGCCTGTCATAGGAGGCTTATGCGCTTCCTTCAAGCCATTGTTTACACGCTCCAGAGCCGCATGGATGATGCCTGTAGAGGTTTCGATCAGTGTCCAGCCCATTACAATACCAAAGATTGCGATAACAACAGGGCCTGCGGTTCCCTGCATCATTGCCAGCCAGGGTACGCTTGCACCGAGAACATCAGGATTCGGATAGAAGCACATAACCGCAAAGTATGTCAGGAACCAGGGAATCGTAGCCAGCACGCCGCCGATAATACCGGAAACAACGGATTCTACCCTTCTGGTCTGTCTTTCGATTGTAAAGAAGGTTGCAGGCATTACAACCAGATTGTATGCGCAGTAAAGAACGCCGCTCCAAAGAGCCTTGCCTGCGGATACAGAGCCTCCGATAAAGCTTGTGTCATGGTTTGCAAATACAGTAGAAATGTTCTTGCCAAATGTACCGATAACCAGTACGGAGAAGATGATGTAGCCTGCATACAGGGCAACCGTACCCAGTGTTTCAAAGCGTTCAATCAATCTGGAGCCGTAGAAGTTCAAAATCGCAACAACCACTGTAATGGCAACAACGCCGACCCAGTAGTTCAATCCCAGCGTTTGTTCTACGATATTACCGGTTGCAGATGCCATAACAGCAATGATAACAACCATAAACAGCAGATAAACGATATCGAACACAATCCACAAAGGGCCGCCGATGGTCTTCATAAATGTTTTGAAATCGTATGCCTTTGTCAGTCGAATCAGCTCATAGGTCAGTGCCGCGATGACCGCAAATCCTAAGAATGTCCCCAGGCCGGACAGCCAGCCCAGTGCGCCGTATTTCGCACCGTATTCTACGATTTCACGACCGGTTGCATAACCGCCGCCGATCATTACGGACTGAAGGATAATGCCGGGCAAAACAAATTTCCCGAAGCTGCCTTCAAAAAAGCCTTTTTTCTTTTCCATAAAATTCCCCTCTTTTCTTTTGTGTAAAGCCAACTCATTGTAAAAATAAATGCTGAAAAATAATGAGTTTCTTTTGTACCTTTGCCATCCCTTAAAAGCTACTCGGAACAGCTTTTTCATCTGTATAATTGCGAAAGCTCTTTTTGTACTTTTTCTCATACAAAATTGAACTTTTGTAAAAATTTACTCGTTTTTGGCAAGAAAGTCAATAGGCGCATTTGTATTTTTTTCTTCCAAAAAAACGTTTCACCTGTAAAAAAACGTCATTTTTCGGCGCTTCGCCCCCTCAGTTGTTTGACAACGTCGTCATTTTCTGCATAGAAACACCTGCTATTTTTCCTTCCCTTCTCAAAATCCAAAATTTTTCCGTTTAAATGCGTCATTTTCAATAAAACTGCACTCATTTTTTTCGCATTTTTTACACTTCGCACAAAAAAATATGTATGGATTCCTGCATATAACGTATAATTATGCAATTTAACCCTTATGTATACAGTTTTTCTGCATACAATGTGGCGTATCCCTCTGTGTTTTTCCACAAAAAAAGATACGACAGTCATCATTCCATCGTATCCCTTTGATAATTTTCACTGATACCTCATCACTGAAGTATTTATGGATAGCGGAAGGGTTCGGGAAACAAATCCGTTTCCCGAATATCATCCGCAGGCGGAATTCACTTCCGCCGAGGAAAACAGTAGGTTTCAAGGCTTTTGCCGCGGAACCTATCTGTTTATTCCTCTGCTATAACAAGTTGAAAACCTGTTTTCAACTTAATTTTCCTGCCGCCGAAAGGCAGCAAACAAATACCTTCTGCGCCCCTGCGCGGTATAATTCCTTCGCACATTCGTTGCAGGTTGTTCCCGTTGTGAAAATATCATCCACCAAAAGCACCTGCTTCCCTATCAGATCCTCCGTCACCGCAAAGGCATTTTTCAGGTTCTGCCGCCGCTGCTTAGAGGAATCCAGCGTACTCTGCGCCGCCGTTTCCCGCTTTCGCACCAAAATATCCCTCCGAAACGGAAGCCCTGTCCGCGCCGAAAGCTGTTCGCAGAGGATGTGGGTCTGGTTGAAGCCGCGCTTCTTTTCCTTCTTCGGGTGCAGGGGAACGGAAAGCACAAAATCCGTCTTTGCCAAGATTGCTTCATGGTATTTTTCCATGTAATCCGCCAACAGCTGCCCTAAGCCATCGCCAATTTTCTTTCCGCCGTCATATTTGAACAAATGAATTGCCCTTCGTACCGTTTCGTACGGAAAAGCGGCGCAGGCGCTTTCAAATGCAAACTCCTTCAGGCAGAAATCACAGAATCCTGCCGTTTCCGTCACGCCGCCGCAATGCGGACAAATCCCCTTCGGCACATATGGCAGCTGCTCCGCGCAGTCGTGGCAGAGAATCCCCCTTCTCTCCTCCATATCAAGCACCTCTGTGCAGACCGCGCACCGCGGCGGAAAAATCAATTCCAGAAGCCACTCCTTCATACGATATCACCCCCATGCATAAAATCGTACAAATTCCGAATCCGCTGTGCCAATCCCGTATATCTGCCAATCTCTCTGTCGTTACAAATCATAGCGGAAATCGTCTCCCGCAGTCCTACCAGAACCACAAGCTGTTTTGCGCGTGTCACCGCCGTATAAAGCAGGTTGCGCGTCATCAGCATCGGCGGGCCGCTGTAAACAGGCAGAATCACCACAGGATATTCGCTCCCCTGTGATTTATGAATCGTAATGGCATACGCCAACTCCAATTCCTCCAGCTGGCTGAAATCATAATCGACCACCTTGCCATCATCAAACGCCACCCTTAGCTGCTCCGCATGGCTGTCAATCGAAAGAATGATGCCTGCATCTCCATTATACACACCCAGACCCTCGTCCTCACGCTTGCCAAGGCTGTTGAACATCCGCCAGACGATGTTGTAATTATTCTTGATCTGCATCACCTTATCTCCCTCGCGGAAGGTAATCTGGCGAAACTGCACCTCTCGCTTATCGGGCGCGGCAGGGTTCAGCGTCTGCTGTAAAACTTGATTTAGATTCTGCACGCCAAGCGTCCCCTTACGCATCGGGGTTAGAATTTGCATATCCTGCAAGCCGTCGCACCCCGTAAAGCGCGGCAGACGCTTCGTCACAAGCTCCCGAATCGTTCCGGCAACCTCGTCCGCGTATGCCCTTCGCATGAAGAAAAAGTCTGTCCCCTCCTCATTCAGCACAGGCTCCTCCCCTTGGTTAATGCGGTGTGCATTCATGATGATTGCGCTTTCCTGCGCCTGTCGGAACACATGCTGTAGACGCACCACCTTCAGCCGTTCGCTGCGGATCATGTCCTTCAGCACATTGCCTGCCCCAACGGAGGGCAGCTGGTCAACATCCCCCACAAAAATAATGCGTGAGCCGCTTTCCACCGCACGCAGAAGCGCCTGCATCAGCACGATATCCACCATCGAGCTTTCGTCAATGATGATTACATCTGCCTCAATCGGGTCCTCCTCGTTTTTGTCAAAGGTCTGCCTGCGGCTGTCCTCGCCGATAAAGCTGATGCCCAGAAGGCGGTGAATCGTCTGCGCCTCCATGCCCGTTGCCTCTGTCATGCGCTTCGCCGCGCGCCCTGTCGGTGCCGCAAGCACCACATCCATATCCTCTTTTTTCAGAATCCGCAAAATAGTGTTGATGGTTGTGGTTTTCCCCGTTCCCGGGCCGCCTGTGATGATAAGCACGCCGCAGCTTAATGCCTCTGCCACCGCCGCACGCTGCTCCTCCGCCAGCACCACGCCCGTTTCCTTTTCCACCCTCGCAATCTCCGTTGCAACATATTCCATATTCGGCGCATCATAGTCTGCGGAAAGCTCCAGCAGCCGCTTCGCAACAGACATTTCGGCATAAAAATAATAATTCAGATACACGCAATCCTCGCCGTTCAGCTTTTCCTGCAAAAGCTGGCTGTTTACCTGCAAATCCCGAATGGCATTTTCAATCGCAAGCGGATGCAGCTGCAATAAATCCACCGCCTGTGCAATCAGCCTTTCCTTCGGCAGATAGCAGTCGCCGTTTGCCGCCGCTGTATTCAGCACATATTTCACCGCCGCCTTCACACGGTTGGGGTCATCCGCCGCAATGCCTGCCCCCGCCGCCATCTTATCTGCCATCTTAAACCCGATTCCCAGCACCTCGTCTGCCAGACGATAGGGGTTATTCTTCACGATTTCAAAGGTGCGTGCCTTGTATTTCTTATAAATCTTCATGGCGTATGCAGGCGAAATATCGTATCCCTGCAAAAACATCATCGCTCTGCGCAGCTCATGCTGTTCGCAGAAGACCTCGGAAATCTTCTGCGCCTTATCGTAGCTGATGCCCTTGATTTCCGTCAGAAGATCAGGCTTTTCCTCAATCACATAAAACGTTGCCTCACCGAAGCGCTCCACAATTCGCTTTGCCGTTTTCGCCCCAATCCCCTTAATCATTCCGGAGGAAAGATATTTCTCCATCCCTGCCGTGGTGGTCGGCATGGATTTTTCGTAATACTGCACCTGCACCTGCCTGCCGTAAAGGGGGTGCATGGCCCAGCTTCCGTGAATTTCCAGTGCTTCTCCGCTGTGAATCTGCGGCACAACGCCCACGCAGGTCACCTCATCATCCTCTGTTGTCAGCGAAAAAACCGTATAGCCGTTATCCTTATTCCGGTAAATGATATCCTCCACCTCGCCGGTAATTTTCAAATCCTCCATGCTTTTCCCTCCTTTCCGTTTTTTCGTCTGCTAAGAGTATATCATAACAAATAAAAAAAGGGAACAACCGTTCCCAATTTTTATACAAAATCTCTGCAAAAAGCTTATTCTGTTTTATTTTCTTTTGGCGGCTTCAGGTCTTTTTTCCGCTTGAACAAAATCAGAACCACCACACCGACTACAAACACGCCGCCGCAGACGGCAATCGTCGGCAGGCAATCCGAAAGGCGCACGCTTTTATTATCCTGTCCGGGCATACCGGGAGGATTCTTTTCGCCGCCGCCGAAATCGGGTGGACTGCCCTGCTGTCCGTTTTGCTGTCCACTCTGCTGTCCAGTCTGCTGTCCACTCCGCTCATTTTCGTCCATCTGTCCACCCTGCTGTCCACCGTTTTGGTCAGGGGGTGCCGGGCGGTCATTCTGCTGTGCATTTTGCTGTGCATCCGCTGTCTGCTCCGTTCGGCTTGGCATATCGGGCTTTTCGCCATTAAAATCAGACTGTTTCCCGCCACCAAAGCCGCCGCCCTGCATGCTGCTTGTGTTGAAGGTTGGCTCACCGCCGTTTAGCTGATTTTCAATGCTTTCCGCCATATTCACCGCATAGTAAGCCAGAGAATATTGGTCGGTCGGGTCGGTGGAGCAGGCCTGCTCGAATTCCTCATAGGTGCAGAAGGCAGTCGGGTCATTCTGCACATAGGGCGCAATCAGGTCATGTATTTTCGTTACCAGCTCAGTCATGTATTCCTGCGTGAAATATTTCTCCGCAATCTCCTTCAGATAGCCCTCGTACATGGAACGATAGGTTTCATTTTCCAGAAGGGTTGTCACCAAGGGCTTCTCGTCGCTGCCCATGGAGGGCATGCCCTGCGGCTGCTTGCCGCCGCTTGGCTGACCGCCGCCCTGCATATCGGCGTTATCGGGTGGCTGTGGCTGATTATTTGCATCCGCCTGCGCTTCGGTGCTTTCTGCGGCATTGGTTACGGCATCATTATCCTGCGTATCCTTCCTCTTATCTCCGCCGCCGAAACCGCCCATGCTCTGGCTGGTCGGCTCATAGATATCCACCTCGCCGCCGCCAAAGCCGCCGAAGGCAAGGTTCATATCCCAAGGGATAACGGTGAAATAGCCGTCCTCCTCATAGAGATAATAGTTATGCGTGGTATTGCCGAGGTAGCTGTCAAAGTTCGCCAGTGCCACATTCGCCGCAATATATTTCAGCGCCGATTCCACATCCAGCAAATCCTCCAGATTCTCGCCATCCTCAAGCGCCTTCATCAAAGCGATGATTTCCTTGCCGTCAGAGGTATCCTCGTTTGTTTTCAGGTTCAGTCCTGTGTAGGAGGAAATATCATCCCCGTCATAAACCAGATCCGCACCTGTGCCATCCTGTCCTTCGGGCTTATAAAGGTCGCCCGTTGCATCATCAAAATGGGTCTCAAGGAAGGTTTCATCTATTGCCTCCACTGCCAGATACAGCCCCCATTCCTCACCGTTGACGGTAATGTTGCTGTAGCCGCATTGGGGGACATCCAATCCAAGCTCGCCCATGATTTTATAGGAAATATATTCGCGCATGCTGCTGTTGTCGGAATAGTTGTTATTCAGACAAAGCTTTTTCAAGCCGTAATAATTGCTGTTATCGTCATAATAATCAAAATCTATTTTAAAGCTGTAGCGGTCGGAATCAGAGCTTGCCACGGAGGTCAGGCTGTTGTTGCCCTTCGTGCGGATTGCCACATTTCCGACCGTTTCGCCGTTAATCGTAATATTCGCTTTATGGTATTCCTCCTCCAACGGGTTTTCCAGCATATCCTGCCAGTCCGCCTCGTCAATTTCAATGTTGATTTCATTTACCGTATCATCCTGAAAGATATGCTCCGCGTAGGTATATTGGCTGTCCGCCGAATCTGCCCTGCCGACGGCGCAATACGCCGCCACACAGAACACAACCACCAGCAGCCCCGAAAGCAGAACTGCTTTATATTTTTTTAATACATGCAAAGGAGTTCCTCCTTCCATTATGCCGCATAATTCCCGTCATAGCTTACCATGACTGCGGATTCTACGCCCTGCATGCCGCTGATTCTATTGACAAATGCACTGTCGTTATCCTTGGGGCGGATTTCATAAATCACTTCTGTGCCTGCCTCGCCGGTAACGGTTTTGGATTTCAGCTGCATTTTCTTCACCTCGCTCCTGATATAGCCTTCTATCTTCTGTTCCAGTTCCCCATCCATCAGGCGCACGATAATCAGATAAGGGTTATCCTTCTGCTGATGATTTGCAAAAACAAGCAGGAAGATGCCCAGAATGGGACAGCCCAGCAGTGCCAGAGGCAGCAGGCTTGCGCCGCAGAGAATACCCTCCGCGATTGCCCAGAAAAGGAACACCAAATCCATCGGATCTTTCACCGCAGTACGGAAACGCACGATAGACAGCGCGCCAACCATACCCAGAGACAATACCACATTGCTTGTGACACCACAGATGACCAGTGTGGTTACCATCAGAATCGCCACAAGGGAAACATTAAAGCTGCGGCTATACAGCACACCGCTGTAGGTTTTCTGATATACATAGAAGATAAACAGCCCGATTACGAACGCTGCCCCAAGGCAAAGCGCCGTATCCAGAAGGGAAAAGCTACTGAAGCTATCCAGAAAGCTGCTCTTAAAAACGTCATTAAATGTCATTGAAATTCTCATCCTTTCTTATTATCCGTTTAAGCTGCAGGCGGCAAATTTGGAAAACGCCTGCTCTCTGTTTTTCGTTGTCAAAATCGTTCTGCTTACCACATCCGGCAGAAAATCGTCATATTTTACCTCCATAATGCACCTGCCGTCCCGCAGCACAGGAACCGTCGGCGCATCCTTTCGGAAAAATGCCCTGATGTCCTTGCAGGAGCAAATATCTCTGTCGAAGGTAATGCGCACATTGCCGGGCGCGTAGGTAAACGGCTCTCGGCAATAATCCACAATCACCGACGGGCGGAATAGCTCCAGCTTCATTTTCAGAAACAGTTCACGCACCAGAGGGCGTTCGTCCTCCTCCATCCATGCGGTGTTGCCGTCAATGATTTTCTGCACCTCCTCCGCCGTTAAGCGGCATTGGTATTTATGCCCAACGGCATAGCGTTTGCTTTTCTTCTCCAAACGGATAAACGCTGTATCAAAATCATAATAACGAATCCGAAATTTATCACGGACAGCCGTCCCCGAAAGCTTTTCCTTCAGCACCTTTTCATACAGATTATCAAAATAAAGCGAGCGAATCAGATATTCCCTGCCACCCTTGAGATTTTTATCCCTCTGCATAAAGGAGGACAGCCTTCTTGCGGTTACGATGCTCTCGCCCTCTGTTACGGTATACTTCAATTCCTTTCTCCATTTTTCTTCCATAAAAATGCACCTCTCTCTCATTCGTGTTTTAGTATACGGGATAGAAATTAGGGGGTACTTAGCCTTTTGTTAAAGCCATGTGAAAGAAGGATTAGAAAACCATTAGGGCAATAAAAAAAGAGCCTGCCTTTTTAAAAAGCAGACTCTGTCCTCCCAAGTCAAAATCCTGATTTTGACTTAAATAAACCATTCCGGCTCTGCGCGTCTTTCATAAAGCTCTTCCAGCTCCTCCTTATGGTAGATATAGCCGGGATCATCAAAATATCTTGCCCCCACGGGACATTTCTTTACGCAGGCACAGCATTTGATGCAGATGCCGATATATTCTCTGATATTTTCTCTGCTGATGGAACCCATGGGGCAAACCTCCGCACAATGCCCACAGCCGACACAGGCATCACTTACCTTCGGCTTTACCTTGCGAATATCGATATGCGCGCCATGTCTGTCCTGCGGCTTGAAATAGGGACGAATGGGGTCGCACCCCTTCACAGACGCAGGAGCCGTATATTCCCAGCCGCTTGTCAGCTTTTCCGCGATTTTTGCGCCAAATTCCTGCATGCTTGCCAAATCCTTTGCATCGGGTCTGCCTGCCGCAAGGGTTTTGGAAAAGGAATGCTCGCTCACAAAAGCACCGCCTGCAACCGTCCGAAAGCCATCCTGCTCCAAAATATTTCTCAGCTCAATCAGCGCATCATCATAATTGCGGTTGCCGAAGGAAACCACGGGCACCGCATACGCACCGTTGCCCTTTACCTTCTCCGTCAGATAGGGAAGCAATACATTCGGCACACGCCCTGCAATGACAGGTGTGCCGCAGACAACCAAATCCCCTTCGCCGAAAACCGCATCCTTTTCTCTGCCCTGCGGCAGGGTAAAATCATAAATTTCCAAGGGCAAGTTCAATTTCTCGGCTACAACCTGCGCCGTTGTTTTCACTGCCTTTTCCGTTCCGCCTGTCGGGCTGAAATACATCGCCCATACTTTTTTCAACTCCATCTCTCATTTTCCTCCTTCACCCGAAAAACAAAATATCTCTTTTGTTCATCATACCTTAGAAATGCCCTTTTTTCAACTATATTACAGCTTTCTCCTGCCATATCCTCACTGCTATGCAAAAAAATACAGATTTGATTGCATTTTTTATTCCTCTGTGCTATGATGACAGTAAGAAAGGATTACCGCTTTTGGAAGGGCGGTCAGTCCGATATAGTTGGGTTTGACCGTCTAACTTCTGTTAGGCGGTCGTTTTCTTATCAGTTCTTATGCAAAAAGCATAAGGTGATAATTCCGATGATTACTAAGCTATATTGAAACAAATCAGCATATGTAACCATAGACATCACCCCCTTTGCAGAGAGTGACTGAACCGCCAAGCGATAATCCTCTGTTTTCAGCATAGCATAGTTTCCTTTTTTCGACAACAGTTTTACATCCTCTGTACAAAAAAAGATGCCCTGCTCTCGCAAGACATCCTTTCTCGTTTTTTATGATTTTCAGTGGAATTTTTCCAGAGTATCCCAGACACTCTTAACCTTCTCCACCTTCTGCGCCTTCACCATTTCATCGATGCGCGCTTCGGCATATTCCGTCTGAATCTTATCCTTATAGCCGGTTTCTGCCTTTTCCTTCACTTCTTCCTCGGTCGGAACGGTTTTCTCCAGCGTTTTAATGATGAAATATTTACTCTCGTCCATCTTGATGGGGCCGACCACCTTGCCAACCTCAGGTGCTTCTGTCAGCCCGAAATTGGAAAGCATATAGCTTTGATACATGGTAGTTTCGCCGCTTTCCTCTCCGCTCTGCGCCTTAGGGTCAACGTCGTATTCCTTGAACAAGGATGCAAAATCCTCGCCATCCTTGGCGCGCTTCGCGACCTCATTTGCCGTTTCCTCATCATCGACCAGAATGGTTGCTACCTTCAGTTCCGTATAGTCGGAGCGAATCTGATCCTTTTGCTCTGCGTAGTAATCTGCCATATCCGTTTCATCCACCGCACATTCCGATGCAATGGAATCATACACCAAGGAATACAAATAAGAGGCCTCCATCAAAGGCACAAGCTTTTCCTCATCTACCTCCATCTTCTTCAGCGCATCCGCATCCACTGTGGAGAGGAACTGCTTTGCCGCCGCTGCCGCTTCCTCCTTCTGGTCATCCGTCAGCGCAATATCATGCGCCGCAGCATATTCCTCCGCCGCAAGCACACTCTGCAATGTGCTGATGGTGCGCTCCTCCACCAGCTCATCCGCCGTCTGCCCATCAAAATCCAGATTCCAGACATCCTCTCCCGCCGCAGAAACAAAGCTCTGCGTTGTGGTATAAAGGTAAACCATATATTCATATTTCGTAATATCGTGATTGTCAATTTTCAGCACAACCGTATCCGCTGTTCCGCCGCTGCCACAGGCTGTCAGCGCAAGCACCCCTGCCAGCAGAAGCCCAAGCAGACCTTTTCTTCTCTTTTTCATTCTGCACCCTCTCTCCGCATAGATATTGGTTTTTTTATTATACAGATATTCTCTCAGTCTTTCAATGCCTCAAAGCATTTTTTAATCAGTTCGAGCGGTTTTTCTCCCTCTCCCCTTGCCGGCTTGATGGTAAGGTATGGATTTGCGCCCGCGGTAAAGAGATATTTGCCCTTTTCCTTTGCAAGCAGCTGCATCAGCTTCTGTGGGTCAATATTAGGCTGCGGCTGAAATTCCAGAAGAAGATTCCCATGCTTCTGGCTGATGGCGCGAATCCCCATCTCATGTGCCTCTGCCTTCACAAGAACCACCTCCAGCAGAAGCTGTACGCTCTTTGGCAAATCGCCATAGCGGTCTTCGAGCTCCTCCTGCATGTCGTAATATTCCTCCATGGTGCGGATGCCTGCGATTTTTTTATACAGCTCCATCCGCTGCTCCTGATTCTTAATATAAAAATCAGGGATAAAGGCACTGATATTCAAATCAATCGAGGTTTCAAATTTTTCCTCCTTCGGTGCATCTCCCTTGAGGTTCTGCACCTCCTCCTCAAGCAGGCGGCAATACATATCATACCCGACTGCCTCCATGTGTCCATGCTGCTCCGCACCAAGAAGATTGCCTGCACCGCGGATTTCCAAATCACGCATGGCAATCTTAAAGCCCGATCCAAATTCCGTAAATTCACGAATGGTCTGCAAACGTTTTTCCGCCGCCTCGCGCAGCATTTTATCCCGCTTATACATCAGATACGCATACGCAATGCGATTGCTTCTGCCCACGCGTCCGCGCAGCTGATACAGCTGAGAAAGCCCCATGCGGTCGGCATCCTGAATGATGATGGTATTCGCATTGGAAATATCCATCCCCGTTTCGATAATCGTTGTGCAGACCAGAACATCAATCTCGCCGCTGATGAAATCACCCATAATGCGTTCCAGCTCTCGCTCCGACATCTGCCCATGCGCGTAGGTCACATTTGCATCCGGCACAAGCCTCTGCACACGGAAGGCCTCCTCACTGATGGATTCTACACGATTATAGAGATAATAAACCTGTCCGCCGCGGCTGATTTCCCTGTGAATGGCTTCACGAATAAATTCGGGATTATTTTCCATCACATAGGTCTGAACGGGATGCCTTTCCTGCGGCGGCTCCTCCAAAAGGCTCATATCGCGAATCCCCGCAAGGCTCATGTGAAGCGTTCTGGGAATAGGGGTTGCGGAAAGCGTCAGCACATCCACGTTTTCTTTGAGCGCCTTCAGCTTTTCCTTATGCGCCACGCCGAAGCGCTGCTCCTCATCCACGATAATCAGCCCCAAATTCTTGAACTTGACATCCTTTGAGAGAATCCGATGCGTCCCAATCAAAATTTCAGAATAGCCCTTTTCGATATTCTGCAAACTCTCCTTCTGCTGCTTCGGCGTACGGAAACGGGAGAGCAGCTCGATATGCACGGGGTAGCCCGTCATTCTCTGGGTAAAGGTATTGTAATGCTGCTGTGCCAAAATGGTGGTCGGAACTAAGAATGCGACCTGCTTGCCCTCCTGTGCCGCCTTGAATGCCGCACGAATGGCAACCTCCGTCTTGCCGTAGCCAACGTCCCCGCAAATCAGTCTGTCCATAACCTTGCTGCTTTCCATATCCTTTTTGACATCCTCAATGGCGTTCAGCTGGTCATCCGTTTCCTCATAGGGGAAGCTTTCCTCAAATTCCTGCTGCCAGACGGTATCCGCACCATAGACAAAGCCCTGCGCCGCCGCACGCTTTGCATAAAGCGCAACCAGATCCTCCGCCATAATCTGCACAGCCTTTCGCGCCTTCGCCTTTGCCTTTGCCCAGTCCTGTCCGCCAAGCTTATTCAGCTTGGGTGCGGCAGAGCCTGTACCGATATATTTCTGTACCATATCCATCTGGTTGACAGGTACAAAGAGACTGCCGCCATCCCGATAGGAAATCTTCATATAATCCTTCTGCACGCCCTCGACAGAGATTTTTTCCAGACCGCGAAATACGCCAATCCCATGGTTATCATGTACAACATAATCCCCGATATGCAAATCGGTAAAGCTTTCGATTGCCGCGCCGTTTTTCCTGCGCTTCTTTCGTTTTTTCTTTTCCTTGCCGCCGAATAATTCGCTGTCGCAGAACACGGCAAAATCAATATAATCATACCGAAAGCCCTTAGAAAGCGTGCCGCGTGCCACCCAGACGGCACCCTTCGGCACCTCCTTTTCCAGAGAATCGATATAAACGGCTTCCAGACCCATTTCCTGCAATTCCTTTGCCATACGCTGTGCCCTTGTACCGCTGCCGGCAAGAATCAGCGTGCGGAAATGGTTCTTTTTCAGATATTCCAGTTCCTCGCAGAAAAGGTCTGCGCGCTGCTGGAAGGAAGGCGTAGAGCGCACCGAAAGATTTACCATGGTTTTCGGATGGAAATCCACCGTCTTCCGGTTCAGCCCTGCAAGCAGAAGCTCCGCAAAGCCCTCCGCCTGCCGCAAAATTTCCGTATAATCATAGAGCATATTGCTCTGCCCTGGCAATAAATAGCCCTGCGCGATACGCCCCTTCACACTCTCGCGGTATTCCTCCGTCAGAATATCCATGTGCTCACGGATGCGCTCAGGCTCATCGAACACAAGCAGGGTGTCCTCCCGCAAATAGGAAAGCAGGCTGACGGGATTTTCATAAAAATAATCGGCATACGCCCCGAGTGCAGGCAATGTTTTTTCCGCACGCAGGCGTTCCGCATCCTCGCCGATATGCTCCCGCAGACGCTCTGCATTTTCCGCTTCGCCCTTCTGCTCCAGATTTTTCAGTACCTTCCGATATTCCTGCTCGATGCGCTCCGCCGCAGAAACTGCCTGCTCCTCGGTATAAACCATTTCCCGCAGGGGGAAGATGCTCGCCTCCTCCAGCTTTTCTACGGAACGCTGGCTTTGCGCATCCATGCTGCGGATAGAATCAATTTCATCATCCCAAAATTCGATACGCACGGCATCCTCCGCCGTCAGCGACCAGATATCCAGAATACCGCCGCGCAGGCTGAACTGCCCGGGGCTTTCCACCAGCTCCGTCCGCTCATAGCCCATGCGTACCAGCTTGCGTGTCAGCTCTGCGATTTCAACGATTTCACCTGTCCGCAGGGTCAGCCGAAAGGAGGCGAAAATTTCCTTCGGGGGATATTTATCTAACAGCGCTTCGGCAGATGCTACAATGATGGGCGTTTCGCCCTTGAGCAGACGCTCCAATACCAGAAACCGCTGGCGGTTCATTTCCATGCTATGCACATCCGCGCTGTAGAAAAGGATATCCTTCGCAGGATAATATGCACAGTCCTTCGTAAAAAAGGTCAAATCCTCCAGAATTTCCTTCGCGCGCAGCTCACTGTAGGTCAGAAGGAAAAGCGGACGCTTTGTTTCCGCCTGCAGGCTGTACGCCAGATGATTTTTTGCCGCATCAATGACACCTGTCGCAAAAACAGGCGTATTTCCCTTTGCAATTCCTTCCAGAATCTGTTGAAAACTGCCCAATTCGGTCAGCGGTGCGGTTAAGGCTTTCATTCTTTATTCACCCCGTCAGTAGTCTTTTCCGTTTCTTTTTCGGCTTTTTCTGCCTGCTCCTGCAAGGCCTTCTGTTTTTTCATGCTTTTCGGTTTCTGGTTCACACGGTTTGCCGCCTCCGCCACGCCGCGAGAGAGGATCAGCTCCACACCCTTGACCGCCTTCTCCATGCCTTCTTCCATGGCAGGCAAATCATCGGGACTGAATTTCGCAAGAACATAATCCGCCAAATCCCAGCCCTTTGGCTTTTCGCCAATGCCGACCTTAATGCGGTTAAACACATCCGTCCCCATTTGGTCGATGATGTTGCGGATGCCGTTATGTCCGCCATGGCTGCCCTTTTCGCGAATCCGCACACTGCCGCAGGGCAGGCTCGTATCATCGAAAATGACAACAAAGCGTTCCTGCGGAATTTTATAGAAATTCACGATTTCACGCACACTTTCGCCGCTGAGGTTCATAAAGGTCTGCGGCTTTACGAGAAGCACCCGCTTATCGCGAATCATGCCATCCCCAATCAATGCTCTGTTTTTGTATTTTTCCACCTTAATCTCATATTTTTCCGCCAGCTTATCAATTACACAGAAGCCGACATTATGCTTTGTTTCGGCGTATTCTCTGCCGGGGTTGCCAAGACCCACGATGCAGTAAAACTCCTGCCCTCTCGCTTCCTGATTTTTAAATCTGTCAAAAAGACCCATGTGCCTTTCCTCCTGTCCGTAAACACAACGAAATGCCCTAATCAAAAAATTAGAGCTGCTGTTCTAAGGTGTGTCCCAATAAGAAAACTTTCAGCATTTCAGAATGCAAGGTTTCTTATCCGGGCGCACCTTTATTCTGTTCATTTTTCAGAGTCATTATAGCATAAAAAAGCGGCAGAAAACAATAAAAAAGTGAGCACTTTTCAGTGCTCACTTTAATATTTCTATCTATGTATCAGATGAAATTATTTTACTTCGTTAACCAGTTCAGCGCCTTCCAGGAATGCCTTTGCATTATCCATTGTAATCAGAGCCATCTGTTCCAGAGCTTCTTCTGTCAGGAATGCCTGGTGACCGGAGATAACAACCTTATCGCTTGCCAGCAGTCTGGACAGAGTCTTGTCATGTTCTTTCAGGTTGCTTCTGTCTTCGAAGAAGTATTCATGTTCTTTTTCGCAAACGTCCATACCTACGCCACGGAATTTGCCGGCTTCAACTGCATCAGCCAGAGCTTCGGAGTCAACCAGACCGCCACGAGCAACGTTGATGAAGATAACGCCGTCTTTCATCTTAGCGATAGCATCCTTGTCGATCATGTGTCTTGTTGCGGGCATCAGAGGGCAGTGGATGGAGATAACATCAGCACGAGCATACAGTTCGTCCAGAGTTACATATTCCAGACCCAGGTTGGGGTTAGGGAATGCATCATAAGCGATGATGTCCATGCCGAAGCCTTTCAGAATGTTAATCATGCACTGACCGATTTTACCTGTACCGATGATACCTGCTGTTTTGCCGTACAGAGCGATACCTGTCAGACCAGCGATATCGAAGTTGAATTTTGTTGTTCTTTCATAGGACAGATGAGGCTTTCTGTTAACAGCCATCAGAAGCGCTGCGCCCTGTTCTGCTACGGACTGAGGAGAGTAAGCGGGTACTCTCAGTACGGGCAGACCACATTCTTTTGCAACATCCAGATCAACGCTGTCGAAACCTGCGCAACGCAGCAGCAGAACCTTGATACCCAGATTTTTCAGTTCACGGATAACTTCTGCGGGAACTTCGTCATTAACGAAAGAGCAAGTAGCGTCATGACCTGCTGCCAGATGAGCTGTAGCGGGTGTCAGTCTTTCGTTGAAGAAAGTGATTTCATAGCCATATTTTGCTGCTACGGGTTTAAAAGCGTCTACCCAGTAAGACTTTGTGTCAAAGAATGCAATTTTCATCGATATCTTCCTCCTAAAAATTTAAAAATTTGATAAGTGGATAGTAAAATTTTATAGCAAACAGAGCCATTCCCACACTGCGAATAGGAAATATGTCTTACTCTGTTTGTTTTACTTTTAACAATATAATCTATTTTACCCTTCTTGTCAACCGAGTTTCTGTAAAATTGGCAGTTTTGCCAAACCCATTTTTCCCAAAACGCTAAAAAAACACCAGTTTCCGCCGAGGTTTGGCTACCGCTTTTTGGATATTATTTTTTTTACCCATAACTGCTAAAAATATCTCCTCTCACTGCACTATTTTTCAGTAAATAAAAAGAAAAACTCCCATTTTTGTATTTGGGAGTTTTTTCTGTCATGATTTTGTGAATTTTTCGGCGCAATGCGAATCAGTCAAACAGCTGAGAAATAGAAACGCCGTTATGGATGCAGTTGATTGCATCTGCGAAAATATCTGCAACGGAAACCATTGTAATCTTGTCGATTTTCTTTTCCTCAGGCAGCTCGATGGTATCCAGAACCAACAGCTCCTTGATTGCGGATTTTTCGATTCTTTCGATGGCAGGACCGCTCAGAACGCCATGTGTACAGCAGGCATCTACCTCGATTGCACCTCTTTCAATCAGCGCATTGGCTGCATTTGTAATGGTACCCGCGGTATCAATCATATCATCCAGCAGGATAACCTTTTTACCCTTGATGTCACCGATGATATTCATAACCTCGCTGACATTTGCCTTCGGTCTGCGTTTATCAATAATTGCAATAGGAATATTCAGCTTTTCCGCAAATTTTCTGACTCTTGTTACGCTGCCCAGGTCGGGAGAAACCGCAACAAAATCTCTTTCCAGAGAATCGCCGAATTTTTTGATGTAGAAGTCTGTCAAGAGAGGGCTGCCAACCAGATTATCTACGGGAATATCGAAGAAGCCCTGAATCTGCGCACAATGCAGATCCATTGTCAGCACACGGCTTGCGCCTGCGCTTGTCAGAATATTTGCAACCAGCTTTGCACTGATGGGATCTCTCGCTCTTGCTTTTCTGTCCTGACGAGCATAGCCGTAATAAGGCATAACGGCTGTGATTCTTGCTGCGGATGCACGCTTCATTGCGTCAATCATGATGAGCAGCTCCATCAGGTTATCGTTTACGGGATAGGATGTGGACTGGATGATGAATACATCTGCGCCACGAATGGTTTCATTGATCTTTACGGAAATCTCACCGTCGCTGAACTTTTCTACTTCACAGTCGCCCAGTTTCAGACCAAGCTTATCTGCGATTGCATTTGCCAGCGTTTTGTTGGAATTGCAGGCAAAAACTTTAATGTTGCTGATGCCGGAATTAAGCATTTATCTGTCCCCCTATAAAAAATAATTTTAGGTTATATAAGCACATACAATATTATGTTACACCGAAAAACAATCAATTTCAACCGCTATTCGACAATTTTTTCAAATTATCTTTCAATTCTCTTTTTTGTCCAGCCTTCGATGACCTGCTGTCTTGCTCTGGCAACCGCCAAAACGTCCTCAGGCACATCCTTTGTGATGGTGGAGCCTGCGGCAATGTAGGAGCCCTTCTTCACGGTTACAGGTGCAACCAGATTTACATTGCAGCCGACAAAAACATTATCCTCAATGGTAGTGCGGTGCTTTTTCTTGCCATCATAGTTTACCATAATGCTGCCGCAGCCGAAGTTGATTTTTTCGCCTGCATCGGTATCCCCAACATAAGAAAGATGGGGAATTTTTGTGCCGTCGCCAATGGTGGAATTTTTCACCTCAACGAAGTCGCCAACCTTCACCCTGTTGCCGATATGGCAGTTCGGGCGGATATACGCGAAAGGCCCAACGGTGGTTTCGTTGCCGATTTCGGATTCGATTGCCGTAGAGGTCTGGAATTTCACGCCATTGCCAAGCTTGGTATCTGTCAGTCTGGAATTGGGGCCGATTTCGCAGTCCTCCCCGATTTCCGTATTGCCCTCCAGCACACAGCCGGGCAAAATCACCGTATCCATACCGATTTTAACATCACTGCCGATATAGGTATTTTCGGGATCCACGAGGGTAACACCGCTTTCCATGTGCTTACGGTTGATGCGGTGCTTCATGATTTTTGCAGCTTCCGCAAGCTGTACACGGCTGTTTACACCGAAAAATTCATCGGCATCCTTTGCCACAACAGCCTCCACCTTGCCGCCTGCCTTCAAAATCAGCTCCAGACAATCTGTCAGGTAATATTCCCCCTGCGCGTTATTGTTATTCAGCTTGCCCAGGGATTCCTTCAATTCCCTGCCGTTGAAAATATAAATCCCTGTGTTGATTTCGTTAATCATTCTCTGTGTATCTGTTGCATCCTTATGCTCCACAATGCGTTCAAAGCCGCCGTGGTCATCGCGCATGAT
Organism: Anaerotignum faecicola; assembly: GCF_003865035.1. NCBI lineage: Bacteria > Bacillati > Bacillota > Clostridia > Lachnospirales > Anaerotignaceae > Anaerotignum > Anaerotignum faecicola. The sequence goes on from NZ_BHVZ01000001.1 coordinate 642,539, forward strand.
GCGCCCGTAGCCGGCAGGGTCCTCTATTTTAGAGGAAACCACAGTTACGCTGTGTCCCTCTGTACGGTGTACCTCAACCAGCTTTGTCAGGGTTTCGCCTGTAATCAGCGGCGTATCCCCGTAGAGAATCAGCATATCACTGCTTTCATCAATAAAATCGCCTGCCATCATAACAGCATGTCCTGTGCCCTTCTGCTCTGCCTGCAAAGCAAAGGAGATGCCTTCCGCGCGGATGCCTGCCTTAACCTCCTCCGCCTTATGCCCAACCACAACGCAAACGTCCTCTGCGCCACAGCCTTTTGCGGTTTCAATCACATAATCCACCATGCTCTTATTCAGAATTTCATGGAGTACCTTAGGTTTCTTGGATTTCATACGGGAGCCTTCGCCGGCAGCCAGAATGATTGCTTTCAACTGTCTCATTTATTTTTCCTCCTACGCCAAAGGGCGAAATATTTTTCAAGATATTGTATACATACATTTTAGTATCGCATTTTTCCCTATAAAATTCAATATACTCTTTTACTAAAAAATGATTTCCGGAAAAGAAAAAAAGCAGAGAAAACTCCCTGCTTTTCGTTCTTAAAATCCGATTTATAATTTTGTGCCCTTTTTCAGCACTGCCGGTTCCTCGGAGGAAACGCCGATGACTCTTTGTCCTGCGGAAAGGACAACCTCCTTATCGAAGATAGCATTTTCCACTACGCAGTTTTCGCCAATCTGGCAGCCCTCCATCAGAATGGAATTCCTTACAGCTGCGCCCTTGCCGACACGCACCCTACGGAACACAACGGAATGCTCCACCTTCCCGTCAAAAATCGCACCGCTGCCGACGATGGAATCCGTCACATCCGCGCCCCTGTTGTATTTTGCAGGGGGCTCATCCTTCGGCTTTGTTTCAATATAGGGATATTCGTTGATAAAATGATCACGGATATCCTTTTTCAGGAAATCCATATTCGTCTCAAAATAAGCCGCAATGCCTGTGCCGATGGCATTCCAGTAGCCATCATATTCATAGCCGTAGATTTTCAGCGTATGGATAAAGCGGATGATAATATCCTTTACCAGACTGTATCTGCCTTCGGGGATAATCTGATTCAGCAGATTGATGAGCAGCGTTCTGGAGATAACATAAATCCCCAGGGAGGCCGCATCGGATTTCGGCTGCTCCGGCTTTTCCTCGAAGCCCTCCAGCTTATTGTCCGCATCCATCTGCAAAATACCGAATTTGGATAAATCCTTTCCCGTCATTTTCTGATAAACCACAGTAATGTCCGCATTTTTTTCCTTATGATATTCCAGCACCTTACGGTAATCCATTTTATAGATGGAATCGCCGGAGGTAATCACAACGTATTCCTCATTGCTGCGCTTGAGGAAGGTCATATTCTGATAAATGGAATCCGCCGTGCCGCGGAACCATGTAGAGCCTGCATTGCTGGTATACGGCGTGAATACGAACAAGCCGCCCTGCTTTCTGCCGAAGTCCCACCATTTGGATGACATCAGATGGTCGCGCAGGGAACGAGAGTTATACTGCGTCAGCACAGCCACCTTCCCAATGCCGCTGTTGGACATATTGCTCAATGTAAAATCAATGGCGCGATAGCAGCTGCCGATGGGCAATGCCGCCGCCGCTCTATGGTCGGTCAGAACGCCCAGTCTGCCGTCGTTATTGCCGCCTGCCAAAATAATACCGATTGCTTTCATCTGTTACACCTCCCGTACAACGGCCTTGCCGCTTTCCAATCTGCCGTCGGGATAATCCTCCGGGAAGGTTCTGCCGTAAATCACGCAGTTTTTCCCCATCACAATCCCATCGGGAACACTGCTGTTCATGCCCAGAACGGTGATGCCTGTATTATAAATATTAGGCTTTGCCTCGTTAGGGATATTTTCCCCGACACCCATCTGCACACTTTTGCCGATGCTGCATTTTTCATCAATGACGCAATGGTCAACCAAAGCATTTTCGCCGATAATCGTGCCTGCCATGATGATGGAATCCTTCACCACTGCCCCCTTTTCCACCACAACACCGGGGCCGATGATGGAGCGACAGACCGTACCGTAAATCTCACAGCCGTCAGAAAGCAGCGCTTCCTCTGTCTTTGAGCCGGGTGCCGTATACTGCGGCGGCTGATGGTCGCTGTTGGTATAAATCTTCCAAAAATCCTCGTAGAGGTTGAATTCGGGCAGGGTGCGGATTAAATCCATATTGGACTCCCAATAGGACTGAATGGTGCCGACATCCTTCCAGTATCCATCGAAGCGCCATGCATACATGGGCTGTCCCTCATCCAGCATTTTAGGGATGATGTGCTTGCCGAAATCGCTGTCCGGATGGATGGAATTATCCTCAATCAACGCATCACGCAGTCTGTCCCATGTAAATATGTAAATCCCCATGGAAGCAAGATTGCTCTTGGGGCTTTCCGGCTTTTCCTCAAATTCGTAAATCTTATCGCCGTCCTCGGTATTCATAATGCCGAAGCGGTTTGCTTCCTCCATCGGCACCTCCATAACGGCAATCGTTGCCGCTGCATTGTGCGTCTTATGGAAGGCAAGCATCTTGGAATAATCCATTTTATAAATGTGGTCACCGGAAAGAATCAGCACATATTCCGGATTATTGCTGTCGATAAAGTCAATATTCTGATAAATGGCGTTTGCCGTCCCGTTGAACCATTCGCCGGAATCCCCTGTTTTCACATGCGGTGCAAGAATCGTCACACCGCCGTTTTTCTTATCCAGATCCCATGGAATCCCAATCCCGATATGCTGATTCAAACGCAGCGGCTGATACTGTGTCAGCACGCCGACGGTATCCACACCGGAGTTAATGCAGTTGCTCAGCGGAAAATCGATGATACGATATCTCCCCCCGTATGCAACGGCAGGCTTTGCCACCTTTCTTGTCAACACGCCCAGACGACTGCCCTGTCCACCCGCCAGAAGCATTGCTATCATTTCTTTTTTACGCATATTACCCACCCCTATCTTTTCAGGTTGTATATATGTAACAAAGTCATAGGCTCTGTTTTGATTATTATAGCATAGGAAAATAAACTTGCAAAGATTATCTACGGCATCTGTGCCGAAATTTCGCCTTATTTCGATTGGCTTTTTCTCTTTCCTTTTTTCTGATTGAGAAAATTTGCACGTTGCTCCTGCGCCCGTATGGGTTTATTTCCGGTGCTTTCTGTATAAAATATAAAACACAGAAAAAGAAAACGCAGAGAAAAGATTGCCTTTCTCATGCCAGTATACTATAATGAAGGTTAAACTATATGATGATTTTGTTAAATTTCAGAAAAATTTGAACCCATTTAATAGATTTTGAGGCGATAGAATATGACAACATTTCAAAAAGGACAACACATTTATTTCATCGGCATCGGCGGCATCAGCATGTCCGGTCTGGCAGAAATTCTGGCAGATAAGGGCTGTATCGTTTCCGGTACGGATATCAAGGAATCCCCTGTGACAAAGCACCTGCAGAATTTGGGGATTCATATCAACTTCGGACACAAGGCGGAAAACATCACGGATGATGTAGATTTAGTGGTCTATACCGCGGCAATCCATCCTGATAACCCCGAATATCAGGCGGCGCAGGCAAAGCATATCCCCCTGATGGACAGAGCCAGACTGCTGGGCGAAATCATGGCGGAATATGAGGATTCCATTGCCGTTGCAGGCACACATGGCAAGACTACAACCACATCCATGGTTTCCGAAATCCTGCTTGCCGCAGGGACAGACCCCACCATTACGGTTGGCGGCATCCTGCCTACCATCAGCAGTAACCTGAAAATCGGTCACTCTCCGTATTTCGTTGCCGAGGCATGCGAATATTTCGACAGCTTTTTGCAGTTCAAGCCCTTCGTCGGTGTGATTCTGAATGTGGAAAGCGACCATCTGGATTATTTCAAAAACCTTGCGAATATCCGCCGCTCCTTCCATGCCTTTGCAGAGCGTATCCCTGCGAAGGGTGCATTGGTTATCAATCAGGCGATTGAAAACGTGGCAGAGCTGACACAGGGACTGGACTGCACCGTAGAAACCTTCGGACTGGCGGACGGTGCGGACTGGCAGGCGAAAAATATCATCCATGAGCCGGACGGCAAGAATACCTTTGATGTATATTATAAAGGCGAATTATTCGGGAATTTCCATCTGAATGTACCCGGAGACCATAATATCACAAATGCGGTGGCATCCATTGCGGCGGCACATTTTGTAGGTGTCTGTCCTGCGGATTGCCAAAAGGGGCTTCTGCATTTTACGGGCACAGAACGCCGCTTCCAGAAAAAAGGCGAAAAAAACGGCGTTGTTGTCATTGATGATTATGCGCACCACCCCACAGAAATCAAGGCGGCACTGGCGGCGGCAAAAAAGGTGCAGCACCGTACAACCTGGTGCGTATTCCAGCCGCACACCTATTCCAGAACGAAGTTCCTCTTTGATGCATTCGGCGAAGCATTCACCGATGCAGATGAAGTCATCATTGCGGATATCTATGCCGCAAGGGAATCCGATGACGGCACCATTTCCGCCGCCATGCTTGCGGACAGAATCGCGAAAACAGGCAAATCCGCAAGATATGTCGGGGATTTTGATGCCATCCGCTCCTATCTGGAGAAAAACTGCAAGGCAGGGGATTTACTTCTGACGGTCGGCGCAGGGGATGTGTTCAAAATCGGCGAAGCGTTTTTAGAAAATTAAGTCGAAAACATAAAAAAGCGTTCTCTTTAGGATATTCCATTTGAGAACGCTTTCTTTTTTATTCGGGGAAAATCACGGTGCTTGGTGTAGCTCCGTCATTCGTTTCTTTTGTTTCCGTTACAATGGCAGGCTGCTTTGCCGCCTCTTCTGCCGCTTTTTTCTTCTCCTGATGCCCGTTAATCAGAATGAACAGCGCCAGAAACCAGCACACAATCCCGATAAACCGCACAATTTTCATGCCTTTTTTCATTGCAATCTTCCCTTTCTCGCAATTTCTTTATTTATGATATGGCTCGTTGCGCTGAATCCGCTCCGAGCGGTAAATCTGCTCCAATAAAACCACGCGCATCATCTGGTGCGGAAATGTCATTCTGGAAAAGCTGAGTGCATAATCCGCGCGCCGCATCACCGCAGGGGAAAGCCCCAGAGAGCCGCCGATGATGAACACGATATGGCTCACGCCGCCAACGCTCTTTTTCGCCATAAATTCTGCCAGCTCCTCGGAGGAAAGCATCTTTCCTTCCACCGCAAGCGCCACCGCAAAGGCATCGTCCTTCACGTTTTTCAGAATCCGCTGTCCTTCCCTTTCCTTGACCTCCGCCGCCTGTGCATCGCTCATGTTTTCGGGTGCCTTTTCATCCGCCAGCTCGATAATCTCCAGCTTCATATAACGGCTCAACCGCTTGCTGTATTCCGCGATGGCATCGCGCCAGTATTTTTCCTTCAATTTGCCTACGCAAACGACCGTAACCTTCATGCCAACCCTCCGTTACAGTTCCACCTTCACGCCATTCTGAAAACGGCTCGCCATATCCATTTTTACATGCGTGCCAACCTCAATGCGGTTGTTCCGCAGGATTTCCTCTACTGTTTCATACGCCAGATGGGGGTTATTGTTTTCCTCGCTGAGGTGCCCCAAAAAAACATATTTCATCTTTCCCGTCATCACCTCTGCCAGAAGCCTTCCTGCCGTATGGTTGGAAAGATGTCCGTTTTCGCCCAGAATCCGCTGCTTCAGCGACCATGGATAACCGCCCTTTTTCAGCATTTCCACATCATGATTTGCCTCTAAAAGCAGCACATCACTGTCCTCTATGCTTTCCCGAATCGTATCCGTCACATGCCCGATATCGGTTGCCAGTGTGATTTTTTTCTCGCCCGAAAAGACGTTATAGCCGACCGGCTCTGCCGCATCATGCGGAATCCGAAACGGCTTCACGCAAAGGTCATTCACCGCGCAGACCTCATCCGCATACACAATCCGCTTGTTGCTCGGCGCAATCCGCCCAAGGCCTTCCTCCATCGCCGCCCAGGTATCCGCCGTGGCAAAAATGGGGATATCAAACCTGCGGGAAAGGATGCCTGCCCCCTTGATATGGTCAACATGCTCATGGGTGATAAACAGCGCATCGATTTTGTCGCCCGTCAGCTTCAAATTTGCAAGTCCTTCCTCGATTTTCTTGCCACTGATGCCTGCATCAATCAATATTTTCGTGTAATCCGTCCCGATATAGGTGCAGTTGCCGCTGCTGCCGCTGGCGATGGTGCAAAATTCCATCCGCAAGCCGGTTCACCTCTTTTCCTTCGTGTTTTTCCATAAAATAAGCCTCGGAACTGCTCCGAGGCTCTCTTGTTCTCTTTTTACTGCTCGCCGGGGATACGGTCGATATCCGCGCCCATGGCTCTGAATTTTTCCTCGACATCCTCATAGCCTCTGTCGATATAACGCACGCCGTCAATGATGGTTTCGCCCTCTGCCGCCAGTGCCGCCAGAATCATTGCCGCGCCTGCTCTCAGGTCTGTTGCGGAAACCTCCGCGCCGCTGAAATGCTTAATGCCGTGGATGGTTGCCACTCTGCCGTTAATTTCCACATCTGCGCCCAGCTTACGCAGCTCACCCATGTACTGATATCTGTTTTCCCAGACATTTTCCGTCAGCACACTTGTCCCGTTGCAGACCGCAAGAAGCGTTGCAATCTGAGGCTGTAAATCCGTCGGGAAGCCGGGGTAGCTCATGGTCTTTACATTTACCGCACGCAAGGGCTCATCCGCCATCACGCGAATGGAATCCTCCCATTCCGCCACCTTCACATTCATTTCCTCCAGCTTTGCTGTCAGGGAATCCATGTGCTTGGGAATGATATTCTTCACCAGCACATCGCCGCCCGTAATCGCCGCCGCAATCATGTAGGTGCCTGCCTCAATCTGGTCGGGAATGATGGTATACTGCGCGCCCTTCAGTTCGGGAACGCCCTTAATACGAATCACATCTGTCCCTGCGCCCTTGATATTTGCCCCCATCATGTTCAGATAGTTTGCAGTATCTACCACATGCGGCTCCTTTGCCGCGTTTTCAATCGTTGTGGTGCCCTCCGCCATGGTTGCCGCAAGCATGACATTGATGGTCGCGCCAACGCTCACCTGATCCATGTAGATGGAAGTACCAATCAGCTTTTCGGCATAAGCCTTCACCATGCCGTCCTCCTCAATGACGGTTGCACCAAGCGCACGGAAGCCCTTCAGGTGCAGGTCAATGGGGCGTTTGCCAAAATTGCAGCCGCCGGGCATTGCCACCTCTGCCTTTTTATAGCGTGCCAAAAGCGCACCGATGAGATAATAGGATGCGCGCATTTTCTGCACGCCCTCAAAGGTCGCCTGATAGCTGACACCCTCGTTACAGTCAATTTCCAAAGTATGTTTATCTAAAAATCTGCATTTACCGCCCATTTCCTGAATGGTATGACAGATATTTCTAACGTCCTCAATACTGGGAAGATTCTCCAGTACACTCACTCCGGTTGCCATTACCGCCGCCGGAATAACAGCCACCGCCGCGTTTTTCGCACCGCTGATGGTAACCTCTCCGGTCAATCTTTTTCGGCCCCTTACAACTAATTTATCCATAAAAACATTCATCCTTCCAATCAATTCCAAAGGACAATCTATATCTCTGAACAGGCGAAAAAGCCGCCGTTCCCCAAAAAGTAGTCGTTTTTCTCTATATTTCGCCCTATAACATTAGAATTATATCACGAAAACGGTGCAGTGGAAAGTGTTTTTTTTCGAGGGCTGTATTTTTCGCCCCACTTCTTCCCGAAAGCAGAAAACAGCGTCCATCCTTGCGGATGAACGCCATTTTGATTGTTTTCAGCTAAGATTTTCGGAAAAATTTATTTTACCGCCTGAATTGTTACAGTCTTTGTTGCATCGTCCCATGTGGTCACTGCGCCCAGCTCATCCGCTACAAAGCGAACGGGTACAAAGGTGCGGCCGCCGATGATAACAGGAGCAACGCCGTATTTTTCCAGAGCTTTGCCGATAGTCATTTTGATTTCCTTGCCGTTAACAGTCAGAGTAACCTCTTTTGCGGCTTCGTTCCAAGCAACCTGACCGCCCAGTGCTTCTGTGATGACTCTGATGGGAACCAGAGTTCTGTCGTTGCGGATTACGGGTGCAACATCGTTGATGATTGCCTGATCGTCCACAATCACTGCTGTGCTGCCAATCTGCAGAAGGATTGTCTTTGTTGCTGCTGCGGGCTTGTCTGTGTTGGCTGCGCCCTCTGCCTGCTTGAAGGTTGTATCAACGGTTACGCCGCCCTTCGGCATGGTGAAGGAGTATGTGCCGTCCTTTTCTGCTTTCAGCTTAACTTCCTTGCCGTCCTTGTCCTTTGCGGTAATCTTATCCAGTGCATAGCCCTCGTCAGCCTTGGGTGTCAGAATAACCTTGTCACCTGTTTCTGCCTTTGCCGCGCTTGCGGTTACAGCACCGTTTTTGCTGTCAGAGATGGTTGCACCGTATTTTGTAACACTGCTGCCGCCGCCACCGCCGGAGGAGGAGCTGGAAGAAGATTTCTTGAATACTGTTACGGTGCAGCTTGCCGTCAGTATGTTAGAAGGTGTATTGTCACCGTCTGTATCTGTGCCGTCACCTGTTGCTGTATCACCTTCTGCCTGAGTTGTAGGCGCATCTGTTGTATCAGGTGTTTCTGTTTCTCCGGGTGTTGTGGGTGCTTCTGTTACACCGCCCAGTGTTGCTGTGATGGTTGCACTACCATAGTCTACACCTGTAACAACGCCATTTTCTACAGTTGCGACTGCTTCTTTATCACTTGCCCATGTTATAGGGTCTGCTACTTCGTATGTTTTGCCGTTTGCTTCTACGATGGCTTTCAGTGTGTCTGTGTAACCTCTGCGGATTCTTGTGCTTGTTTTGTCCAGAGCAATCTTGTTCGTTACAACGTATTTGTCACCTTTAACCTGAATTGCTTTATAGCCCTCTGCTACATAAGCATTGGCAGGCTTATCGGAGAAAGTGCCGCCGGAGATAGAGATTGTAGCATTAGAGTTTGTACCTTTAACAATTGCACCTTTAGCACCACTAAAGCAACCACCAGAAATATTCACAATAGCAGGCTGACTGCTGACATCAGCAATCGCATAATCCGCACCTTCAAAGATACCGCCGGTTACAGTCAATGTACCAAGGTCAATATTAACACCACAACCACAGTTATAAACACCGTAGGTTTCTTTTCCTGTACTGCTTGCATCACTTGCAGCTTTGTAGGTACCACCGTTGATTGTTGCAATATTATGATTCTGAACAGTTGCCTGATAGAAATTCTTGAATGTACCGTTGTTAATAGTCAACTCTGCACGGTCATCATTTTTAATCGTATTCAGACCTCCCGAGAAGGTACCATTATTGATAATCAACGTAGGGTTATCCACTCCCTTGTCGTTGTCGTATGTAGTACCATTGTAGTAACCATTCGCAACAAGGCTGGAGAATCTGCCCAACTCGTCATTCCCCTCCGCTGTCAGCACGTTTACGCCTTCGTTAATGGTCATATTACCAACATTCTTGATGGTGTAATAGGAGTTACCGCCAGAAGAACTATCACTTTTACCATTTTCTTGAGTACGGTCAAAAGTACCTCCGTTTAAAGTAACCGTCCCCTTATTATAGAGAGCTGCTTTCCCGTGAGTAATATTATCAACTGTACCTTCACCCTTAATAGTCAAGGTGCCGTTATTCATAATTGTGTGCCCAACACTGTTTGTAATCCTCTTACCATTCAGGTAGATTGTAATATTTGCCTTTTCAGGTACTACAACATCCCCTCTGATATCAGCAGCAAGTTTAATAGTAGTTTCTGTTTCCCCTGCGGCAGTAATTGCGGCATTTAACTCATCAATAGTCTTAACACCTTCGTTTTCGGCAGGTGTATCAGGTGCTGTTGTGCTACCGCCTTCTGTGCCGCCATTTTCACTGCCAGTTTCACCTGTACTGCCAGTTTCACCACTGCCGCTTTCGCCTGCCCCTGCACCGCTTTCTGTACCTGTTGTGTCTGCCACATCATCTGCCAATGCTGTCACAGGTGCAGTTGCAGTTGCCATGCTCATTGCCATGAAAATCGCAAGGTATTTTTTCTTTTTCATTTTTCCTTCAACCTTTCTTTATTTTTCCGTTCCTTTGAAAACCCTTTTTTTCTATTTCAAACAGCCTTCTTTCTCGCTGCATCTCCCCCCTTCGCCTCTCCGCTTCTTATATTCGCACATCCTCCTTTGAGAAAAATGTGAAAGATGCCTTCCTTCCGTTGCTTCAATCGGGCTTTTCCTCCCGCAGGCACCGCTTCTGCCGGCTCAGCGTCTCCGGCGACATATCTAAAAACGAAGCTAAAAAACGGTCGCTGACCACATCCTCCAGCCCCTCATATTCCTTCAAAAAGAAAAGATACCGCTCCTTCGCCGCCATCTGATACCGCGCACTTTTGAGCGCCCATTGCTTGTGGTACGCCTGCATCAGCCATTCAAAAAGGATTGTTTGAAATTCCGGATAGGTTCTAAACAGCGTGATTACATCCATATTGGCAATCACAAAAACATCTACATTCGACATCGCGACCACAGAGGTCAGCGCTTTTCTCTGCCGGTTCGTAAACGGCGTAATCATCTCGCCGGATACAAAAGAAAAATCATCCGAAATCTGCTTTCCGCCCGTCGTATAAAGAAATGCGCCCGTCACGCCTTCCATCAGGAAGCAGCAGGTATCCACCGGTTCTCCCTGATTGTACAGTGCCCGCCCCTTCGGGTAGTGCCTGGTGCTGGAAATACCAATAACTTTTTCGATTACATCTTTATTATGGATGTCCAGAACATCCACCAGAAACCGTCTCATCCTGTCTTTCATACACATACGATATCCCCAAACCTCTAAGCCTTGTCTTTCTGCCAATACATCTTCTTCCTTGTTTTATAAGGTTCATCATGCTTCATGAGTTTTTGCTGTTTCCTACAACATAACATAAAAATCAAACCCTTTCATTGACCTATGTCAATATCCTAGCATTTTTAAGAGCAATTTTCAAATATTTTCAAGAAAAATGAAAATTTTTTGATACATTTGTTTTCTTCTTCTATTTTCTATCTGTTTATTAGGTACAAACCGATATCTAGTCAAAAATAACTGATTATATAGAATATTTCAAGTTTTTTATTAGATATAATATGACACATGGAGGTGATACAAGCATGTGTAAAGAGGCATTTTCCAAAAGATTGGTACAGCTGCGTATGGCAAAGGGCGTTTCCGCAAGGGATATGAGTCTTTCCCTCGGGCAGAACCCCGGCTACATCAACAGCATTGAAAACAATAAGACCTTCCCTTCCATGTCCAATTTTTTTGAAATCTGTGACTATCTGAACATCACCCCAATGGAATTTTTCGATCTGGAGTCAGAGCATCCCGAAAAAATCCACACCCTCACAGAGCAGCTCAAGCGCCTTGATGCTGCCCAGCTTGATAGTATCCTTCGTATTGTAAATGGGCTGGTCTCCAATCATCCCTATTGATTTTCTTTTTTCCGATTCCTAAATCTGTAAAAACCCGTCTGTCACAGGGCATAAAAAAAGATACAAGATTTTCTCTTGTATCTCAGACTGTAGACAAAGTAATTTTGAGGCAGCGGAAGGGCTTGGGAAACAAATCCGTTTCCCAAATGGAATCCGCAGTCGGAATTCACTTCCGGCGAGGAAAACAGCGAGTTTCGAGGCTTTTAAGCTGATGGAACTCGTCTGTTTATTCTTCTGTCTTAGCAAGTCGAAATCCTGATTTCGACTTAGGGTGTCGACTTTGTCGACACCCTAAGATACAAGATTTTCTCTTGTATCCCTTTTTCGCTTGCGGAGACAGGATTTGAACCTGCCTTGCCCACCTCGAAATCTGGTCGCCCGCTCTCCCTCTCTGCGTTCTGTCTGCGGAACTCCCGATTTCTCGCCTGCATCACCTTCCTTCTTCTGCCACCGGCAGCGGTCGGTGCTGCAGCCCCGGAAACCCGTCGGTCGCAGGGCATAAAAAAAGATACAAGATTTTCTCTTGTATCTCTCTTTTTGATTGCGGAGACAGGATTTGAACCTGCGACCTCCGGGTTATGAGCCCGACGAGCTACCGGACTGCTCTACTCCGCGTCAATATGAATTTATTATCATTACCTATTATACCCCCAAAGCGGGGATTTGTCAAATCCCCCTCCCGATTTTATATCCCATCCTTGAAATTCTTATCCAGTCGCTCCTTCCGCACCCTCCAATCCGGCATCAGCCGTCCCAGAAGGTCATAAAAGGCTTTCCCATGATTGGGATACCGAAAATGCAGCAGCTCATGCAGCACCACCTGCTCAATACAAGCCTCATCCGCCTTCAGCAGCTGCAGGTTCAACCGAATCGTGCTGCCCGTTGTAGTACAGCTACCCCAGATGCTTTTCATATTTCGGATTTTAATTTCCGGCCTTGCTATATGATATTCTTTCACCAAGGGATATATTCTATCCATAATTTCCGCAAATTTCTTCTCCGCCTGCGCCTTCAGCCAAGCCAGATATTCCGCCTTCAGCACATCGGAATACAGCTTCGGGGAGGAAAGCAGAATGGTATCCTCCGCAACCGTAATCCGCTGTTCGCCGCGTTCCAGTCTGAGCCGATAGGGCTTGCCGAGGTAATACACCGTTTTCCCGTCATACAGGCTCGCATCGGAAATCTCATTCCTAATCTTCTCAATCTCTGCCAGATGGGTAATAATCCAGAACGCCTTGGACTGCACAAATTCATCAATCACCGCAAAGGGCACCTGCTCCCCCGCAGAAACAACCACCTTGCCATGCTTATTCACACGCAGGTTGATATACTTCACGTTTTTGCGCGTCAATTCGTATTCAATTTCAATCCCTTCATATTGCACCGTATGCACCGACATGGGTATTCCCCTTCCTCTCAGAACTTCCTTTCTATTTTACACTTCCGTAAAAAAATTGTCTATCTTTTATGTATAAAAATAACGGAACTCCGTGAAGTCCCGCTATTTTTGATATTCCGTTTTATTCCTCTGTACGGTTCAGAATTTCCATAAATTCCTCGCCTGTAATCGTTTCCTTTTCCAGAAGGAACTGTGCAATTTCATCCAGCTTATTCATATTCTCCCGAATAATGCCCACAGCCTTCTCATGCGCCTGCTTCACCACAGCAACCACAGCCGCGTCAATCTTCGTTGCGGTTTCATTGGAGCAAGCCAGAGAGGTGTCGCCGCCGAGATACTGGTTATTGATGGTTTCCAGTGCAACCATGCCGAATTCCTCGCTCATGCCGAAGCGTGTAATCATCCCTCTTGCCAGGCGTGTTGCCTGCTCAATATCGTTAGATGCACCTGTCGTGATGGAGCCAAACTTCAGCTCCTCCGCCACACGCCCACCGGTAAAGGTTGCAATCTTATTGAACAGTTCCTCCTTGCTCATCAGCGATTTTTCGCCCTCATCCACCTGCAAGGTATAGCCCAATGCACCGCTGGTTCTGGGAATAATCGTAATCTTCTGCACGGGAGCGGAATTTTTCTGCTTTGCCGCAACCAATGCGTGTCCAACCTCGTGGTATGCAATGATTTTCTTTTCCTCCGGAGAAATCACAGCACCCTTTCTCTGGTAGCCTGCCAGAATCACCTCAACGCTCTCCATCAGGTCCTCCTGCTTTACGCGATTGTGCCCCATGCGTACCGCACGCAGCGCCGCTTCATTGATGATATTCGCAAGCTCCGCACCGGAGGCACCCGAGGTTGCCCTTGCGATTGTGCCGAAATCAATTCCGCCTTCCATCTTGACATTTTCCGCATGTACCTTGAGAATTGCCTCTCTGCCCTTCAAATCAGGCAGCTCCACGGGAATTCTTCTGTCGAATCGACCGGGACGCAGCAGTGCCTTATCCAGTGTTTCGGGGCGGTTCGTTGCCGCCAGAATAACAACACCCTTTCTGCCGTCAAAGCCGTCCATCTCCGTCAGCAGCTGGTTCAGGGTCTGCTCCCGCTCATCGTTGCCGCCCATGCCGTTGCCGTCACGCTTTTTCCCGATGGTATCAATTTCATCAATAAATACGATACAGGGTGCTTTTTCGTTTGCCTGCTTAAAGAGGTCACGCACCTTTGCCGCGCCCATGCCGACAAACATTTCCACAAATTCCGAGCCGGAAATGGAGAAGAAGGGAACCTCTGCCTCGCCCGCAACCGCCTGCGCCAGCAGTGTTTTCCCTGTTCCGGGAGGGCCTACGAGCAATGCGCCCTTTGGCATGGATGCGCCGATTTCCGTATATTTCTGGGGATTATGCAGAAAATCCACAATTTCGCGCAATGCGTCCTTCGCTTCATCCTGCCCTGCAACGTCCTTAAAGGTCTTGCCCGTCTGCGCCTTCACATATACCTTCGCATTCGATTTCCCGAAGGACATCGCATTGCCGATGCCGCCCATCTTGCTCATGGCTTTTTTCATCACAAACTGCCACAGCAGGAAGAACACAACAAACATCACAAGCGTGCTGAACCAGGGGGAAACCTCCCTCGGCTTCACCTCTCCGAAGGATGCCCCTGCGTTATACAGCCGCTCTACCAGCTGCGGGTCATCCATCCTTACGGTAGAGTATACCTTCTGGGTGTTCTCCGAAAAAATTGTTGTGCCTGCTTTATCCGATTTGTCCTCATCCTTCAGATAGAAATAAATGACATCCTCATTCACCTCTGCCTGTGAGATATTTTTATTCTGCATCTGCGTCAGGAAAACATCATAATTCACCTGCTCTATGGTGTTCTTCGTCATAAAGGGCAGGAAAAACATATTGATTACTCCCATAATCAGCAGTGCAATCAGCCAATAATATAATAAAGGCTTTCGTTGGTTATTCACATCCATAGACCACAACTCGCTTTCTTCTTCCAAACAAATTCACTAAACACTCTTTCACTAAACACTCTCTATGTAGCAGGGAGTAGAAACTCCCCCTTTATAATACTAAAATATAGGATAAAAGAAAAGCATTTCCGCCTCATGAACGAATTGTAAACGTTTTGTAAATAAAAGGCAGTTCCTTCCTATTATATTTTATATTTATTCCTCCTCCCTGCGGATATCCGCCCCCAGCCGCCGCAGCTTTTCGTCAATCCTGTCATAGCCTCGTTCAATGTGATAAATATCACTGATTTCCGTTTCGCCCTTCGCCGCCAATGCGGATAAAATGAGTGCCGCACCTGCGCGCAGGTCGGTTGCGCGCACCTTTGCCCCCGTCAGCGTTTCCACCCCTTCGATTACCGCACTGCGGCTGTCAATCTTGATATTCGCCCCCATCCGCTGCAGCTCTCCCACATGAGAAAAACGGTTTTCAAAAATTGTTTCCGTCATCACGCTGGTTCCCTTCGCCACTGCCAAAAGGCTCATAAAGGGTGCCTGCATATCGGTCGGAAAGCCGGGAAAGGGCATGGTCTTTACCTGCACACCGCAGAGCCTGCCCCTTCGCCAGACCCGTATTCCCTCCGCCGTCCGCTCCGTTTTGATGTTGCATTCCGCAAGCTTTGCCAGTACAGGCTTCAGGTGCTCCTCCTGCACATTTTCCAGAATGATATCACCGCCCGTAATTGCCGCCGCCGCTAAAAATGTCCCTGCCTCCATACGGTCGGGAATGACCCGATGCACTGCGCCGTGCAGCTCCTTTCCGCCCCGAATCGTAATCGTGTCCGTGCCGTCCCCTTCAATTTCTGCGCCCATCTTCCGCAGAAAATCCGCCAGATCGCAGATTTCCGGCTCTGCCGCCGCATTTTCAATCGTTGTAATCCCCTTCGCCCGTGTTGCCGCCAGCAGGATATTCTCCGTTGCACCCACGCTTGGAAAATCCAGATAAATGTCACTGCCCCTGAGTGCCTTCGCCTGTAATTCCACCATCCCATGCGCCTGTCTGCTTTTCGCCCCCATCAGATGAAAGCCCTTTAAGTGCAGGTCAATCGGCCTGCTTCCAATCTGACACCCGCCGGGCAGGGGCAGCCTTGCCGCACCGCATCTTGCCAATAACGCCCCTGCCGCCAGAAAGGAGGCACGCATCTTTCTTGCCGTTTCGTATGCCCCTTCCACATGCGTAAGCTCTGTCGCCTGCACGCACATCTTCTCCGCCGCCGCATCATATTCTACCCGCGCGCCCAGCTCCGTGAGCAGCTCCGCCATGTGCCGCACATCCGCAAGTGGCGGTACATTCTGAATCTCGCAGACCTCCTCTGTCAACAGACACGCCGCCAGAATCGGCAAAACCGCATTTTTCGCACCGCTGATTTTTACCCTGCCATGCAGCCCTTCTTCTGTTCCCGTTATCACAAATTTTTCCATCCCGCATCCCTCGCATCCTTTCAGAATCACTGTTGCTAGTATGCCCGTCAAAAGAAAACTAAGTCTCCTGACGAAAAAGAAAGTATACGAAAAAATGTCAAAAAAAGAAAAGAATTTATATGAAATTAGGACTTTACATCAGCAGCAGTTCAGAGTATAATGATTTAGTAACAAATAAATCCATGCGGATGTAGTTCATTGGTAGAATGAAAGCTTCCCAAGCTTTAGAGGCGGGTTCGATTCCCGTCATCCGCTTTTTGCCCTTGCGTTTGCAAGGGCTTTTTCTTTTGCGGAAATTAAAAAAACGAGGTCTTGCTTTCCCTAAGATCTCGCTTTTTTATACTTCTCTCTTTTTTATTTATGAGGGTTCCCTCTTTTTCTGAAAATTCTGAAAAACGGGCGCACCGTTTCCTCCGCCGCGCACCATTTATCCGCCAGACAGACCATCCACCCCTCCTTGGATTTCGGCGGCAGAACCGTCAGCGGAAACATGTGCCTTGCAATGATATATTCCTCCAATCGGTTCAGCCGATAGTCCCGTTTTGCGTTTCTCGCCGCTGTTTTTCCGTGGCGAAATCCATGCCAGCGATGCCCGTCATCCTTCTTATGCCAGTCATACAGAAAATAATCATGCAAAAGCGCCCCGCGCACCAGTGCCCCGCGGTCTGTCCGCAGCGGAAGCCTGCCTGCAAGCCAGAGACTCAGGTATGCCACATTGATGCTGTGCTGATAAACCGAGGTGCTGCCATGCTGCTTCGCCAGCTTTTCCTCCTGTAGCCGCCCCTGTCGGTTCAGCTCCTTCAGCGTTTCCTTGAGCAGCCTTCTGTCCTTCGCTGAAAGCCTTTCGTTTCGTTTCATGGCACCTCCTCCTTCCTTTTTCAGAAAAAGCAGTATCAAAAAAGTCGGCACTCAGGTGCCGACTTTCGACTTAGAAATCATTCCTCCGTATCCGCTGCCTTTCTCATGTTTACGGATGCCATCTTGAATTTATCATGTACCGCAACCATAGCCGCATCTACGTCATCCTTCGCAATCAGCACAGTGATTTTGATTTCGGATGTGGAAATCATCTGAATATTTACCCCTGCGTCATACATTGCTTCAAAGAACATTGCCGCAACGCCGGGGTTGGTTGCCATGCCTGCGCCAACAATAGAAAGCTTCGCTGTGTTTTCGTCATGCACGATTTCTCTCGCTGTCAGGCGTTCCTTGTTCTTTTCCAGAGCCTTTAGCGCAATATCCAGATCATCCTCGCCAATGGTAAAGGAAATATTCTGCTTGCCGTCTGCACCTGTGGACTGCAAAATAATATCTACGCTTACCTTTTCCTTCGCCATCAAAGAGAATACCTCAAATGCCTTACCGGGTTCATCATTGATACCCATGATAGAGATACGGGATACTTTCTTATCTGCTGCAACGCCGCTAACCAGCATTCTTTCCATCTTAACGTCCTCCTTCACCTCTGTACCTTCCGCTTCGGACATGCTGGAACGTACAACCAATTTCACATTGTATTTTTTCGCTACCTCAACAGAACGGCTGTGCAGCACCTTTGCACCCAAAGAGGCCAGCTCCAGCATTTCATCGTAGCTGATTTCATCTAATTTTACCGCATCCGGCACCACACGGGGATCTGCCGTGTAAACACCCTCTACGTCTGTATAAATTTCACACATATCTGCATTGAGGGCCGCCGCCAGAGCAACCGCGGAGGTATCGGAACCGCCGCGCCCCAGTGTGGTGGTATCGCCAATGGCATTTACCCCCTGGAACCCTGTCACCAATACGATACTGCCTTCATCCAGCTCGTTTTCGATCCGCTCTGTATTGATATGGCGGATGCGCGCATTGCTGTATGTATTTGTGGTTTCAATCCCAACCTGTGCCGCATTCAGAGAAACCGCTCTGCCGCCAATCGCACTGATTGCCATTGCCATCAGCGCAACAGACTGCTGTTCCCCTGTAGAAAGCAGCATATCCATTTCTCTGCGGCTGGGCTTGGCGTTGATTTCCTTTGCCTTCGCAATCAGGCCGTCTGTTGTCTTGCCCTGTGCGGACAATACAACCACAACGTCATTCCCTTCCATTCTTGTACGCATGATGCGCTTTGCAACATTAAACACTCTTTCGGCATTTGCGACGGAACTGCCGCCGTATTTCTGCACAATCAACATCGTCTTTTTCCTCCTGTACTCTTGTCCAACTTTCCTTGGCGGAATTACTCTCTCTCCACCCTTGCGCCCACTCTGTCCGCCTGCAAAAGCTGCAGCTTCCAGTTATGCGGAAGGGTGCCCAGGTATGCAGACATTTCTCTTTCGAATCTCTCTGCCTTCTCCTTTGTCACCATTGCCATCAAGGTAGAGCCCGCACCGCTCAAATAGCTGGCAACCGCGCCAAAATCCTTGGCATGCCGAAAAATTTCCTCCATGCCGTCAATCAGCTGCGCCCTGTAGGGCTGATGCACCTTGTCCTGCATGGCCATATCGAAATTTTCATAATTTCCCGTCATTACAGATGCCACCAGAAGCGCCGCACGGGATGCGTTGAATACAACATCCTTCCTTGTGTAGCTGTCGGGCAGAACTCCTCTGGAGGCAGCGGTAGATACAGGAAAATCAGGAACCATTATAGCAAAAACCAAATCCTCTGGCAACTCCAAGCGAACATATTTCATTTCTTTTTCATTCTGTGCGCCGACCACCATGCCGCCAAAGAGCGCAGGGTTGGAATTATCCGGATGTCCCTCCAGCATAGCCGCCATCTGTGCCAGCTCGTCTCTGGTGCAGGGTCTGCCTGCCAGCTCGTTTGCCGCCAGAAGCCCCCCGACAATGCACGCCGCACTGCTGCCAAGCCCTCGCACCATGGGGATGTAGTCCTCCTGAATCAGGTGAATCCCCGGCATAGGCAGTTCCTTCTTCTCATAGAAAAATTTCATCGTCTGATAGATTAGATTCGTTTCATCGGTGGGAACCTCAAGCTCCTGCTTCCGCCTTACCTCGATCGTTAAGCCGTCTGTCTGCTCCTCCACCCAAATGTGGTTATAAAGCTGCACTGCTACGCCGATGCTGTCAAAACCGGGACCCATGTTTGCGGATGTCGCCGGAATCTGAATATGAATCATGTTTTCATTCCCTCCTATTACACGAAGTATTTCTTATTGATTTTTTCTTTCTTTTTCTGCTTCCGCCTTACTTTTTGTTCCCCCGCAATCATTCCCTTGCAACGATTCGCAGAGACTGTACCCCTGCCAGACCCTCAATGCGTGTCATCAATCTGCCCAGCTCGCCCTGCATTTCATTCGTTTCAATCGTTACGGTAACGTTCGCAATATTGTTGATGGGGATGGTCTGGTTAATCGTCAGAATACTTGCCCCTTCGGATGCAATGCTGTTTAAAACAGAGGACAGAAGTCCTCTCGTATGGTCCAGGTTCATGGAAATGGTTACGGTCTTTCCTCTCGTGTTTTCGTAAAGAGGATGTACCGCATCCCGATATTTATAGAACGCACTGCGGCTGATGCCTACACGGTTCACCGCATCCTGTACCGTTTTTTCCTTCTTGCTTTCCAAAAGATTTTTGACATCCATCACCTTCAAAAAAATTTCGGGCAGTACGGCTTTATCTACGATATAATAATTCTTATCTTCCTTCACTGCGTTTTCCTCCTGTTTTTGTTTTAAAAACATTTGTTTTTGACATAAGGACTATATCATAAATTCTGTTGCTTGACAAGTACAAATCTAAAAAAATGTCCTTCCCAGATGAATTTTTTCCGTTGTTTGAAAAAAAATCGTCTTTTTTCATTTATTTTTGTCAGCTTTTCCGTCAAATTCTCTCAAACAGCACTAATTTTTTCGCTTTGCGGTTTTAAAATCCGTTTTTTTCTGTTAGAATAAGATGATTATGCTTGCGGCGAAAATAACCGCAGACAAAGGAGTTTTGAGATGATAAAACAAACGAATTCCGTGCAGGCAAAGCATGCACCCCTTCTTGGTCTTTTCCTGAACGGATATGAAAATATGCGGCAGAAAATGGATGCCCCCTGTCGCCGCCCCCTGCTTGAAATTGCCCCTCTGGTGTTCGGCAAGTGGTATTATGCGGCATTGGCGCAGGAAACCATCCTTTCCCCTGCCAATCTCTTTGCATTGGATTTGCAAAGGGATTCCGATGCAAAAATCGAATATGCGTATATTATGAATACCAAAGCGGCGGAGGAGCAGTCCGATTTGGAGTTCACCTCCGAATATCACTTCTCCCTCATGACCTATTCCACCCAGAAGCACCCCCTCGTGGCGGATTTGCAGGCACTCATCGGCTATTGCACGCCCGATCGCGCAACTGATGAAAACGGGATGCTTTTAGAAGAAGAAAAAAAGGAAATTCTGGCACAGCTAAGTCTCCGTGCAGAGTTTTATCTGGAATATCTCACCCGTCTGGCGTGGCTGCATGGGCTTCTGACTCCCATGCCCTCCATTCATACCCAGAGGGTACAGCCTGCCTCGGAGTGTGATGCCTTTTTCGCACAGCCCACAGCCGATATCCTCTTTCAGCTGGGGGAATCCGCCTGCACGCTTGCATCCGAGCGCTTCATTGAAGCCATGGATTTGGAGGACGGCATAGCACCCCCCGATTTTTTCTATCATTTACTGGAAAGCAATCAGGAGGTTGACCGCATTTTTATAGATTTCTATAAACGGGTCGATGTGGATATCGAAGAAATCTGGCGCACGCCGCCCGAAAAGCTGAACGCAGAGGAACGCTCCATTGTTTCCTCCTTCCTCTTTACGGGCATCATGCTGGATAAGTGGTTCCTGACCCCCATGAGCGTCTTTTTCCGCTTCATCCGTCCGATTGCCTTCACCCCCATGCAGTTCTATCCCTTGGTGAATACGCTTGCCTCTCTCATTCTGATGGAGCATAATGTCGGCGCAGAGCTGTTCACACCCCCGACCTATTATAGCCTGACCGCCTTGGGAAAGGAGCTTTTCGCAGATCCCGATATCATTGATGTCGATAAGCAGCAGATGCCGCAGACCATGCCCTATGAGCAGCTGCAGGCGGCGGTGCTGCAGGAGGCAGAGGCGCAGGAGCAGGAGCTGCTTTTCCTCACAGAGGTTGTCCCCGATGTGCTTTCCCTGAAAATCTCCCAGAGTGGGGATGCGGATTTGTGGAAGATTATCGAGGTTGGGCAGGATATGGATGTCAACGTCCTTTGCAGAGATCTCTGCGGCGCGTTTGCGCTGGAGGATATGGCAGATTATCTCCTCTCCGTCCCCGATCGAAACGGCTTCCCTCTGGAATATTCCGCGAATGGCTCCAAGCGTTCCTTAAATAAGGCAAACGGAAAAATGCTGCAGGAGCTGCCCCTTTCCGTCGGCACAACGCTGCTTCTTTACCCCACCCATAGCAGAGCCGCTTACCTCAGGCTGGAAATTCTGGAAAAGGGCAAGGGCAATCCCTATCTGATGTATCCCCGTGTAACAGAGCAAAGCCCGAAAATGATTGAATTAGAGAAAATGGACGAGCTTTTCTGATAAATAAAAACATTGATTCTTGAAAGAAGGTAATGCAATCATGACAGTATTGACACACGCGCACGGCGGCGATCTGGATGCCATCCAGAGAACCTACGGCATCCCCAAGGAAGAAATCATTGATTTCAGCGGCAATATCAACCCTCTTGGCTTTCCCAAAAGGGCAGAGGACGCGCTGAAGGAAAATCTGCACCTCATCTGCACCTATCCCGATAAAAAATATAAGGCACTCAAGCAGGCAATCGGCACCTATACCGGCGCAGACCCCTCCCATATCGTTGTAGGCAATGGCTCTACGGAGCTGATTTCCACCTTCATCCAGACGGTGCATGCAAAGCATTCCATCATCATGGGGCCTGCCTATTCCGAATATGAAAGAGAGGTTTCTCTGGGCGGCGGCAAATTTAAGTATTTCCCCCTGAAGGAGGAAGAGGATTTCAAGTTGAATCTGCCTGCTCTGCTCAAGGCACTCACCCCCGATGTCGGGATGTTTGTTGCCTGCAACCCCATAACCCCACAGGCACCGCCATCCGCACAGAGGAAATGCGTGAGATTCTGGCGCACTGCAAAAAAATCGGGGCCTCTGTCATGATTGATGAGACCTATATCGAATTTTCCGATATCCTGCCCGAAATCTGCTCCATCCCTCTGGTGAAGGAGTTTGATAACCTGTTCGTCATCCGTGGCACCTCCAAGTTCTTTGCCGCCCCCGGCATCCGTCTGGGCTATGGCATTTCCTCCAATCAGGCATTTCTGGATCGCTTCAAAACGAACACAAACCCTTGGAGCGTAAACAGCCTTGCGGATTTTATCGGTCAGCATATCTTTACGGATTTTGCCTTCCATAAGAAAACACAGACCCTCGTTTCCGAGGAAAGAAGAAAAGCCTTCGCAGAGCTTTCCACATGGAAAAATATCAAGGCATATCCCTCCGAAGCGAACTTCATTCTGCTGAAGCTGAAAACAGACCGCATCACCGCGCATGAATTATTCGAAAAATGTATTCAGAAAAAAATGCTCATCCGCGATGCGTCCTCCTTCACCTTTCTGGATGAAAGCTATCTGCGCTTCTGTATTCTCTCCCCTGCGCACAATGCCGCACTTCTGGCAGAGCTCAAAAAGTGGGTCGAAGAATAAGGGTGTCGACAAAGTCGACCCCTAAGTCGAAATCAGGATTTCGACTTGTTGAAACAGAAGAATAAACAGACGAGTTCCATCGGCTGAAAAGCCTTGAAACTCGCTGTTTTCCTCGTCGGAAGTAAATTCCGACTGCGGATTCCATTCGGGACACTACTTACCGCCCAAGAAGGGGCGGCAGTCAAAACCTGCTTTGCGTAGCAAAGTAATGAACTCGGTTTCCCGAACCCTTTCGCTATTTGCAGCACCGTAAAAAATTGCTATCGTAAACCCTTCGCTCCCTGCGCATATTATCTCAGAACAACTCTCATTCTGAGGTGATTTTTATGACAGAATCCATCAGCCGCAAAGAACTTTGCGGCTATTTATCTCTTTTGCGCAGACAGCTTGCAGGGCAGTCTCTGTTCCCTGCCCCGAATGTGATTTTCCTCAACAGCCGCGCGCTCTATCATCATCTGGCAAGGCAGACCTGCGGCGGCATAACCGTTGGAGAAATTCTTCAGAAAATAGAAACCTGTATCCCCCTCGCCGTAACGGAGGAAAGCTTTTCGCTCTTTCTCTCCGTCTGCAAGGAGCCAAGGGCAGAGCGCACGCGCAGCTTTCTGGAAAGCAGTAAGGCTGATTTTCTCCTGCTGGTTCATCAGACAGCGGAAAATGAACCCCAATGGTGCGCCTTAACCGCTCTCTGCGAAAAATTACGGCAACGAAATCTCCGAACCTGAAAGGCGGCTTTTATGGAAGAAAAACCCTACCGCAGCTTAAATGAATATTATCGCAGCATCTTCGGGCGCAAAGCGGCGAAAATCTCTCTGGATGGCGGCTTTACCTGTCCCAATCGCGATGGCACCTGTGGCACAAGGGGCTGTCTGTTCTGCAGTGCCGGCGGCAGTGGAGATTTTGCGGAAAATGCCGCCCTCTCCATCACGGAGCAAATCGAAAAAGGCAAGGCGCAGACGGCAGGCAAATGGAAAAACCCTGCCTATATCGCCTATTTCCAAGCCTTCACGAATACCTATGCCCCCGTGGAGGAACTGCGGCAGAAATACGAGGAGGCTCTCGCCTGTCCCGAAATCGAAGGTCTTTCCATTGCCACCAGAGCCGATTGCCTGCCCGCGGATGTTCTTGCCCTTCTGGCAGAGCTAAATAAAAAAACAAACCTCTGGGTAGAGCTTGGTCTGCAAACGGCAGATACACGGTCCGCCGCCTTCATCCGCCGCGGCTATCCGCTCAGCGTGTTCACACAGGCGGTCTATGCCCTCGCAGAGCACAATATTCCCGTTGTGGTGCATATCATTCTCGGACTTCCCGGTGAAAGCAGAGAAACCGTTCTCCGGACGATTGATTATCTCAACCGCCTGCCCATTCAGGGCGTGAAGCTGCAGCTTCTGCATGTCCTTTCCGACAGCGACCTTGCAGACCTCTACCGCGCAGGCGAATACACCCCCTTGGAAAAGGAGGAATACCTCGCCCTTGTCGGGAACTGCATCGCGCATCTGCGCACGGATATCGTCCTGCATCGCCTGACAGGAGACGGCGATAAAAGCACCCTTCTCGCCCCTCTCTGGAGCCTCAGAAAACGGGATGTCCTCAATCATCTGCACCGCTATCTCAGGGAAAACCATATCCGACAGGGAATGTCCTGCAAAATAGACCTCTCTGTTATTTACAACAAACCAAAAGATGTGCTATGATAAGAGACAACGACTTTATTTGAAAGGAGGCTCTGTCCATGCAGTATTCCACAAAAAAGCTGGCGGAGCATAAGCTGATTATTCTGCATCTCTTGCAAAAAATGGGAATTTCCCTCTCCAATAGCGAAATTTGCCAGTTCCTTCTGGAAAAAAACTATATGGACTATTTCTCCGTACAGCAATATCTTGCCGAGCTGGAAAGCGCCGGCTGGCTGGAAAAAACGCGCGAGCAGAATAACACACGCTATACCCTGACGGATGACGGCGAGGAGGTTATCAATTACTTCATCAACCGCATTTCCGATGAGGTGAAAAACGAAATCAATGTCTATGTCCACGAAAACAGCAGACGCATCCGCGCAGAATATGCCGTAACTGCGAATTATTTCCCCGAGCTGAATGGGGATTATCTCGTCAAATGCAGCCTTTGCGATGATAATGGCGCAACCCTTATGGAAATCAGCGTTTCCGTTGTCTCCAAGGCACAGGCGCAGCAGGTCTGCCGTAACTGGCGCAAGCATGTCAATCAGTATTACCGCGACTTCCTCACCTCTCTGGCAACCGAAGCCCCCGAGGACGAAGCCGAACCAAATACATAAAAATCCGACAGATTCAAGTTCTGTCGGATTTTTTTATTCTCTTTCGTCTTTCTTAAAAAAACATTAACCGTTTCTCTATTGTCTTCCCCATCCCCAAACAGGTATACTATCCCCATCCTAACATCGGTATCAGAACAGGAGGGGCTTTCATGTATCGTATTCTTTTTGCACTCGTTGAACTGGCGGCGGCAGGGGTTTTCCTGCTCCCCCTTTTTCTTCTATACGGAAAATTTACCGCACACAGCCGTATGCAGATTTTCTGTTCCATCCTATTCGGCTTTTATTTCGCCGCAGTTCTGGCATTGGTCGGCTTTCCGAGCATCCTCGACCACAGCCCGGATGTCACGCTGCATCTCGTCCCCCTTGCAGGCATCCCTGCCGATTTCCAAAATGCCTGTCTAAATGTGCTGCTGTTCGTTCCTCTGGGGCTATTTCTCCCCCTGCTCTGGGATTCCTGCCAATCCCTCCGCCGCACGCTCCTGTTTGCCCTCTGCGTCACACTTTTCATTGAGCTTTCGCAGCTTTTCACCCTGCGCGCAACCGATATCAACGATATCCTCACGAACCTTGCAGGCGCGGCAATCGGATACTTCTTGGCAAAGCATGCCGCAAAAGTCCTTCCTGCCGCAGCCTCCCCCAATGGAAAGGAACCCATCCTGCTCTGCACCATCACAGCCGCGGTGTTCTTTTTCGCCCAGCCGTTTGTTTCCGCCTTCTTCTGGGAACTCCTGCTGTAGCGCACATACTGCTTTTCAATACCTTTACAACTGCTTCGTTTAACATGATGAATCCTTCCGTTTTTAAAAAAATTCTTGTTTTTTCCGATGCACTCATATTAGCCGATTTGCTCATAAAACGGAAGATATTAGGAAATTTATAAGTCACTATGAAATTTATGAGCCTGCGTATTTTTGCAAAAAAAATCTTAACACTTTCTTTCTGGATTCCTGCCTCCAAAGCGAGTATACTGTGTCAGGCAACAAAAAGAAACTCTTTTATTTTTTATTCAGAAAGGATCTTTATTATGAACACAACAAAAAACTGGGTGATGCGTCACCTTCCCTATATCGGCACAGCCGTCCTGCTTTGCGGCATTTTCTGCCTGATTGCAAAGGCACTTTCCCCCGAATATCTGGATGCGCAGGGCTATCTGCATGAAAACTTCTTCCTGCTGCCCATCAGCTTTGCGCTTCTGCTTGTCGCAGTCCTGCTGTTCCTTGGGGCAGGGATTCATTTCCTGAAAAACAAATCCTCCAGATAAAGCAAAACCCCTCTCCGTATGTATTCTCATACCAAGAGGGGTTCCTTTTTTTCCTTATTTTCTGTTTCTTGCCTCCAGACGATAAATCGGCATCCCGCGAGAGGAGAATTTTTCCTCATATTCCGTCATGATATTGCCCTCGTAATCGCTGTTATGTAAATCCAGACTGATATTGGAAAGCTTCCAGTCATCCGCACAAAATTCATTCAGCGAGAATTCAAACAGACCGCGGTTATCCGTCTTAAAGAAGATTTCCGCATCCTCGCCCATGATGCGGCGATATTCCTGCAAAAAGCCGCGATAGGTCAGGCGGCGCTTATAGGTACGCTTTTTGGGCCATGGGTCGCTGAAATTCAGATATAATCTCTGGAATTCCCCCACCTCGAACAAATCGGACAGATTGCTTGCATTATCCCAGACAAACGCCAAATTCGGCAGCTCCTCATCCGCGCGCCTTGCCGCCATTGCCACAACCGTTTCCTGCTGTTCAATGCCGATAAAGTTCACATCGGGGTAAGCTTCCGCATTCTTGCGCAGAAAGCCGCCCTTGCCGCAGCCAATCTCCACATAAATAGGATGGTCATTCCCGAAATATTCCTTCCATTTGCCCTTTTTCTCAGGGGCATCGTTAATCACCAATGTATTATCCAATAATTCCTGGGCAGCCCAGGGTTTCTTTCTGACTCTCATGTAGCTGTTCCTTTCCTTCTGAAATTTCCGAAAATAACAGAATGAGTATACACGAAAATCCTTACTTTTTCAACCTTCCTGCGCCAAAAAAGCCATCCAGTAGCCCCAGTCTCCATCCACGCGGCGAAATTCCCGAAACCCGAAGCGCTGTGCCTTGGCTTCCTCCTCCTCGCTGTATTCCCCCGGCAGACCGAGCCAGTAGCCGTTTTCCGCCTGCCGCAGAATCAGATGATGATATCTTCTGTGGGGAGCAGAGAGAAGAAAAATTCCTTCTGCCATTTCAGCGGAATTTGTGCGAGCAGGGTCAGCTCCTCCAGAAAAAGGCAATCCCAGAGGACACCATCCCCGAACGGTTCCAGCTTTTTCTGCTGTCCAAGGGTGTCCTTTTGCTGTCCACTCGTGTCCGCTTTGTCCACTATTTCCGTAGTTTTGTCCACCCTTTCCGCCCCTGTGTCCGCACACTGTCCACCCTCCTTGACAGGGGGATTTTCCGTTTTTCCTGTCGCGCGGATATGCGCCGTTTCCTCTGCCGAAAGCACGCCCGTTTCCTCAAGATTTTCCAATTCCCGTCGAAATTTCGCCAGAAGTCCCTGAAAGCTGCCGTGACAGCCCTGCGCCGACAGCGGCTTCTCCTGCGCCTTGGACGGCTCCGCCTTTTGCTCCGATAAAGCTGTGGTTTCCTCTGCTTTAAGGTCGATTTTTTCCTGTAATTTCGGCATTTCCTGCGGTTTTTTTTTTTTGGGAGGCTCTGCCTTTTTCTGCGGCTGAAAGATAGCTTTCCAGTCTGTTTTCTCCCCGAAATATGCCGCAAGCGGCGCAGAACAGCCGCCCTCCTCCGCCAGAATCAGCACCGTATGGAAGTCCTCGGCACGCTTCCCCTCCCCGACTGCATCAGGGTTAAATGCCCATTTCAGCTCGGCATGCCCCTCCTTTTTTTCGGGGTGCAGCTCCCCGCAGAAAATGCTCTCCTGCCCTGCCAGAAGATACACCGCATAGCGAAGCGGGCGCAGCCCCTGCACCGTAAGCATCAGCCTGCCCGTGCCGTTTTTCAGCTCCATGATGCAGCTGCCCCAAGGGGGACGCTTGCCGACGGCATAGCCTGCCGTTTCCTGCCGCAGCATCAGGAATACCTTATCATATCGTCTGTTATACATACCCTTCCTCCTCTGCTTGTCTGTTTCATCGGCATCACTGTTACAGGATATGCGGCGGCAATCAAAAAAGAACTCTGAATCAGAGCTCCTTTGGGATTCCGTATAGCGAAAAAGAGGTGTTCTTATAGGCCTTTTCCTCACTGACATCACGCCCGAACCATGCCGGGGCAACAAATTTCTCTGCCGCTTCCATGGAGGAAAATTCCACCTCGGTGGTCATCAGCCCCTGCAGCTCCCCCTCATAAATATCAACCTCAGCGGTCAGATTCTCCTCGATTGGCACGAGATAGCGTTTCTTGCAGACGGGCGTGCCCTCTGTTTTCAGCGACAGGCGGTTATACTCCTCCTCGCTGAGGGGCAGTTCAAATTCCTCGCGCGCCAGATGCCCCTTTCCCTTCACCGTCAGGATATAATCCGTGTTGCTCCGACGGATGCGGATGGTCGGGGAAAAGGAGAGATACGCCTGCGTGATTGCCTTGCAGGGATATGCCGTAATGTCAAAAGGAAGTTCCTTCGTTAAAAATTTCCGTTCGATTTCCATAGTATATTCCTTTCTTTTTCTCATTGGGGATTGACTGCATCCGCGATGCGCTCCACTGCACCGCCGACAAAGCTAATGACTCTTTGGTCAATGACTGCGCCTTCTGCAGATACTGTCACAACAGCAAGCCCGAACTGATTCTTCTGACTGTCGGTAGTTTCACCGGACAGGGTCTGCCACTGCACAGAGACATCCTCTTTTGTGATTTCTGCATCGGTTTCAATTTCATACTGCATATCCTTGCTGAATGCGGAATTGGAATGGGAAGTGACCAGAAGTCCGCCTGTTTCTTGATACACCTTGACGGTGTAATAAACCAAATCCGCCTCATTTTCCACATATTTTTCATTCGGAGAAATTGTGTTTTCGTAAAGCAGATTTGCTTCCAAATCGGGTTTCATGTCATTGTCGGCTTTGTCATTCTGTCCGCCGCAGCCGACAAGCAGAAACACAAAAACCAAAAACATACACATCTGTTTTTTCATGCAACTTTTCCTCCTATCTGATAGCATACCCATTCGTTCTTCCGTTTTGTCACATGGAAATCGCAGCAATCATCCCCCTACGCGAGGGCACCGTTCTTGCCGTTATTCCATATCTTAACACATCCATCCATTCCTCTCTCTTGCAAATATTTTTAATTATACCACAAGAAAGCGGCATGAGTTGAAAAATCAGGGATTTTCCTGTAAAATAAAACTACTTGGACACACTAAGACAATCAGGAGGGATTCCCCATGAAAAAGGTATATGTATTTCTGGCAGAGGGCTTTGAGGAAATGGAGGCAGTGACACCCATTGATTTACTGCGCCGCGCAGGCGTGGATGCGAAGCTGGTTTCCGTTACGGGAAACAGGGCTGTCACAGGGGCACACGGCGTAACCTATCTAGCTGACCTGCTTTTTGAAGAAATTGAGGAGGATGCCGATATGCTGGTTCTGCCCGGCGGACTGCCCGGCACAACTAACCTACAGGCACACGAAGGGCTGACGAAACTTTTACTGAAGCAGCACGAAGCGCACAAATGGGTTGCGGCTATCTGCGCCGCGCCGATGGTTCTGGGTGCTTTGGGCATCGTGAAGGACAGACATGCAACCATCTACCCCGGCATCGAGGATAAGCTGATTGGCGCAGCACCGCTTACGGATGAGGTTGTGGTGGACGGAAACGTCATCACATCCCGCGCGCCCGGAACAGCCATCCCCTTTGCGATTGCACTGGCAGAGCTTCTGACGGACGAAAAGACAGCCGCCGCGCTTACGGAAGATCTGGTATTTCGCAAAGCATGATTTCAGAAAACAAGACCGGCAGGGTCTCCTCAGAAAAAGAGGAGCAATCTGTTTTTTCTGCCGCTTCTCGGACAGCCGCCAAGGGCAGACCGAACACATACGCCGCAGTTTCGGGTGTATAGCGTTCGGGCAGACCGCAGGCAACGGCTCTTTTCAGCATGCCGCCAAGCGAATTTTCCCCTTCCGCAAGCAGGCGAAAAAAGATGCCCTTCGTGATGTAGGCGAGGTGCTCCTTCTGCATGCGCGCTGTTAGGGCTTCGGCAGAAAGACCGAGTACCTCTGCGACAGCAGCCTTATCATACGGCGGTTGTTCCGTTTTCAAAAAAATATCTATCATTTCTATCTGCGGTTGTATGCTCCGCCGATAATACTCCAAAAAAGTCCGCATACTACTTCCCCCTTGCGTGGTTTTTCCCCATTGTAACAGGGCAAACACCGCCATGCCTAGCGGGAAAGGATGGAAAGAGGGCGCAGCTATGAATGCCATTCAGAAATATTTCAAATACAGACAGAGTCTCATCGACCAATACGCCAAGGGCGATATGACAAAGCGGGAATATCTTCAGAAAAACTACGAAGCAGTGGTTTACGGGGATATCGGCCCGTTCCGCAACATGGATACCGTAGAAAAGGCGTTATTCAATTACCAGTATTACAACGCGCTGGCGAAGGAAAACAAGACCATCAGCACAACAAGAGATATGGACTATGAGCTGAAACGGGATTATCTGGAGAAAAGCAATTATTACTACAGCAGGAAGGACAGAGCAACGCTGACAGCACTACGTATGCTGGATTTTCGCGGCGTTGTGGCGTATTTCGTGAAGGTGCGGAGCAGGTTTCTGAAGGGAAAGCTGTTTGAAATTGTGATCGAGGAGGAAAATATTATTCTGCACTCTACCAGTCCGCTGATATTGAACTGTCTGCGCGAGGAAGGGGTTTTTCAGGAGGAAAGCAGAAAGTCATTGATTGATGAATATGTGAACCATAGATATTAAGTCGAAATCAGGATTTCGACTTGTTGAAACAGAAGAATAAACAGATGCGTTCCGGCGGCAAATGCCTTGAAACGCCCTGTTTTCCTCGAGTGGGCAAAGCCCCCTCTGCGGATTCCAGTCAGAGAACGCTTCGTTCCCCGAACCCTTCCGCCGCTTAAAATTCGATTTTCGGCATACAAAAAAGCCTGCAAATGCAGGCTTTTTGATTTCGACTTAATTTTCAGAATAAACCGACCTTTGAAAGATACTTATCAATCAATTCCAGCTTGGCTTCCGTGGAATAGCCCATCTTCTTACTGATGAAGGAGCAGAGCAGCTCCATGGTAAACAGCACTGCCACATAGGAATTGAAGAAGGTATTACTATCCACGCTGACGGTCAGAATCTGGGTTGCATACTGCGCCAGAGGGGAGCTTGCCTTATCGGTAATGAGGATAATTTTCGCACCGGCATCATACGCCATCTGGGTTGCGAGAAAATCCATTTCGGAATAACGGGGAAAGCTGACCGCAACGATACAGTCATTTTCCGTAATATCACAGAGATGGTCAATCACATTAAGCGCAGGGTGCGAGGTTTCATACACATCCGGCAAAAGATGCTTGAGCAGGAGCAGCAGCATATCCCCGATGCAGCTGTTCGCACGGGAGGTGACGATGAACTTCCGCTTACTGCCCGCAATCAGGCTTGCCGCGCGTTCAAAATCAATGGTATCGTTTCGGTTGATGCAGGAATTGAGATTCTGCATCACATTGGAAAAATAGCTTTCCACGATATCACTCTGATCCAGCTTGGAAATGCTCAGCTTGAGCCGCTCCGAGGGAATGGTGATATGATCGGAAACGCTGTTCATCCGCTCGGTATATGCCTTGCGGATTGCCCTCTGAAATTCCATGAAGCCGCTGTAGCCCAGCGTTCTGGTAAAGCGGATGACGGAAGAATCGCTGACGTGAATCCGTTTTGCAATCTCCGTAGAGGTAATAAAACACGCCTCCGCAAAATTATCCAGTATAAAATCCGCAATAAGCTTCTCCTTTTTTGTCAGCTTTACACCCATGAGCTGCGCTCTTAATTCTTCTGTCATACTTCTCACCTTCTATTTTTATATTTTTTGTTTGTTTTTTTGAAGCAATCAAATGTCTCTTTTTCACATTGAAACATATCAGACAATTTTTTTCAATATAAAAACAAAAATTCGTGCATATTACTGAAAAAAATACAATCTTTCAAAAACAACAGAAAATAATTACGGAAAATCGCAGGGATTCTTCAAAATTAAGAAATTCTTTATTGTTCCTATCCCCCTGTTCATGTATAATATATTAGTTGTAAAAACCGAAGATTCGGATACAAAACCCCTTAGGAATTAGGAGGAGATTGATTTGGCTGAAACCCTAGCAACATGGTTTGTAGAACATTTATCGGGCAGTGTTTCCAGAGAGATGATTGTATTCATCGTTTCGCTGCTGCCGATTCTGGAGCTGCGCGGCGGCATTATTGCAGGCTTTGCAATGGGGATGCACTGGCTGCCCACCTTCATCATTGCATATATCGGGAACCTTTTGCCGATTCCCTTTATTTTGTTATTCATCCGCTTTATCTTTCGCGTACTGAAAAAAACACCTCTGCACGGTTTGGTGGAATGGTGCGAGCGGAAGGCAGATGCGAAAAGTGACAAAATCCGAAAATACGCCTATTGGGGGGTCTATCTTTTCGTTGCCATGCCCCTGCCGGGGACGGGTGCATGGATGGGCGCACTCATCAGCGCACTTCTGCACATGGACCCCAAAAAGACCTTCCCCGTCATTATGCTTGGCGTTCTGACGGCAGGCATGATTGTTTCTGTGCTCAGCTTCGGCATCCTCGGCAATATTATCTAAAAGGAGAAAAACATGGCAGAAAGAATTTCAACCCCCAGCAAAACAAAAGAGATTATCGAAGCGAACCGCTTTGCATTTAAGAAAAATTTTGGTCAGAATTTTCTGATTGATTCCAATATTCTGGACAACATTGCTGCCTGCGCAGGCGTAACTAAAGAGGACTGTGTGCTGGAAATCGGCCCCGGCATCGGCTCTCTGACGCAGGTTCTGGCAGAAAATGCAAGACAGGTGGTTGCGGTGGAAATCGACAATACGCTGATTCCCATTCTGAAGCAGACCCTGGAGGACTATGACAATATCGAGATTCTGAATCAGGATATTCTGAAAACGGATATTGATGCCATCATCCGCGAAAAAAACGGCGGCAGACCGATTAAGGTCGTTGCAAACCTGCCCTATTACATCACCACGCCGATTATCATGGACCTTCTGGAAAACGAACGTCATGTGGACAGCATCACCGTTATGGTGCAGAAGGAGGTGGCGGAGCGGATGCAGGCACGCCCGAAGGAAAAGGAATACGGCGCGCTTTCCATTGCGGTGCAGTATTACTGTGATGCCAAGCTGGACATGATTGTGCAGCCGGCATGCTTCATGCCACGCCCGAAGGTGGCTTCTGCGGTGATTACGCTAAAGGTTCTGCCTGAGAGAAAGGTAAAAACAGCTGATGAAAAGCTATTTTTCCATCTGGTGAAATGTGCCTTTGGGCAGCGCAGAAAGACATTGATGAACTGCCTGTTTCATCTGGGCAACCTCGGCTTCAGCAAGGAGGAGCTGGCGGAGCTTCTGGAGGAGCTTGGCTGGGATACGCGGGTGCGCGGGGAAGCATTGGGCTTAGAGGAATTTGCCGCACTGACCGACAAAATCGCACAAAAAAAAGCAAGCATATAATCAAAAACCAGGAAACCTCATCTGAAACAGATGAGGTTTCAGACTGTAGACAAAGTAATTCTGAGGTAGCGGAAGGGCTTGGGAAACAAATCCGTTTCCCAAATGGAATCCGCAGTCGGAATTCATTTCCGACGAGGAAAACAGCGAGTTTCGAGGCTTTTAAGCTGATGGAACTCGTCTGTTTGTTCTTCTGTCTTAGCAAGTCGAAATCCTGATTTCGACTTAGGGTGTCGACTTTGTCGACACCCTAACCTCATCTGAAACAGATGAGGTTTTTTCATAAATTGACTTCTTTTTCACAGATTTTCGTCCGCATTATCTCCCTTTTTCTGCCAATTATTACCAATTCAGTATGCATCCTTCGACGGCATACGGCAGGCTTTTTACGCGGATTCGAGAAAAATCGGAAAATCTTGGTTTTTCTTGTCATTTCGGGCTTTTTTTGTCCTACGAATGGTTCTTGTCGGGGGAAATTTTCTATACTATAATCAACCCAAAAGCAAGGAAGTTCTGCATAAACATTCAGGAAGCTACAACGGGAGGGATTATTTTGAATCAAAATACAATAAAAGTGCTTTTGGCGGATGACAATAAGGATTTTTGCGACATCATCGTCGATCATTTGAATAAACAGGAGGACATTACTGTGGTGGCAGTTGCTATGGACGGTATTGATGCCATGAATAAAATCAGAGATACGCACCCGGATGTTGCGGTGATTGATGGCATTATGCCCCGTCTGGATGGGCTTGGCGTTCTGGAACGACTGCAAAAAACGGAGGAAGACGATCGCCCGATTACAATCATTCTTTCTGCGCTGAGTCAGGACAAGGTGGTGCAGAAGGCACTGGACTTAGGTGCAAGCTATTACATGGTGAAGCCCTTTGACATGGATGCGCTGACACAGCGGATTCGCCAGCTGATGCAGGAGCAGAAGCCGCTTCTGAAAGCCGTTGCCCCCATTACCGCAAACACTGCCGTGTACGACCTAGAAACAAAGGTGACGAATATTCTGCATGAAATCGGCGTGCCGGCACATATTCGCGGCTATCATTACATGCGCGAGGCAATCATCATGAGTGTCAACGATATGGATGTGCTGAATTATATCACGAAGGAGCTGTATCCTTCCATCGCAAAAAAATGCAACACCACGCCCAGCCGTGTGGAACGCGCCATTCGCCATGCGATTGAGGTTGCATGGAACCGCGGCAAGGTGGATGCGATTGATGCGCTGTTCGGCTACACCATCAATAACCATAAGGGCAAGCCTACCAATTCGGAATTTATTGCACTGATTGCAGACAGATTGCGGCTGGAAATGAAGGCAAGCTGAAAAAACAGAACAAAAAAAGGCACAGCATGAAAAGCATCATGCCATGCCTTTTTTTATTTCTCCAACGCCTCCATAGCGGCAAAGAACATATCGAAGGGGTCATCCCAGCCATCCAAGGGCTGTACGGCACTGCCATTGCAGCTACGGAACAGGTTGCAGAAAAATTCCTCCTGCTCGGAAAACAAACCACCCACAGTCAACGGAAAGCCCTCTGCAGTGCAAAGCTCACACAGCGCCAAAGCAGGGTCCTTTGCTTCCTTCACTGCCCAGATGCGTTTACGCAGCTCTGCATCCTCTCTTGCCTTTTGCAGCAG
The DNA here is from genome assembly GCF_003865035.1 of Anaerotignum faecicola. Lineage (NCBI taxonomy): Bacteria > Bacillati > Bacillota > Clostridia > Lachnospirales > Anaerotignaceae > Anaerotignum > Anaerotignum faecicola. Next base: position 678,274 of record NZ_BHVZ01000001.1, read on the forward strand.
CTTATATAATTGCTCATTCATACAAATCCCCCATTTCTCTTTTGTTCTAGTTATAGATTAGTATAGCACCAATTTTTTTTGATGAAAATATTTTTTCAAAAAAAGATACCAACAAGCAATGCAAGCAGATGTACCGCGATGCAGAGCAGCACACCGACCACAGTCGGCAAAAGAAAGCTGAGCCCCGTCCAGAGCAAACTGCCGGTTTCCTTACGGATGGTCAGAAGCGTAGTGGCGCAGGGGAAATGGTTCAGCGAGAAAAGAATCACGCAGACTGCCGTCACCCATGTCCAGCCATTGGCGGCGAGAATGGCACCTGCCTGTGCAATGCCCTCCGCCTCTACCAGCGTGCCGCTTTGACTATAGACCATCAGAAGGATGGGGATGACGATTTCATTCGCAGGAATCCCAAGCAGAAATGCCATAAGAATTACGCCCGAAAGTCCCATGAGTGCGCCAAGCGGCTCCAAGAGGGCTGCCATGCCGTACAGGAGTGTATGCCCATTCACCATGATATTCTGGCAAAGCCAGATGACTGCGCCGGCAGGGATGGCAACCGTCACCGCTCTGGCGAGTACAAAAATCGTTCTGTCCAGCATACTGCGGACAATCACATCCCAAAGCTTCGGGCGGCGATACGGCGGCAGCTCCAGAACAAAGGCGGACGGCACACCGCGCAGTATGGTTTTGCTCAGCAAAAAGGAAACAGCAAGCGTAATGCCGACGGCAAGCACAATCAAAAGGAACACGAAGCCGCCTGCGGCAATAGGATTTCCCCTTGCAAAGAAAAAGCCCGAAAGCAAAATCAACGTCGGGAAACGCCCATTACAGGGAACGAAGCAGTTCGTGAGGATGGCGATCAGGCGTTCTCTGGGGGATTCAATGATGCGGCAGGCTGTGACCCCTGCGGCATTGCAGCCAAAGCCCATGCACATCGTCAATGCCTGCTTCCCATGCGCCCCCGCCTTTTGAAACAAGCCATCCAGATTAAAGGCAATCCGTGGCAGCAAACCGAAATCCTCTAACAATGTAAACAACGGAAAAAAAATCGCCATCGGCGGCAGCATAACCGCCACCACCCAGCTTACCGTCAGCCAAACGCCATCCAGTAGCAGTCCTTGCAGCCAAAGGGGTGCTTGCAATGTCAGCAAGCCGTTTCGCATCACAGCACCGCATTGATGGAACTGCCGCATGAGAAATTCGGACGGCACATTTGCCCCTGCCACCGTAATCCAGAATACGCCGCCCAGCAGGAGCAGCATGAAGGGTATCCCCGTTTTCGGGGAAAGCAGGATTTTATCCATGCGCTCGGTGCGGCTATCGCGTTCCTCTTTTTTCTGCACCACTGCATCGCAGATTTCCTTTGCGCGAGAGAGGAAGGCAAGGGAGCGCTTTTCCTGAAATTCCGCGGAATGATAGCCGCTTTCCGTTTCAGGGGCAAAGGCATCCCAATCAATGCCTATGGGTCGGATGGATTTTCGCCCTTCTGCCACCGCAAGGAGCATTTCTTTAAGCTCCCGCAGACCTACTCCCTGCCTTGCCGCCATTTTAATTACAGGCACACCCGTCAGCTTCTCCAGACGCACATCATCCACAGAAATGCCCCTTTTCTCCGCTTCATCGGTGAGATTCAGACAGAAAATCACATTTTCCGTCAGCTCCATAATTTGCAGCCCCAAAGGAAGATTGCGTTCCAGAGAGGTCGCATCCAGAACCACAAGGACAATGTCCGGCTGCTCATAGCAGATAAAATCCTTAGCGGCGCGCTCCTCGGCACATTCGGAAAACAGGGAATAAATGCCCGGCAGGTCATACAGCTTCGCCTGCCATGCGCCAAAGGAAAATTCCCCGACTGCATTGCCGACGGTCTTCCCTGCCCAGTTGCCCGTATGCTGCTTCAGCCCGGTCAGTGCATTGAAAACGGTGCTTTTCCCCGTATTGGGGTTGCCTGCCAAAGCAATCCGCAGGCGTGTTTTCTCAGGCATCCTACATCCCCTCCTCCACAAAAATACGCGCGGCATCGGCATCGCGCAGAGCAATCAGCGTATCCTTCACCCGATACACTCGTGTGCCGCCGCCCGCACATTCATACAGCGGCAAAACCCGACTGTCTCGGAAAAAGCCCAGATCAAACAGACGCAGATAGCCTTCTCCCCGTACCTCCTGCACGAAGCAAGGACATTCCACAGGAATTTCCGTCAGCTTCTTGGGCATATCCATTCCTCCTTCAATGGTTTGATATATTCAATATATCCGAAGGAGGCGGTTCGGGTGCTTGTCAAAGGGATTCTCTTAATTGTAAACCATTTCACTTTTTATCATTGACAATAAAAGCCGCCTATGTTATACTTCCAAAAAACGGAGGTAAGAAACATGAATACAACAACAATGCAACAAAACAAAACAAGAGATATTGTCTTTATCGGGATTTTCGCCGCACTGATTGCCATCTGCTCGTGGATTTCCATTCCCACAACCGTCCCCTTCACTTTGCAGACGATGGGTGTTTTTACGGCAGTCGGGCTTCTGGGCGGCAAGCGCGGCAGTCTTGCAGTTCTTGTCTACATCCTGCTGGGTCTGGTAGGTCTGCCTGTATTTGCAGGCTTTTCCGGCGGTGTCGGCGTTCTGTTCGGCACAACAGGCGGCTATATTATCGGCTTTCTGGCATCTGCTCTGCTGATGTGGGGCATAGAGACCGTCTGCGGCAGAGGTAAAATTGTGCTTGCCATTTCCATGGTGCTTGGTCTAGTAGTCTGCTACGCCATCGGGACGCTCTGGTTTATGGTGGTTTACGCGAAAACCTCCGGCGCAGTTGGATTGGGTACCGTTCTGGGATGGTGCGTCATTCCCTTCATTATCCCCGATCTGATTAAAATTGGGATTGCATTGCTTCTGACGGAGCGTTTCCGGAAGGTGATTGCATGAAAAATGTAGAAATAAAGTTGCGGGCACATCATGGGATGTGCCTTGCTTTCTTTGAGGGAAAGGGCTACAGCGCCGGCTTTACTGCCCACATGGCGCAGATTCTGGAATATTTGGAGCAGGAAAACCCAACCGTTACAGTTGTTGCGGAGGCGGACTGCATTTGTGCCGCCTGTCCCCATCTTGCAAACGGCATTTGCGAAAGTGCAGACTTGGTGCAAAGCTATGACAGACAGGTGCTTTCCCTTTGCGGCATGGAGGAACACTCCCCTTCGGATTGGGAGAGCTTTTCCGCACGGGTGGCAGAGCGCATCCTTTCCCAAGGAAAGCGGAGCGAAATCTGCGGCGGGTGTCAATGGAGCAGCATCTGCAAAGAAAAAGAGGCTCTGTACCGTCTGTGATTTCTATGGTAGGATAAACAAGAGGTGATACTATGACAAAGGACGCAGTTCTTGCGATTTTGAGAAAAGAAAACGATTATATTTCAGGGGAACACATCAGCCGACTTCTGGGCGTAAGCCGCGCGGCGGTCAACACTGCCGTAAAAGCATTGCGCGCGGATGGCTATGAGATTTCCTCCTCGACAAATAAGGGCTACCATCTGGATGCCGTACCGAACAGCATTTCCGCGCAGGAGCTTGCCGCCTATCTGGATGAAGCGCGCATGCAGACGGTGGAATGTCTGGCTTCCGTGGATTCGACCAACAACCGTCTGCGTGAGCTGGCACTTGCGGGCGCACCAAACGGGCAGGTGGTGCTCGCCAACGAGCAGACACAGGGGAAAGGCAGACGTGGGCGTGCCTTTGCTTCTCCGCAGGATAACGGAATTTATCTTTCCATCCTCTTTCATCCCGACACCCTGCCGACGGATATCGTGGAGATTACGGCATGGACGGCGGTTGCCACAAATAATGCCATCGAGGAGGTCTGCGGCGTGCGTGCAGGCATCAAATGGGTAAATGATTTAGTCATCGACCGCAAAAAAATCTGTGGGATTCTGACGGAAATGTCTGTGGAAAGCGAAAGCGGCTATATTCAGTACCTCATCATCGGGATTGGCATTAACGTGAATGAGCAGGCGGAGGATTTCCCCGAGGAGGTGCGGCACATTGCAACCTCCTTGGCAATGGAAACAGGAAAAACCCATTCCCGCGCAGCGCTTGCCGCCGCACTGATTCGGGAGCTGGACAGCATGTGTCAGGCTTGGCCGAAGGAAAAAACGGAATATCTGGAGACCTACCGCAGGGACAACATCACAACGGGAAAGGAAATCACCGTTGTGCGCGGTACAGAGGAAGCACCTGCCTTTGCGGTTGCCATCGGGGATGATTTTTCTCTGAGGGTGCGCTATGCCGATGGACGAAGCGAGGCGCTTTCCAGTGGAGAAATCAGCATTAAGGGATTATATAATTAAGTCGAAATCATATAAAAAAGCCTTCCATTTTCACGGAAGGCTTTTCTTTGTTTTCAGCTTAGATTCTTTCTTTGAATACATCTACCATGTCCAGCTTTTCCCAAGGCAAATCCAAATCGGTTCTGCCGAAGTGACCATAAGCCGCTACCTGCTTATAGATGGGTCTTCTCAGATCGAAGTTTTTGATGATTGCCGCAGGGCGCAGGTCGAAGTTTTTCTTTACGATTTCTGTGATTTCTTCATCGGAAAGCTTCCCTGTGCCATAGGTATTTACCAGAATGGAAACGGGCTGTGCCACGCCGATTGCGTAAGCAAGCTGTACCTCACATTTTCTTGCAATGCCGCTGGCAACAATATTTTTTGCAACGTGTCTTGCCGCATAGCAGGCGGAACGGTCAACCTTTGTAGGGTCCTTACCGGAGAATGCGCCGCCGCCATGTGCCGCATAGCCGCCATAGGTATCCACGATAATCTTTCTGCCTGTCAGACCGGAGTCACCCATAGGGCCGCCGATAACAAATCTGCCTGTAGGGTTGATGTAATATTTTGTGTTTGCATCCAGCAGAGAGGCAGGGATGACCTTCTTCACTACATTTTCGATGATATCCTGTTCAATCTGGCTATGCTCCACATCGGGATCATGCTGAGAGGACACAACAACGGTATCCACTCTTACGGGTGTATCGTCCTCATATTCCACTGTCACCTGTGCCTTGCCATCGGGGCGCAGATATGCCAGTGTACCGTTTTTACGCACCTCTGCCAGTCTTCTTGTCAGCTTATGGGACAGGGAAATAGGCAGGGGCATCAGTTCCTCTGTTTCATCGCAGGCAAAGCCGAACATCATGCCCTGATCGCCGGCACCTGTATCAAATTCGCTGTCATCCGCGCCTGTTTTGTTTTCCAGAGAATGGTCAACGCCCAGTGCGATATCGGGGGACTGTCCGTGGATAGCGGTCAGAACGGAGCAGGTTTCGCTGTCGAAGCCGTATTTTGCTCTGGTGTAGCCGATTTCTGTCAAGGTTTCTCTGACGATTTTTTCAACATCAACATAAGCCTCTGTTGTAATTTCACCCATAACCATAATCATGCCTGTTGTGGTGCAGGTTTCGCAGGCAACACGGGAATTGGGGTCCTTTGCCAAAAGTGCGTCCAGCACGCCGTCGGAAATCTGGTCACAGATTTTATCGGGATGTCCCTCTGTAACAGATTCGGATGTAAATAATCTTCTGCTCATTTTTTGTTCTCCTTTTTTACACAAATGTTTAGTGACTGTGAATAAAGTTTTCTAAGGAGAGACGTGTTTGCATTGTTTTTCCGAAAGCCTTTTTTGCTTCTTCTTCAACAAAAGAAAGCCCCGCAGGGCTTTTACATCAATCTCATCTTCCGCAATGCTGCGGGGGAATTAGCACCGATGCGTTTCCGCCGGTTGCCGGGTGTCACAGGGCCCTGTCCCTCAACCACTCTTGATAAGTCCTTTATTCACTTCCTGTTGTATTTTATCGGGAAAATGGATGTCTGTCAATAAAAAATCCGCTGATTCGGGCAATTCCCACAAATTGCATAGGACACTGCCGCAAAACAGCGGAAAAACAAGACAGTTTTACATCATATCTTTTTTGCTCAGCCTGCGATTTTCTTTGCCAGAAGCGCCGCCGATGCTTCCAGACCGTCTAAATCGTCACCATCAAAGCGGCCGCTGACGGGGCTGTCGATATCCAGAACGCCAAGCACCTCTCCTGCATCATTCAGCAATGGCACAACGATTTCTGCATTGGAATTGCAGTCACAGGCAATATGTCCGGCGAAGCAATGCACATCTGCTACCAGCTGTGTGCGTTTTTCCGCCCAGCCTGTGCCGCAGACCCCCTTGCCATAGCCGATTCTGCTGACCGCAGGCTTACCCTGAAAAGGCCCAAGCACAAGCTCCTCACCCTTTACCATGTAAAAGCCAACCCAGTTAATGTCCTTGAGCGCGATGCCCAGAACCGCAGACGCATTCGCAAGAATTGCTGTTTCGTCTGTTTCGTTCTCCGTATATTTTTCAAGCTGTTCCTTCAAAAGCGCGTAAAAAGCACCTTTTTCCGCAGGATATTCCACAGGGATATATGCCATAACAAATCCTTCCTTTCTGCTTTCTCTTTTGTTTTTTATAATTTTTATATCGGAAACCACAGGCATCTGTCAAGAAAAATTTTTCTATTCTTCCTCTTTTCTCAAAAGGGGCAAAAGCACCTCGCCCCATGCCGCAGAGAGCCGCTCCAGATTCCACGCCGCATTGGCAGGGCTGGTCGAGGGAAGCTGCACCGCAGAAATCCCCAATCGCTCCTCCTGATATTTTCGATATAATTTATAGGACATGCCGCCGTTGCAGAGGATAGCGACCCTGCCTGTAACGGCAAGAATCCGCTCCAAATCGGCAGGCTCCACATTTTTAATGCTGCTGTCACTGCTCCCGATGATATCACAGCTATGAATCACATCATGCAAAGCAATATGGTTGCGCAGCAGCAGTGCCTTCTTTTCCGCAATGCTTTGGGGAACCCTCTCGCCCGTCACTGCCGCAAGCATTTTCCAGAAGCGATTCTGCGGATGTCCGTAATAAAAGCCAACCTCACGAGATTTCTTAGAGGGGGCTGTCCCCAGAATCAGTACCCTGCAATCTGCATCGCAGACGGGGGCAAATTCCTGCGTCACCCGCTCCCAGTGCTTTTCGTTTTCTTCGGTTTTCGCTGTTTTCTCCTTCTTCATGCAATCAGTCCTCTTTCAGCCAGCTTGCCGCATCCAGTGCGTGATAGGTAATCAGGATGGAGGCACCTGCGCGCTTCATGGCAATCAGATTTTCCATGACAATCCGCTTTTCCTCTATCCAGCCCTGCTGTGCCGCCGCCTTCACCATGGCATATTCGCCGCTGACGTTATAGACGGCAATGGGTAAATCAAAGCGATTTGCCGCCGCTTCGACCACATCCAGATATGCAAGGGCAGGCTTGATGATATAAAAATCTGCGCCCTCCTCGATATCATCCGCAATTTCACGCAGGGCTTCCTTTTTATTGCAGACATCCATCTGATAGGAGCGTCTGTCCCCAAACTGCGGTGCGGAATGTGCCGCATCCCGAAAGGGGCCGTAATAGCCGGAGGCAAATTTCGCGCTGTACGCCATGATGGGGATATGCAGAAGGCCCGCTTCATCCAGAGCATGACGAATTGCCGCCACGCGCCCGTCCATCATATCCGAAGGGGCGATGATATCCGCGCCTGCCTGCGCGAGCGTAACGCTCATTTTCGCCAGAAGGGGCAGGGTTTCATCATTTAAAATATGCTCTCCCTCAACTAAGCCGCAATGCCCATGCGAGGTATATTCGCAAAGGCAAACATCCGCAACCACAAGCAGAGAGGGATACTTCTTTTTGATATGGCGAATGGCTCTCTGGGTGATGCCGTCCGGAGCATACGCCTGCGAGCCGACCGCATCCTTTTCCTTGGGAATCCCGAAAATCAACACGCCTGAAATGCCGCTTGCCGCCACCTCTGCGAGCATTTCATCCATGCGGTCAACGGAATATTGGAACACGCCCGGCATAGAAGGAATCGGATTTTTGATATTCTCCCCTTCTATCACAAAAATGGGGTAAATCATCTCCTCTGCGGAAATTCTGGTTTCGCGCACCAGCCTTCGCATGGCTTCTGAGCCGCGCAGTCTTCTGAATCTTCTCATTTGTCCGTCTCCTTTTCGGTTGTTTTTGTTTTGCTTGCTTCTTCCAAAATCACCTCTATGATGCCATCCACATTGAAGGTCTGCGCCGTCAGAGCAGGAAAATCCCCATAGGACGCAAGCGTTTTCGCGGTAGAGGTACCGATGCAGACCGCCGTTGTGCCTTGGGGCATTGTGCCGCCCTGTGCAAAAAAGCCGCGCACGCCCGAGCCGCTCGCAAAGGTGATAAAATCCATTTCCTTGGCTGCTTCATGGGCAAAGCGGCGTTTTTCGGCATCAATGGCAATATCATATAATTTTACATCTGTGTATTGCTTCTTTTCTTTTGCTAAAATCTCCGTCAGGACAGGAGAACCCTGCGCCGCACGGAGAATCAGAATTTTTTCATCCGCACCGACTACACTGCAAAGCCCCTTCGCAAGGCTTTCCACATCGTAGGTTTTGGGGAGAAAGGCGGGATAAATGCCGCGCTTTTCCAGAGCGGCGGCTGTGCCTGTGCCGATGACGGCAAACCGCAGCTGCGCCAGTGTGCGGATGTCGATTCTCCGCTTTTGCAGCGCTTGAAAAAAAATTTCAACCCCGTTAGGGCTTGTGAATACCGCCCATGTATAGGCGGTGATGCTCTGCAATGCCTGTTCTAAGGCTTCATTTTCCCAATCGGGAACGAGAGTGGCGTAATCCAGCTCCGTGACAGTCGCACCCAATTCCTCTAAGCGGTTCCTGAGCTTCTTCGTGATGGATTTTGTGCCGGTTACGCCGATTTTCACGCCGTATAGGGGATACTCGATTGTGCCCGAAAGCTGCATTCCTGCCGTTTCGCCAATCACGATGACGGCAGGGGCGGCGAGATTGGCTTTTCTTGTTTTCGCTGCCAGATTGCACAGCTTCGCGCGGACAACCCGCTGCTTAGGGGTTGTTCCCCTGGAAATGACAGCCGCAGGGGTATCGGCAGGCTTGCCGCCCTGCAATAAGCCGTTTGTGATTTCCTCCAGATGATGCAGACCCATCAGAAAAACAAGCGTACCTTCCAGTTTTGCAAGGGTATCTATCTGTTCCGTCAGTGTCTCTGCGCCATCTGCCGCGGTATGCCCTGTTATGACATGAAAGCTGCGCGCAAGCCTCCGATGGGTGACGGGAATCCCTGCCGCCGCAGGCACTGCAACCGCAGAGCTTACGCCCGAAACCACCTCATACGGGATGCCTGCCGCCTGCAAGGCAAGCACCTCCTCGCCCCCTCTGCCAAACACGAAGGGGTCGCCGCCCTTCAGCCGTACAACCATTTTCCCCTCCTGTGCCTTGGCAACAAGCAGAGCATTGATTTCCGCCTGCGGCATGGAATGTCTGCCATAACGCTTGCCGACAAAAAGCCTTTCGCAGTCCGTCCGGGTTTCCTCCAGAAGCTTGGGGGAGGACAAATCATCATAGAACACTGCATCGCATGCCCGCAGAAGGCGCAGACCCTTCCATGTAATCAAATCGGGATTGCCGCAGCCTGCCCCGACCAGATAAACCGTTCCGCTCATTTCCGCAACCTCCCGACTACCTCCGCCGCCAGCTGCAAACGCGCCGCAACGGGTGCCTTGCCCTCGGCATAGCCTTCCCCATACATCGCACGCAGACGGATGACCTCCCCTGCCATTTCGGCAAACGCCGCCACAGGCGCACTGCAATCCGCACCCAAAAGCCGCAGCACCGCGCGCTCCGTTTCAAAAATATACTGCGTTTCGAGGTGGGTCATTGCGCCGACAAAAGAGGACAATTCCCGTTTGCCCTCGGCAACGATGATCCCCTGACACGCCGCAGGGAGAAATTCCTCAGGGGAAAGAACGCGGAAGGCATAGCCATCCGCTTCGGTGATGCCCATACGGTCAAGCCCTGCCTTGGCAAGAAGAATGGCATCATATTCCCCATCCTTCAGCTTTTGCAGACGCGTCTGAATATTGCCGCGAATGAGCCGACATTCTGCCCAAGGAAAAACCTTTGCCGCGCACTGCTCCCGACGAAGGCTGCCCGTGCCGATGATTTTACAAGCCTCAGCTTTTTTCCCCTTCGGCATGACAAGCACATCTCGTGGGTCATCCCGTTTGAGCACGCCAATGATTTCCAGACCATCTGCCAGAAGCACCGGCAAATCCTTGCCGCTGTGAATGGCAATGTCAATTTCATCGCGCAGAAGCATTTCTTCAAATTCGGACGCAAAAACGCCCTTCCCCTGATTACTGATTGCCCAGAGGGGCTTATCCAGAATCAGATCCCCTCTTGTGTGGAAGGGGACAATTTCGGTTTCCAAGGCAGGATGCACCTTTGCCAGTGCCGCCAGCGCCAGCTCCGTCTGTCTGGCAGAAAGCAGACTTTTTCTTGTGCCGACTCTCAGCTTTTTCACTGCTCCCCCTCCTTTCTTATGATTTCCTCGATTTCTGCTTGGGATACATTCCCGTTTTTCTCTAAGGCAAGGCGGAAAATATGCCGCAGCACCTGTTCTCTTTTTCCGCTGTCTGCAAAGGCTGCCTTCACGCGTCCGCGCACCTCCGCCATAACGTCTATCACATCGGCAAAGCCTGTGGGGATGGCATCCTCCATCTGCTCGCGGATGAAGCGCGCCGCCAAGGGGCTTGCACCTCCTGTGGAAAAGCCTGCAACAAATGCGCCCCGCTTCACCAGAGCCGGAAAGAAAAAGCTGCATTTTTCGGCATCATCCACAATATTGACAGGGATATGCTTTGCATGGCAGACAGCAGCAATCCTCGCGTTGACAGCCTCGCAATCTGTTGCGCCGATGACAAAGCACATATCCTCTACATCCTCTGCCTGAAATTCTTTGCGGATGCGGCAGATGCCCTCTGTCTGCTCGATTTCCGCACAAAAAGAAGGAGAAACCACCGTTATCTCCACGCCAAAGGGCAGCAATTTTTCAATTTTTCTGAAAGCAACCGTTCCGCCGCCCACAACCAGACAGCGCTTCTGCCCAATCTCCACAAAAAAGGGAAAATAACTCATACTTCTCCTCCGCTCGATTCTTCTCTCTCATTGATTCAGAATCTTAGTATACACCTTTTTCACATGATTTCAAAGCAAAGAATCTCTTTCATTTCTTCCGCAGGCTGCGCAGATATGCCTTATCCTCCGCCGAAACACGATAGGACTCACACGCCTTCTGAATGAACTTACGGAATACCCAAGCATCCAGATGATGATGCGAAAGATACGCCCTGCAGGTGTCCCTGTCCTTCGCCCAAGCCGTTGCCAGCAGCCACGCCTGTCCCATGCGGACATAATACTGCTCGGATTGAACGGCATCTGTCCGCTCCAGCACTGCCGGAAGATATGCAGGGGTGAGATAATAATTGAGCATCAGAATCAGCCCGACGCGCACCGCCCACGGATTTTCGGAAGCCAGATACCTTTTGATATGCTCGAAAAATTCCGCCTCATGTCCCTTGATTCGCTTTTTCAAGGAGGCGCAGAAGCCATCGCAATGCGCCCAGTTTTCGACAATCGTTTCCGTATAGGTGTCGCAATAGGGCAGAAATTCCGCATAGGAAACAGGCAGCGCCGCCGCCACCAAGCCATAGAGCAGACGTTCCTCATAGGTTCCTCTGCCACAGATACGCAGAAAGCCCACGCCGTCCTCCTTGGCGATTTCTGCCGCTATTTTCCGCAAAAGGGGCGCGCGCAGACCAATGACGGGCAAATCTGAGCGGAGCAGCCCTGTATGAAACTGCCGATAGGCTTCCTCCTGCTGTGCATACAATTCCCTGCAGAACGCGTCATAGCGTTCCTGTGTCCAATGCTCCATGCTCCCGTCCTCCCTTGACTGATCTCGTAATCCTTTTCATTGCCTGCTCATATTTTCGGATTCTGGCAAAATCCCTCTCTGTCGGGTTAGGGATGCGTCTGATATCCAGATTATCCTGCAAATCGGCATACTTCACTCTCGCCGCCAGCGCATTTTCGCAGATGCGCGCAATATAATCCATGTAATCCTCCTTTTGCCCACGCGTCAGGCAGCACACCGCCTGCACGATTTCCTCCGGAAAGCCCGCACGCCGCAGGTCTGCCGCAGTCAAAGCGGTATCCTCCAGCGTATCATGCAAAAGGGCAACGATTTTTTCCTTTTCCCCCTCGCAGGCAAGCATCACCCGAATGGGATGGAGGATATAGGGCGCACCGCCCTTATCGACCTGCCCCGTATGCGCTTTTGCCGCCAGAATCAACGCCTTTTCCAACATAGCTCTCTCCCCCCTTCCGACTTCACTCATCTTAGTATAATATCGGAAAAAATCGGTGTAAAGGCAAACTTTCCGCAGCCTGGAGGTATCTATAAAATGTAGTGAAAATTTAATAAATTCTTCAAAGTTTTTAGCCGAAAAATATGATATGATATCTTTAAGAAATAGTATTTGAAATCACCGAAAAGGAGGGAACACCTTATGATTTATTACTTCAGCGGAACAGGCAATTCCTATGCTGTGGCAAAAAAGCTTGCCGAAGCTCTGGGGGAGGAATTGACGGATATTGCAGAAGCGGTCAAAGCAGGCAATTACAGGCATACTATGCTACAGGGGGAACGATTGGGCTTTGTCTTTCCCGTTTACGCATGGGCTCCTCCGCAGACGGTGACGGATTTTGTGAAAAATCTGGAGCTTTATTACAGCGGTGATCCCTATCTTTTCGCTGTCTGCACCTGTGGTTCTTCCGCGGGAGAGACCATTGACCTTCTGCGGAAGGCTTTGCAGGAAAACGGGCTTACCTTGGACAGCGGCTTTTCCGTTGTGATGCCGGACAGCTTTACGGTGCTTTTTGATGCAGGGACGAAGGCAGAGCAATATGCGCTTCTGGAAAAAGCAGACAGGACACTGGACAACATCCTGCGTGCCATCCGGCTGAACTGGAGCAATTTCTTCCGTGTGAAGAAAGGAAGGGGCGCTGGAGTGCTAAGCAAAATCGTCAATCCTGCGTTTCGTAGAGGGCTGAAAACAAAGCCTTTTTATGTAACGGAGAGCTGCAGCCACTGCGGTCTATGTGAAAGGGTCTGCACCAGCGGCTGCATTCGGCTGACGGCAGGAATTCCTGTCTGGACAGAAAAGCGCTGCAATATGTGCATGGCATGCGTGAACCGCTGTCCCCAAACGGCAATCCAATATGGCAAAGGCACCACCAAGCGGGGACGTTATGTTCACCCGATCTACCAGAACCGAAAGGGGGAATCTGAATGAGAATGAAACGTATGCTGGCTTTTCTTCTGATGGGCATACTGTTGCTCTCTTGTGGATGCAGCGCAAACAGCAGCAGCTTTTCTTTACTGAACCGCAAAAAGACACTGGAGCTGACAGAGAAGGGTGTCTCCTACTGGGCACAGTATCTGGAGCAGCAGGAGGTCGGCAAGCCACAGGATGTGGTGGAGCAGGAAGATCACCTTTCCTATCTGCTGCAATATCCCGAAATCGGGAAGGAAAGGATTGATGCACGCATTTCGGAAATCGTGACGGAAATCCGCAATGCCTTTGATGCGGAATTTACCCCGACAGATGAGGCCGGAAAAGAGAAAAAAAAGACAGATGCAATTCTGTATCTGGGCTATGAAAGCTATCTTGCGAAGGAAAATCAGCTGAGTCTGGTGTTCTTTGAAACACATGAGACAAACGGCGCGCTTTCGCCGCACACACAAATTCAGGTGTTCCATTTTGATCTGGAAAAGGATGCAGAGGTAACGGCGGAAAGCCTGCAAGGGAACAGCTTTGCGAAAAATGCTTCTGCCTACACGGAAAAATACTTCACAACGACAGAGCCTTATAAAAACGGTATCTTTGGCAACTACAAAACCCTGCTTGCACCCGACGCAGGACGGTTTGACCGCTTTGCGCTCACGAAGGACGGCGTATTGTTTTATTTCGACCGCTATGACCTTTTCCCCGGCAGCTACGGCGTGGTGCGCCTGACGATTCCGTATGCGGAAATGCAGAAGAAAATCGAAGAACCGAAAAAGGAAACTCCCGTTCCCAAGGAAATCCGCAACAAAAAAATGGTTGCGCTGACCTACGATGACGGCCCGAACCCCAAGGCAACCAATGCCATTCTGGATGTTCTGGAGAAATATGACGCACGGGCAACCTTCTTTGATCTTGGCAGTCTGGTGGAAAAATATCCCGATGTGGTGAAGCGCGAGGAGGCGCTCGGCTGTGAGGTTGGCAGTCATTCCTACGATCATAAGAATTTTAATAAGCTGACCAATGCAGAAATTGCGGCAGATGTGCAGAAAACCGCCGCCGCCTTCCGCAAGGTGCTTGGCAGAGACCCTGCCATCTTCCGTCCGCCCTACGGCAACTGTAAGGACAGCGTAAAAAAACAGCTGCCGATGTCCATCTACCTCTGGTCGGTTGATACACTCGACTGGAAAAGCAGAGATGCCAAGGCGATTGTGGATGTGGTGAAATCCGCAGGAAATCTGGATGGGAAGGTCATCCTGATGCACGGCATTTACGGCTCTACCGCAGAGGCAACGGCAACCCTTGTGCCTTATCTGCAAAAGCAGGGCTACGAGCTTGTGACTGTTACCGAGCTGGTGGAGGCAAAGCACGGGGAAACACCCCAGAAGGGGAAGATTTACGGATATTCCTATTTTAAATAAATAAAGAAGCGTGTGAAAAATATTCTTTTCATACGCTTCTTTATTTTTATCTTCTAATCCAAACAAAACCTTTACCCAGCAGCGGAAAGGTTTGGGAAACAAACCCGTTTCCCAAACGGAATCCACAGAGGGGGCTTTGCCCTCTCGAGGAAAACAGTAGGTTTCAAGGCTTTTAGCCGATGGAACCTATCTGTTTATTCCTCTGTTTTAACAAGTCGAAAACCTGTTTTCGACTTAATTTTTTATGCAATGCTTTTATGCTGCCATCTTTTTCCACGATAGCGGATGATGAAAAGAACGGCACGCACTGCCCAGTCAATGGTCATGGCAATCCAAACACCCAGAACGCCCATGCCCATTCTGACACCAATAATATAGCTGAAGGCAATACGGAATACCCACATGGAGATAATCGACAAAATCATGCAGAACTTTACATCACTGGCGGCACGCAGCGTATTCGGCAGAGTAAACGCTTCGGGCCAGATGAGCATACAGCAGATACCATGATACCAGATAATCTGTTTTGTAAAGGTCATTGCGTCATCGGAAAGGTTATACAGGTGCATGATGCCGGGCAACGCCAC
Source organism: Anaerotignum faecicola (assembly GCF_003865035.1). Taxonomy (NCBI): domain Bacteria; kingdom Bacillati; phylum Bacillota; class Clostridia; order Lachnospirales; family Anaerotignaceae; genus Anaerotignum; species Anaerotignum faecicola. The sequence goes on from NZ_BHVZ01000001.1 coordinate 693,543, forward strand.
AAGCGTGGTGACGCTGAAAACGATAATCAGAATATGCACCAGCTTCAGAATCTTACGGGTATAATATCTTGCCGCTTCATAATCCCCTGCCCCAACGCAGCGAGAGCAGACGGTAATCACCGCCATGCCGACGGACATCCCCGGAAGCACCTGAAAGGTTGCAATGATATTGGAAACGGCATTCGCCGCAATCGCCGCCGTGCCAAAGCCTGTAATCATGCTCAGCACCATGATTTTCCCCAGCTGAAACATCCCGTTTTCCAGACCATTGGGAATGCCGATATAGGCAATCTTTTTCAGCATACCGAAATCCAGCTTAAAGGAAAACGGACGCTCCAGATGCAGCAGATGCTCCGGAGAGCAAAGCAGAAAAATGATTGCAACAGCGGAAATGACACGGGAAACAAGCGTCGAAGTTGCCGCACCCGCAACCCCCATGCCAAAGCCGAAAATCAGGATGGCATTGCCGCCCACATTGATGGCGTTCATCATCATGGAGAGATACATCGGCACCTTGGAATTGCCCATAGTACGAAATACTGCCGCACCTGCGTTATACAAGGCAATAAAAGGGATGGATGCGGAAACGATGAGAAGATACGTTTTGGATGCCTCCATTACATTCGCCTCAATGGCACCGAACACCCGATGCAGGATGAGGTTTCTTGCCAGATACAGCCCAATCATAATGCAGATCGCAAACAACGCCGTAAACAGGATAAGCTGATTGACTGCCCTATTTGCTTTTTCATGCTTATTCTGCCCCAAATATTGCCCCATAACCACCGCACCGCCTGTTGCGAGAGCTGCAAACAAATAAATCAGCAGAACGAAAATATTATCCACCAAAGAGACACCCGAAACTGCATGCTCCCCGACCGTTGCAACCATAATGGAGTCGGACATACCAACCAGAATAGCCAGAAACTGCTCGATAATCATGGGAGCAATCAAACGCTTCAGGGCGCGATTGGAAAAATAATACGGTTTTTCTTTGATTTCCGCTAAATCCACGGTCATTCCTCCTTTGTACATTTCATTTTAAATTTCTTTTCTTCTTTATAAATAGTTATAAATAAATTTTTACAAACAAAAAGAGAAGCCACACCTTTTTGCAAAGAGTGACTCTCCTTCGTTCTGTTGTCTTTTTCTTATAATTCTTCGTTTTCCTGCACCGGCTTTACAGGCAGACCATCCTTTAATTGATGCTCATGCATATCCTCACCGCTATAGTACATTTCGTTGATTTTGTAGAGCAGGGTCATAAGGCTGTCCGTCAGGTGTACATTTTCCACCAAAACATCATCGGGAACCTGCAAATCCACATGGCTGAAGTTCCACATGCCCTTTACGCCCCATTTTGCCAGATCATTTGCAACCTTCACCGCCTGCGAACGAGGAAGGGTAAGAATGGCAACATCCACGGGGTTATTTTTGACATACTCCTCCATCTGGTCGATATCATAAACCTCGACACCACGAATAGTCATCCCAATCAGACGGGGATTGATATCAAAGACTGCCTTGATGACGAAACCACGCTTCTCAAAATTGGTATAGTTCACCAGAGCCTGTCCGATATTGCCGCCGCCAATGACAATCATATTATACAATCGATCCAGACCTAAAATCTTTTTTATTTCATTGTAAAGGTATTCCACATTATACCCGTAGCCCTGCTGCCCAAAGCCGCCGAAATTGTTCAAATCCTGACGAATCTGGGAGGCAGTGATATTCATTTTTGCGCTGAGTTCTTTTGAGGAAATGCGAGTAATATCACTTTCCAGCAGGTCGCCTAAGTAACGGTAGTATCTGGGCAATCTGTTGATTACTGCCGGTGAGATCTTCTTTTCGCTGTCCATATATTCCAAATCCTCTCGTTTTAGGATGCCTCCGTAAAAGAAAACGAACTGCAAATACAGCTATTTTTTTCTACTTCAGGATAATTTTAGTATAGCACTCCTGTTATTTTATTGTCAACAATAACTCTTTTAATCTGTTGTATTTTCTGCTATCATAAGAGCAGACAATGAAACACAAATGGAGGTTGTATCAATGATACTTGCATGCAGACAATTACACAAGGCATACGGCATCGATGTGATTCTGGAAAAAATCACCTTCCATATCGAAGAACGCGAAAAAGCCGCTATTGTAGGGGTAAATGGTGCCGGGAAGACGACGCTTTTCAAGGTTCTGACCGGCGAAATTTCTGCCGATGGCGGTGAATTTTATCTCAAGAAGGACGCATCCCTGGGCTACCTTGCTCAGAATATTCAGATAGACAGCGACCGCACGATTTATGAAGAAATGCTATCGGTTTTTGAAAAAATCATTCAAACAGAGACAAATCTTCGTGAATTAGAAAACGAAATGGGAAATCTGAGCGGACAGGCGCTGGCGGAAAAAATGGAGGACTATGCCACTCTGCAGCATTATTTTGAACAGAATGACGGCTACAGCTACCAGAGCCGCCTGCGCGGTGTGCTGAAGGGGCTTGGCTTTGCCGACAATGATTTCAACCGCCCGATGAATCAGCTTTCCGGCGGACAGAAAACACGCGTGCATCTGGCAAAGCTGCTGCTTTCCAAGCCGGATATCCTGCTGCTGGACGAGCCGACCAACCATCTGGACATTGCGGCAATCGAATGGCTGGAGGATTTCCTTCGCTCCTATCCCGGTGCAGTGCTGATTATTTCCCACGACCGCTATTTCCTTGACCGCATTGTGACAAAGGTCATTGAAATCGAAAACAAGAAATCAACGGTTTATAACGGGAATTATTCCTTCTTTTGGCAGCAGAAGGAAATCAATCGTGAAATGCAGCAGAAGGCATACGAAATGCAGCAGAAGGAAATCAAGCATCAGGAGGATGTCATCCGCACACTGCGCTCCTTCAACCGCGAAAAATCCATCAAGCGCGCGGAAAGCCGCGAGAAAGCCCTCGGCAAGCTGGAGCGTGTGGACAGGCCGGATGCCCTGCCGAATCAGATGCGGCTGACCCTAACCCCCTTTCTGACAAGCGGCAACGATGTGCTGCATGCGGAGGAGCTTTCCAAATCCTACGGGGGACAGAGAATTTTCCGCAATGTTTCCTTTGATGTAAAACGCAGCGACAAGGTTGCCATTATCGGCCCGAACGGGGTTGGGAAATCCACGCTGTTTCGGATGCTTCTGAAGGAGGTGCCGACGGACAGCGGTCTGATTCGCTTCGGCACAAATGTATTTATTGGATATTATGACCAGGAGCAGGCAAAATTAGACGAGACAAAGACGATTTTTGAGGAAATCGCAGACACCTACCCCACCCTGACGCAGGGGCAAATCCGCAATATGCTTGCCGCCTTCGTATTCACAGGGGATGATGTATTCAAGCCGATTTCCGCACTTTCCGGCGGCGAAAAGGGGCGCGTTTCTCTGGCGAAAATCATGCTTTCCAAGGCGAACCTGCTGATGCTGGATGAACCGACGAACCATCTGGATATGTTCTCGAAGGAGGTTCTGGAAAGTGCGCTGAACCGCTACGAGGGTACGGTGATTTATATTTCCCACGACCGTTATTTTATCAACAAAACAGCGGAGAAAATTCTGGAATTAACGCCGGATGGGGTGATTCTTTATAACGGGAATTATGATTATTACTTAGAGAAAAAGGCAGAGCGTGCCAGAAACGAGGCAGAAAAGGCGGCACAGCATCCGGAAAAAAGCGTTGCCGCGGCACAGCCTGTGAGCGATACGAAGAATGACTGGCTGAAGCAAAAGGAACAGCAGGCGGCAGAGCGCAGGCTGGCGAACAGGATTGCGAAGCTGGAAAAAGCCATCGAGGAGACCGAAGCGGCGATTGCGCAGGCAGATGAGGACATGGCGGCGTGCGGCACAGATTACGGCAAGGCGAATGAAATTTATGCAGAGAAAACAAAGCTTGAGGAAAGGCTTGAGGCTCTTTTCGCAGAATGGGAGGAGCTGAATTCGTAAAGCCGTTTCTCGAAACCTTGGTTCAAATAAGGAAAGCCTTGGTTACTACAGAACTGTAGTGACCAAGGCTTTTTTCCTTGCATTTCTTATCGTATTTCGTTTCAGCTGCTTAGCCCGTATCGGTCTGATACGCAGCAATACTGCCACCGCAGCCTTTGTCCGATTCTGCCGGCTCCGTTTATTTCTCGTTTTCTGCTTCTCAGAATACCCTTTTCATCTGGGGCACATATTTTGTCATGAAGCAGATGCAAAGCACCTCCACAACACCCATGCCTGCTGCCTGTGCAAGACGGGGAATCAGCACAGCAACAAAGGGCGCACCATAAAGAATGGAAATCCAAAGCGTATCCAGGAAAATTGTCCCTACGATTTTGGAGAACAGCACCGCCGCAACAATATTCTTCATGCTCTGGTTTTTATGCAGGAAAAACCCGTACCCAAAAGCGGTGATGAAGGATGTCAGCGAAAAGCCGGGGAAGAATGCGCCGATGGGAAACAGGGTTGCCCCAAGGACATCCGCCACCAGCCCCACCAAGCCTGCGCTCAGAGGCCCCAGCAGGATGCCCGCAAGAACGATGGGGATAAAGGAAAAGCCAATCTTCAGATTCCAGAGATTGATGGAAAGGAAACGGGACAGAATAATCTGCACCGCTACGAACATTGCCATCAGCACCAAGCGATGTGTCATGCTCTTCTGTTTTTCGGTCATAAAAAAATACCTCCTTTTTTCAATGGGAAATAGGAGGGCTTTCTTGCTCTTTTTTGCAAACAAAAACCCCTCTATTATCACAATACCAACGCAAATACACCTGCCGAAACAGGTTTGGCTGTATGGATAACAAAGAGGATTGTTCTTCTTCATTATGAAACAGCGGGATGCGAGTCCTGCACCGCAAGCAGAAATCCTGCTTTTCGTTCCGATGACAACTCCCCGTCCACCGGACACTTAACGCGCAAAGCCCTACTCTGTGTATTTGCACAGGAGAAAATCCTGCCGTTTTATTTTAGTATGTTTTCCTCTGTTTGTAAAGAAGTTTGTCGAAATATATTGTTATTTCTGCGGAATAAAGGTGCGCAGGAATTGATATTTGGAATCAAACGAGCCTGCCAGCATAATCTTATCCGCTCCCACGCCGTATTCCTTTGTCAGCTTGCCGAAAAGGCGGTCGCTTTCCATGAAGCCGCCCTCCAAAAAGCAGAAGCACGCCGCAAAAGCTCCTTCTTCGCCGATTTTGTGGAAATCCTTTTCCTCAAAGGAATGGATTACATATTCGGGGGAAGGGTTCAGCTTTGTAACCAGCTCTGCCAAGTCAAAGTCTAAATGCAGAAAGCCCTGTGCGCAATAATACATGGACAAAATGAAATCCACCAAATCCTCCTCTGCCGCAAAATGCAGAGAATACTCCGCCGGACGTTCTGCATCTCCTACAAAGCAGCTGAACCAAGGTGCCTGTGGTGCCAGAAAAGAGGGCAGATAAAGCTTTTTCGTTAAAGGCTCTGCCGTATTTACGGCAAAAACCAGTGTATTTGTGGTAGAGGTTTTCACAAGCGGCAGCTTATGTTTTTTTAATGCCGCCACCAGTGTATCGGATGCGCCGAACAGACGAATCCCGTCCGCATGAAACCCAAGCATAGCAGTCTCTCCTTTTCAGAAAATAAATTTTATTGTAATAAATGTACCATAATGATGAAATCCTTTCAAGAGAGGGAATTTATTTCACCTCGAAGGGGTGGGCGGAAATTAGGCAGGAAAAGGCAAAAGCGTTGACATCCCCACCCTTTCGTTGTTATAATCTATAAGATTGGCAGGTTTTGTAGAAGCCTGCATTTTTCAAGGCTGTAGCGCAGCTTTGAAGGGAGAGAACAATGACAGACGCACAGTCTGCAATAGAGAAAATATTTCCAGAGAGAAATATTTGATAAACAGGAGGAATCATAAGTATGTTGGAATTGAAGAATATCTGTTTTTCCGCAGACGGAAAGCAGATTCTCAAGGACATCAATCTCAGGATTGATGATGCGAAATTCATCGTAATTACAGGCCCCAACGGCAGTGGTAAATCCACTCTGGCAAGAATCATCAGCGGGATTCTGACCCCCGACAGCGGTCAGATTCTCCTTGACGGCGAGGATATCACAGCCCTCGGCATTACAGAGCGTGCAAGAAAGGGCATCAGCTTTGCCTTTCAGCAGCCCGTTCGTTTCAAGGGTGTTACCGTAAAGGATCTGATTTGTCTGGCGAGCGGACAGGATTTAAGCACAGCAGATGCCTGTCAGTATCTGTCCGAGGTTGGCATGTGCGCCAAGGATTACATCGACCGTGAGGTAAACGCAAGCCTTTCCGGCGGTGAGCTGAAGCGTATCGAAATCGCAACCGTTATGGCAAGAAAAACAAAGCTGACCCTGTTCGATGAGCCCGAAGCAGGCATTGACCTTTGGAGCTTTAAAAATCTGATTGATGTATTTGAAAAAATGCACGAAGAAATTCAGGGCTCTATCATCATCATTTCCCATCAGGAAAGAATTCTGAATATCGCCGATCAGGTGGTTCTGCTGAGCGCCGGCGAGGTAAAGCAGATTGGTACAAAGGAAGATGTTCTGCCCGGTCTGTTCGGCATGGAAACAGGCTGCAGATATTTCAAGGGAGGTGACGAATGATGCTCAATGATATCGTAAAAAACCTTCTGAAGGAGGTTTCCGGCATTGCGGAAATCCCTGCAAATGCTGCATTTAACATCCGCAACAACAGCAAGAGCGAGGGCAGACATTCCACAGAAAATATTGATATTGTCCCCAAGGAGGGCGGCTCCGGTCTGGATATTTATGTAAAGCCCTTTACCAAAAACGAAAACGTACACATCCCTGCGCTGATTACACAGGATGGTGTGTCCGAGGTGGTTTATAATGATTTCCACATCGGTGAGGGTGCGGAAATTGAAATTATCGCCGGCTGCGGCATCCATAACTGCGGCTGTGATGATTCTGTCCATGAAGGGATTCACCGTTTCTTCCTTGGCAAAAATTCCAAGGTTGTTTATATCGAAAAGCACATCGGTGAGGGGGACGGCAGCGGCAAACGCATCATTAACCCCCAGACACATGTAGAAGCAGAGGAAAACGCCTATATCGAAATGGATACCGTTCAGCTGAAGGGTGTCGATTCCACAAAGCGCGTTTCCAGCGCAAAGCTTGGCCCCGGCGCAACCATCGTCATCAAGGAAAAAATCATGACACACGGACATCAGACGGCGGAAACCTCCTTTGATGTCAGTCTGGATGGCGCAGGCTCCAGTGCAAAGCTGATTTCCCGTTCTGTTGCAAGGGATTTCTCCAGACAGCTCTTCCGTTCCAAAATCATCGGCAACACAGACTGCTACGGTCACTCCGAATGTGATGCCATCATCATGGATAACGGCGTAGTTGCGGCTGAGCCCGAAATCATTGCGAACCATGTGGATGCATCTCTGGTGCATGAGGCGGCAATCGGCAAGATTGCAGGCGATCAGCTGGTCAAGCTGATGACCCTTGGGCTGACAGAAAAAGAAGCGGAAGCGCAGATTATCAACGGCTTCCTGAAATAACCCAAAGGAGATGGGCAATTTGAGCACTACTGTGAAAAAAGAGGTCATCAGTTGGGTAAAAACAATTCTTCTGGCGGCGGTGCTGGCAGGGCTGGTCAATTCCTTCCTCATTGTAAATGCGGAGGTGCCGACGGGCTCCATGGAAAATACCATCATGGCAGGCGACCGCATCCTTGCACTCAGAACCTCCTATTGGTTTGATGAGCCGGAGGCGGGGGATATCGTGGTGTTCCGTTATCCGGATGATGAAACGGGCAAAACGCTTTATGTCAAGCGAATCATCGGCACCCCCGGTGATACCGTTGAGATGTCGAACGGCACGGTTTATGTCAATGGCAAGGCCCTGCAGGAGGATTACATCGCAGAGGTGACACAGGGCAGCTACGGCCCCTATGTTGTACCCGATGGCTGCTATTTCATGATGGGGGATAACCGCAATCATTCGCAGGATTCCCGTTTCTGGAGAAATCAATATGTAGAAAAGGATGAAATTCTGGGTAAGGTTGTTTTGCGTTACTATAAAGGCTTTAAGTGGATTTCCTGATAGGAGGGACGGTACGATGGAATTAAAAACAAGAGATAAGATCATTGTGATTGTTCTGGTTATTGTAGCATTGGCAGTATTCTTTGGCGGCAGATATCGCGATAATCATACTCATTTTACAACAGAAAAATGGGTTTCCGCCGTAGGGAATGACCGTCAGAAAATCGTACAGAATCTGCTGGATCGTACTGTTTTCCCCGGCATGACAGAAGCCGAGGTGAAGGAGCTTCTGGGCGAGCCGGAGGAGGAAGCAGATACCTTCCTGACCTATTATTTGGGAATTCCTCAGGGTATCTTCGGCACATCTGTGGATGGGGAGAAGGAATATCTTCTGATTTCTCTGGATGAGGATGGCAAGGCAACTGCGGCAGAGGTTATGACCGGCAAGATTCTGCCAAAGGAAAGCAAATTCCGTATCATCGGTGAGAATACAGACGATGCAGTGGTTCACCCTGCGGAGCAGTAAAAGGAGGAATCTGAAATGAAATGTCCTTTTTGCGGAAATGAAATGAAGGAAGGCACGCTCCATTCCGGCGGCAGATATGTCCAGTGGAAGGGCGTGGATGCCGAAGGCAGGAAAGAGGAATACCTTCTGGCAAAGAGCTATATGGGCGGTGCCAAAATGGAAGGGCACCTCTGTGTAGAATGTAGAAAAGTGATTCTGGATATCGATCAATTCTAAGTATTTTTGTAGGATTTTCCGGAAGGCTGAAAGCCGCTTTGTGAAGAAGTGGAGAATTTCGGAATTTCGGTAGTGAAAAAGCCGCTTTTGTGGTAAGATAGAAATGGAATAGAGTCTATAAAAAGAAGGAGGTCTTTCTGATGAAAGTAACAAAAGATATGACAATTGGCGAGCTGCTGATGGCAGACAGAGGCGCAGGCATGATTCTGATGCAGAATGGTATGCATTGTGTTGGCTGCCCTTCCGCCGCAGGCGAAACACTGGAGGAAGCATCCATGGTACACGGCATGGACTGCGATAAACTGGTTACAGAGCTGAATGCTTATCTGGAAGCAAAATAAGAGACACAAACAGGGATGGTGCAAGGGCTTGCATCATCCTTTTTGTAAAGAGAGAAAAATTTTTAAAGAAGGAAAATTTTTAAAAGAGAGTAAAGAGAACAGGAGGAGAAGATATGAAGGTACTTCTGGTGAACGGCAGCCCCAATGGGCACGGCTGTACCTATACGGCATTGAAGGAAATCGAAAAAACACTGCGCGCCGAGGGCGTGGAAACAGAAATGTTCTACCTTGGCAATAAGCCTATCGGCGGCTGTCTGGGCTGTGGCGCATGCAAAAAGCTTGGCAAATGTGTGCAGGAGGATGTGGTGAATAAGCTGCTGCCGAAGGCACTCGAAGCAGACGGCATCGTGCTTGGCGCACCTGTGCATTACGCCTCCGCCGCAGGGCAGGCCTCCTGCGCGTATGATAGATTATTTGTGATGTCCAACGGTGCCTTTGCCAATAAATTGGGCGCAGCTGTGGTTTCCTGCCGTAGGGGCGGCGCATCCGCAACCTTTGATCAGCTGAATAAATACTTTACCATCAGTAATATGCCCGTCGTTTCCGGTACATACTGGAATCAGGTGCATGGCAATACGCCGGATGAGGTCAAGCAGGATTTGGAAGGAATGCAGAACATGCGCGCCATCGGGCGGAATATGGCTTGGCTGCTGAAGTGTATCGAGGCAGGCAAAAATGCAGGTGTCGCTTTGCCCGAGCAGGAAGAAAAAATCAAGACCAACTACATCAGATAACTTTTTCGGGGCTGTCCTCATGCCCCTTGATGCAGATACGCAAAAGCGATGCTTTTGCAAAAAATAAAAAAGGCTTTCTCTAAAACGGAACCGAACCACCTTATGCGGACAGCACAAAATGGTTCGGTTCCGTTTCTTTCAATATGAAATTTTTTATGCCGTCAGCTCCGCAAACGCCTTCTGATACGCCGCCTTCGTTCCTTCGTCAAAGCAGACCAGAATAATCTGCTCCATCGTATCATCCGTTTCCAGAAAATGCAGGATTTCGCCTACGGCAATCTTCGCCGCTAAGTCAATCGGGAATCGATATACTCCCGTGCTGATGGAAGGGAATGCGATGCTCTTGACACCATACTCCTTCGCCAATGCCAGACAATTCCGATAGCAATTTGCCAGAAGATCCTCCTCGCCCCATTTCCCGCCGCGCCAAATGGGACCGGGCGTATGAATGACATATTTTGCCTTCAATTTGTAGCCCTTCGTGATTTTTGCTTCACCTGTACGGCAGCCATGCAGCGTTTCACATTCTGCCAGAAGCTCCGGCCCCGCCGCCCGATGAATGGCACCATCTACACCGCCGCCCCCAAGCAGGGATGTATTGGCGGCATTGACAATCGCATCTGTTTTCGCCTTTACAATATCACCTTTTACAATAGACAAACGTTTCATTTCGCAATCCCCCTTTGTCAGATTCCCTTGTCCCATCATTTTATCCTCTTTCTGAAAATTCGTAAAGCGATTTTTCAAAAAAAACTTTCAAATTCCTATATTTTTGCTCATTTTTCACAAAAAAACAAGCCGAACCCCAAATTCAGCTTGTTCTGTTTTCATTCTGCGGTTTTCATTTTCTCCATCGGGTTCTGCGGTTCTCCGTTCTGCTCCATGGCAAAAATCAGATGCTCTCCCAGTGCCACACCGTATTTCGTCGGCGCGGCAACCGTTCCGATCCGCTGCCCCTGTTTCACGCTTTCTCCTTCCTTGACTGCTACGGCATCTGCAAGCTGACCGTATGTAGTCAGCCAATCCTCGCCATGTGCAATCCTCACCAGATTCCCTGCCTGCGCGTCCTTCTTTACCTCCTTCACCACGCCGTCTGCCGCAGCCTTCACCTCTGTCCCCTGCTTCGCAGAAAGGCTAACAGATGCGTTCGTGCGATACTGCTCCAGTGTCGGGTCATAAATGGCATGGTCTGTGCTGTACCCCAAAACCACCTTCATTTCCCCCTCCAGCGGCGCCGCAAACACAGGCTGTCCGTTTTTCCTTGCAGGCTGTGCTTTCGTTTCCTTTGCTTCCTTCGTTTCCTTTATTTCCTTTGTTTTCTCGACTTCCCTCTGCTGCTCCGCCTGCGCAATCTCGATTGTTTTGCTCTGTACCGCTGTCACAGGCTGTTCCTTCTGCAGGGTCTCGCTGCCCCCTGCCTTTCCTCTGTCCATGGCGCGATATGTCACCCCTGCGCCCACTGCCAGCAGGCAAAAGCAGCAGCAAACCGCCACAATCTGCAAGCCTCGTGCGGCTCTTCTTTCTTTTTGATTCATATTAACACCTCCGATGCTATTGTTGCCATAGGAGGATTTTTTTATTCGAGAATCGAAAAGGAGATACCTGTATAATAATGCCGCAGAATTTCATGATAATTTTTCCCCTGCTCTGCCAGAAAGGATGCCCCATATTGGCTCATGCCTGCCCCATGCCCATAGCCATGCACCGTAAAAATATAGCTGTCCCCGTTTTTCGCAATCGTGAAATCCGCACTTCTAAGCCCTAGCCTCTCTCGTATCTCCCTGCCGGAAAAGGTCTTGCTCCCTGCCTGCACCTCCGCCACATAGCCTGCCTCCGTCCGTTTCCTCACAGAAACTGCCGCATCGCCCGCAATCCCAAGCCGTTCCGCCAATGCCTTCGCCGCAATCGTTACCGTTGTCTCATTGTTCGGTGCCTGCCTGTCCCCCTTGCTGTCCACGCTTTTCAGATACGGCACCGCCGTATTCCACACATGCGCCGCATCCTCCGTCCTTCCGCCGCTCTGTGCATGAAAGGCGGCAAGAATCGGTTCCCCGTCATAGGTCATAATCTCCCCTGCCGTTGCGCGGACGGCACTATGGATTTTCCCGGCATATAGGGCATAGCCTTCGCCCCATTTTTCCTTCTGCTCCGCTTCGGAAAGGTACGCCTGTCCCACGTCATAAAGCACAGCCCTGCTTCCTGCCGCCTGCATCTGCCGCACCTGATAGGTTCTTGCCGCAACCGCCTGCGCCTTGAGTGCCTCCTCCGGAAAGGCGGCAGGCATTTCCGCCGCCACTACCCCTGCCACATATTCCTCCAGCTCCGTATCCAAGGGCGCAAGGTCTGCCAGACCATAAAGCACCTGCGCCTCCTGCGGCAGCTCTTGCCCTAAGCCACCACAGAGTATCGTCAGCAATAGCGGCAGCAAAAGCACCGCCACAACCACATATAACAGCAGAAAGCCGCACTGTTTTTTCATTTCGTCACATCCCTTCTTTCAAGGATATGTCTTTCTCTCCCACAAAATGATTGCACAAAAAAAGCCTTGGATGTCTCTTTCATCCAAAGCTTTCTTTCTTACCTGCTTCGACTTCAAAGCCCGATTTCGGCTTATTTCAATATCCAGAACAGCCAAACACCAAAAGCCATCACCAGAATATTCAGGAATATCCCTCGTTTGGCATATTTTCTGTCCATCCTTCGTACACGCTTGAAAAAATCGGGGTTTTCCAGGTCCGTCAAATATAATCCGCCCAGTATTCCCGTTCCGATTTGCAGCCGCAGGTTTTTTTCGCGCCGCAGCATAAAATATGTGCGCTTCGTCAGCTCAAAATGGTAGGTTACGCCATTGCTGATTCCCTCCAGAAAATAGCCCTGCTTGGCAACCTTTTCCGCACCGCTTTCGTGTGCCAGAAAGCAGCGGCAGTTCAGCAGCACCAGCTCCCATTTTTTCAGCCGCAGGCGGTCAATCGCCGTATACACCATTTCCGTATAAAAATAATTCAGCACCAGCAGCGGAATCGTCACAAGCACCATCCGCAGCACCTGCATCGTTTCACTGTCCCAGCCCTGGATATTCAGAATATATCCCTGCATCTGCGCCTGCGCCACGCTGTAAAACATCAGCAGAAAAATCACTGTATATAACAGCCAGAACAGCACCGGGCGCTTCTTTCTCTGCTTCACATTCCAGCCGCGCAGCTCCGCCAGCCCACTGCGGCAGACCAGAAACAGCACAAAGCAGATCAGCACCATCAGCCCGTTGACCTGCATCCCCTTCCGAAAGCTGATTGTCAGCGCGAGAATCGGCAGCAGCCATCCCGTCAAAAGACACCAGCCGATTCTGCCCGTTGTTGCCGCCACAAAAAAACACCAATATATCGTTAGCAATGTGACAAAGCCCAGCCACGCCATACTACCATACTCCTTAAAGCCTTAAATCCCTCTGAATACATCGGGACGGAATTTACTTTTCCTTCTGCTTATTTCAATCTGCCCTAAAATCTTATCTCTTTCCCCATTCAGCGTGCCGCCCAGAGGGATATAGTTTGACGCATGATTGGAACGGAACATCGTCCCTTCCGCATCCACACTGCGGATAAACAGCTCTGTTTCATCCAGTACCTCGTGGGGTGTCAGCAGCTCAATTTCCCCTCTGTTGTACTGATCATACATTTCTGTTCCCGGCTCAATCATCAGCGTCAGAAAGCCGACATATTCCGGCTTGATTGCAGAAATCACTCTCGCACTGCCCAGTGCATGCTCTCTCCACAGCTTCTTGCCTCCCAGACCGGAAATCACCGTCATGGAAAGAATCATTCCTGCGGCTCTTACCTTTTTGCCTGCCTCAATCATTTCGTCAGCAGTTACGCCCTTCTTCACCGCCTGCAGCACCTCATCCGCGCCGCTTTCCAGCCCCATGTAAACCATATCCAGCCCTGCCGCCTTCAATGTAGCAAGCTCCTCAGGGGTCTTGTGCAGAATATCCTTCGGCGCACCGTATACGGAAATGCGCTCCACCTCAGGAAAAATCTCCTTGCATTTTGCAATGATATATAATAAATCCTCTGTCTTTACAATCAGGGCATCCCCATCCGCAAGGAAAATGCGGCGCACCTTAATGCGGCTGTAATAGCTTCTCGCCATTTCCAGATCCTCCACAACCTCCTCCAGCGGACGGATGCGGAATTTCTTATCTTTATACATATTACAGAATGTGCAGGTGTTTCTTGCACAGCCAATCGTCAGCTGAATAATCAGACTGCCTGCCTCACTGGGTGGTCTATATACAGTACCTTCATATCTCATACTTCTCTATGCTCCTTTCAGATTCTCTGCGGTGCTCTGCCCAAACTTCCTATAAAAATGCAGAGACCTATCTTTTCTATTATACAGGGAAATCCATAAATTTATCAATACCCAATTCTTTTTAATTGACAATCTCTCGAATTTTGTCTATAATATAGCCTGTATTTTTGTGTTAATACAGCCTTTGTGCGGCAGGCGGCGGAACCTTCGGCAAAACCTGCGGAGGGGCGGCAGCAAATGCTGTCGTTTCTTTGCGGCAACGGTCGGGAGAACCAAGGTCTATCGCCTCGGCGGAGGAACGCGGAGCTGCTTTTCGGCAGACACACACCCATTCTTCAACTTCTTCCAAAGCGACAACAAAGGCTATATTAAAAAAATATGGCAGTAGGGTTATCCTTGCTGCCTTTTTTTATTGCATAAATGTAACCGATTCAGAACCCCTTGAAATAAGAAAAAATAATGCGTCATGCTAGCATGTAAGCAATGCTTTTTCTTATTTTAAGGGAACTCGAATAGAGTTACCGCCCCATATATGAGCAAAATTAGCTGCGCAGCAGCGAGAAAGCATGGTATCATGCGGTTTTGCGAATATATGTGGTGGGGTTCTGAACAGTTCCCAATGAAACAGCCAAAAACAAAACCCCTCCGCTACGGAAGGGGTTTTTTCTTACTTTTTCGCTTTTTCACTCTGCTTTTTCATGGTTTTGTTTGCGCTGGTAACCACCTTTTCAGAGAGTGTCTTTTTCTTCTTGTCCTCCAGATTCATCCCTGTGATGCCGACAATATACATCCCTGCCAGATCAACCTTGACGTTCTTCTTCACGGGAAGCACCTGATATACAGGCTTATCGCACATCAGCGTCACAATCTGAGGGCCAACCTTCGCGCGCACCAGATTGGTCTTGCGAATTTTTGCCGATTTGGGCATCTGTTCATAAACAGCCTTGGGCATATTGGAAGGAGAGGGCTTCTCCTGTCTTTTATCAATTACAAAAATCTGCACTGTGGTACGGTTCTGGTCGATGAAATCCTGCGCCTGAATCATCTTCTTCATACCCTTTTTGTTCAGATAATACATCCCCACACAAAGCAGTGCCAAAATTACAATAATAATAATCAAAACATCAGAAAAATCCAAAATAGTTCCTCCTTTATTGCAGATACGCAAAATGATAAGCACCTTGCCGTATGTCTTACGTCCTACTATTCTACCATCATTTTTCACTTTAGGGAAGATAAAATCATGATTTTTTTCGATTTTTTTCATCATCTCCAATCTTGCAACAAAGCAAACGAATATAGTATACTATTGATTGGGTGTGAAACCCTCTCTGCGGCGAAAGATATTTTCGACCGCAGCCTTCATCTGATAAAAATCTGAAAAAGGAGGTCTGACTATGAGTACAGTATGGAGCTGGATTCTTCTTTTTATCGTCATCCTGTTGGTTGCCAACGTCATCCTTTCCGGGTTCGTCGTGTTCTTCGAGCGCAGAAACCCTGCCAGCACATGGGCATGGCTTTTGGTGCTGCTGTTCATCCCGATTTTCGGCTTTTTTGCCTATATGGTCTTCGGGCGCAACAGTAAGCGCGAAAAAATGTTTCGCGAAAAGGAAAAATATGATCAGGAGGTCTATTATAAATACCTCTTTCAGGATGTCCATTCTGCGGAGGAAATCACCGAGCAGAAGGCATTTATCGAAAATAAGGGCAAGCTATCCCATGCAGAATATGTCACCGATCTGGCACATCTGCATCTGAACAGCGGCAACTGGATTACCTTTAACAATAAAATCGAATATTTCAATAATGGCAAGGATAAATTTGAAGCCCTCGTGCAGGATATCCGCAATGCCAAGGAATATATCCATCTGGAATATTACATCTGGCGTGGGGACAGGCTCGGCTCGCGTCTTTTGGATGAGCTGACGAAAAAGGCGGCAGAGGGGATCGAGGTGCGGATTCTTTATGACGGCATCGGCAACTCCCGTCTGCCGAAGAATTTCTTTGATCAGTTTCACGCCGCAGGGGGCTATACCGCCGCCTTCCTGCCGCGCTTCGTGGTGCGCCTGAATTACCGCAACCACCGCAAGCTTGCCATCATTGACGGCAAAATCGGCTACATCGGCGGCTTTAATGTCGGGGATGAATACCTCGGTATCGTCAACCGCTACGGCCCTTGGCGAGATACCCATCTGCGCTTTCAAGGCGATGCCGTCGATCAGATGCAGATGCGCTTCATCATGGACTGGAACTTCACCGCAAAATTCGGACTGATTCATCTGGGTGAAAAATATTTCCCCAAGAAGGAGCAGCAAATAAAGGGCGTGCGGACGCAAATTGTTTCCAGCGGTCCCGATACCCAATGGAAAAACATCCGCAACGGCTATTTCAAAATGATAAATGAAGCCGAAAGCAATGTTTTTCTGACTACACCCTATTTCGTGCCGGATGACGGCATTTTTGAGGCACTGCGTGTGGCTGCCCTCTCCGGCTTGGATGTGCGCATCATCATCCCCGGCAATCCGGATCATTTCTTCGTCTATTGGGCAAGCATGTCCTATCTGGGCGAGCTGCTCGAGGCAGGGGTGCGGGTGTATCAGTATGAAAAGGGCTTTATCCATGCCAAGGTGCTGACGATAGATGGTACTGTTTCCTCTGTCGGCTCCGCCAATATGGATATCCGCAGCTTTGATTTGAATTTCGAGGTCAATGCCTTCATGTATGATGCAGGCATAACCAAAATATTAGAGGATGATTTCTTAAAGGATTTGCATAGCTCTGTGGAAATTACAAAAGAATGGTACCGCCGCAGAAAGTGGTGGTTTAAGGTGCGTGAGGCGATTGCAAGATTGATTTCGCCCATGCTGTAAGGAGGAAAACATGATGGATCGAATCGGATATGAAACAACCCAGACCGTACATTATTTTCAGATTGACGGCAGCCGCTCTATGACACCTGCGGCACTGCTCTCCGCCCTGCAGGAAATGGCAATCAGCCATTCCGACAGCCTCGGCTTCAGTGTGCAGTATAATCTTACGCATCACTGCTTTTGGTCTGTTGTCAACTGGCATTTAAAGCTCTACCGCATGCCAAAATACAATGAAACCATCACATTGCAGACCTGGAGCGATAAATTTGCCCGCTTTCAGGCAAACCGCAGCTTTTTCCTCTTTGATGAAAACGGCAATAAGCTGTTGGATGGCATTTCCCGCTGGATTTTCATGGATTCCGAAAAACGGAAGCCTGCCAATGTGCCTGCGGATATGGTTGAAAAATATCATTCGGGGCAGGTATCTGCCATTGAGGGCGAAAAATTCTTCATGCCTAAAACACCGGCAGGCAGGCTGATTTGCACCAGAGATTTTGTCGTAACCAGAAGGGATACCGATACCAATGGGCACGCCAATAACGTGAAATATCTGGAATGGGTGATGGATGATATCCCCGATGCCATCTATGAGGATATGACACTCAAGGATATCCGCATTGTCTACCGCAAGGAGTGTCTGCGCGGAGACACCGTCACCATAAAGACCTATTTGCAGGATACCGAAAACGGCAAGGAAATCGAATCCTTCCTCTATGAAGGGGAAACCATCGTTGCACAGGTCATCACCCTTTGGGCATAAGAAAAGCTCCCACTCTTTGCAAGCCGCATGGAATGGGAGCCTTTTATATTCTGTTTTTGGATATAAAAAAATGGAATGTCACAGGAGTGCTTGCACTCTCGGGGGCTCGAACCTGTGACCCTCGATCCCACATTCCTTTTTAATATAAATTTTTAATATAAAAAAATGGAAGTTACAGGGCTCGAACCTGTGACCCTCTGCTTGTAAGGCAGATGCTCTCCCAGCTGAGCTAAACTTCCATATTTTTAACCATATTCAGTTTGTCTTTACCATATAAACCTATATAGTCCACGGATGACCCGTAGGGGAATCGAACCCCTGTTTCAGCCGTGAGAGGGCCGCGTCTTGACCGCTTGACCAACGGGCCTTAATAAAAAGTAGCGGAGAAGGGATTTGAACCCCTGACACTGCGGGTATGAACCGCATGCTCTAGCCAACTGAGCTACTCCGCCACAAGCTGACTTAGACAGTATATCGTTTCATTCCCTTTTTGTCAAGTGCTTTTCTCCAACTTTTTTACAAAAATTTCAGTCTATTCTCCGCGGTTGATGTAGAGAATCTCGTTTGATTTCACCATACCCAGCTGCTCTCTTGCAATCTGCTCGATGTAGGCATCGCTGGTGTAATATTCTCTGCGCGCTTCAAATTCCTGCTGCTTTTCCTTTTCTTCCTTCACCTGCGCCGCAACAGAGGCCGTTTCATCCTTTACCTCCTGATACCGCGCCGCCTGCCTGCCAATGCCGACTGCAACCGCCACAACAAACACCAGTACGAACACCCTGAGAAAAAGTCCGGATATTTTTTTGGATTTTTTATTCTTTTTTTTCTGCCCCATAAAAAAGACCCCTGTCGTGTTCCTATTTTTTGCGCAGCATCCGCCGATTGATATGCAAACGATGTATTATTATTTTCACACAAAGTTTAACGCTTTGCAATAGTTTTTTCCGCTGTTTTTCGCAAAATCCGCCAATTTTTCTCGCAGGGCGGCGAAAAACAAGCCAGAGCAGACGAAACGGCATTGTCACAATACGCCCAAAAAGGCCGAGCATATATTTCACAGCAGAAATGATTTTATCGCTGACAGCAAGCACCATGCGGCTGAGCGTCAGGAAATACAGCCCCATGCCGCCGAACAGCCCCAGAATCGTAAAAAACCGGATTTCTCCTGCATTGGCGTGCAGCATCACGCAGAACACCAGAAACACCGCCAGAAGCCAGAAAAGCCCATCCTCCGCCTGCACCCAGAAGGCATTATGGCGAAGGGCATGGCGAAACACCCGCAGGCCGTCATAAAAAAGACCCATGCCACCGCCCAGAAGCACCGTCAGCAGGAAAAGCTGTGCCTGTGCGTGTAAGGAAAGAATCATACCGCCTGCCCCCTCTAGCGAAACAGTCTGCCCAGAATAGAATGTTTTTCCGCAAGCGTTCCATCGGAATAGGTCATGCTGTCAATGCTTCCGTCTACAACAACGTCCCCTGCCTCCAGATCCAGCTTGCCGATGTGCATCCCTGCGCCCTTTAAAAGCAGCAGTCCGCAGGTGGTCTCCATCATAATGCCGTCCTCATCGAAGGAAAGCACCTCCATTACGCCGCCGATGCGCACCCGTTCCCGTTCCTCCATATTTAATGTATGCCGTCCCTTTTTCTTCTCCTCTGCCATAAAAAAACGCCCCCTCTGTTCCAAGGATATGCGGACAAAAAAGAAAACAGACCTTTTTTTGGGGCGCTGCCCCAAACCCCGCAAGGGAAATCATTTCCCTTGACCCTGATTTGCAGAACCATATTCATGGTTCTGCGAGGTCGGGCGTAAAATTTAAAAATTTCGCTGAAAAATCATCCTCATTAAAGGGACTTGTACATGTTAACGGCATCTTCTTTTTTGGTGGATTCCTTTAAGTCCAAGACTTCAATTTTCGTGGTATTATTCCCGAACTGAATCTCGATAACATCGCCAATCTTCACCTCTGCGCCTGCCTTAACCACCTTCCCGTTAATCATCACCCTGCCTGCGTCGCACGCCTCATTGGCAATCGTGCGTCTTTTGATGATACGGGACACCTTCAGAAATTTATCTACACGCATTTCCTCTGCTCCTTTCCATAATAAAAAGAAAAGCCCTTTCTTCACAGAAAGGGCCATCATTCAAAAACAAATTATTTATTGATTGCATCCTTCAGAGCCTTGCCTGCTTTGAATCTAGGTGCTTTGGATGCAGGAATAGGCATTGCTTCGCCTGTCTGAGGGTTTCTGCCTTCGCGCGCTGCTCTTTCCGCAACATCGAATGTGCCGAAGCCAACCAGCTGTACCTTGCCGTTGTTTGTCAGTTCTTCTGTTACTACATCTTCAAAAGCCTTCAGTGCTTTTTCTGCGTCTTTTTTGCTCATTTCTGCTTTTTCTGCGATTGCCGCAACCAGATCAGATTTGTTCATTTGTGTTTGCCTCCTAATAGTTATTTATCATTGCATTGGATTCAGCTTGATTTTTGCCTCATCCCAGAGTAAATCCATCTCCTCCAAAGACATCTCCGAAAGAGCTTTGCCCTCTAAAAGGGCGGATTTCTCAATATATTCAAATCTATTTATAAACTTTTTGATGGCTTTTGTCAAGGCAAACTCAGGATTTATTTTCAAAAAACGGGAGATATTCACCAAGGCAAACAAAATATCCCCGAATTCCTCCTCAATCTCCCCATTTTCTCGCACTGCCTGTTCTAATTCCTGTACCTCCTCGTACACCTTCCGCATGGCATCTGCCGTCACCGGAAAGTCAAATCCGACATCCGCCGCCTTCTTCTGCACCTTCCTTGCACGGATGAGCGCAGGCAGTGCCTCCGGCACGCTCTGCATGACCTCTGTCTGAGTTTCCTGCCTTTTCTCCTTCTTCTTCAGCTCCTCCCAGTTGATGAGCACCTCCTCCGCCGTATCCGCCTTGCCGCTCCCGAATACATGCGGATGGCGATAAATCATTTTCTCGCAGATGCCCTGTATCACATCCCCCATCGTAAAGCCGCCCTGCTCCGTCTCGATTTCCGCATGAAAGACCACCTGCATCAGCACATCCCCCAGCTCCTCACAGAGATTTTTCATATCCTTTTTGTCAATCGCATCCGCCGCCTCGTAAGCCTCCTCCAGCATATCCATGCGGATGGATGCATGCGTCTGCACCCTGTCCCACGGACAGCCGTTTTCGCCGCGCAGAATACGGATAATCCGCACCAAATCCTCTAATGTATTCATTTTATTTTCCATAACAAATCTCCTTTTTTCTTGCAGGGACAAAATTCGTCCCGCGTTTGTTTGTTTCCCATAAACTTTTGTATTTATTTTTAAGGAAAAATGGCAGTTTTCTATCTTTTTTCCGCAAACCTTTTGTGTTATGATAGATGCAATCTATATATTATCAAAAATACTGCCGAAAGAAAAGCCTTTCGGCATCCCAAACGTAGAGAAAGGAAGGAACCACCCATGTTTCGTATCGTGAATAAAAGAGAGCTCAACAGCATGGTCACTCTGCTGGAGATTGAAGCACCCTTTGTTGCCAAAAAGGCACAGGCAGGTCAGTTCATCATCTTCCGCGTGGATGAATTCAGCGAAAGAGTTCCGCTTACCATCGCAGATTATGACAGAGAAAAAGGCACCGTTACCATTATCTTCCAGAAGGTAGGGCTTTCCACAAAGCTGCTTGCCGCAAAAGAGATTGGCGATACCATTCAGGATTTTGTCGGCCCTCTGGGCGTTGCCACAGAATATGACGGCATGAAAAAGGTTGCTGTTGTCGGCGGCGGTGTTGGCTGTGCCATCGCCTATCCGCAGGCAAAGGCACTGCATAACCTCGGTGTAGAGGTCGATGTCATTGCCGGCTTCAGAAACAAGGATATCGTCATTCTGGAGGACGAAATGAACGCCGTTGCTACAAATTATTACCTCATGACGGATGATGGCTCTCAGGGCGAAAAGGGCTTCGTTACCGATAAGCTGAAATCCTTGATTGAGGCAGGCAACAGCTATGATGCTGTAATTGCCATCGGCCCCATCCCCATGATGAAATTCGTCAGCCTGACCACAAAGCCCTTCGGTATCAAAACCATTGTTTCTCTGAACCCCATCATGATTGACGGCACAGGCATGTGCGGCGGCTGTCGTGTCACCGTTGGCGGCAAGATTAAGTTTGCCTGCGTAGACGGCCCCGATTTCGATGGCCACGAGGTAGATTTTGACGAGCTGATGAACCGTAACTCCATTTATAAGGCAAGAGAAGCGGAGCTGACAGAAACCCACATCTGCCGCATGGATAAGCTGGCAAATGAACTGATCAAATAAGGAGGAACGGTATCATGGCAAATATGAGTCTGGAAAAAATCAAGATGCCCGAACAGGCACCTGATGTAAGAAATAAAAACTTTAAAGAGGTTTCCCTCGGCTATACCGAGGAAATGGCAATCGAAGAAGCGCAGAGATGCCTGAACTGTAAGCATAAGCCCTGCGTGAGCGGCTGTCCCGTTAATGTACGCATCCCCGAATTCATCGCAGAGGTTGCAAAGGGCGATTTTATGGCGGCTTATAAGGTGATTACCTCCACAAACGCTCTGCCCGCGGTCTGCGGTCGTGTTTGTCCGCAGGAAAGCCAGTGCGAATCCAAATGCGTCAGAGGCATGAAGGGCGAGGCTGTTGCCATCGGTCGTCTGGAACGCTTCGTTGCCGATTGGTATATGAAAAACTGCGATGAGCTGCCCGAAAAGCCTGCCTCCAACGGCAAAAAGGTTGCTGTCATCGGCTCCGGTCCCTCCGCACTTGCCTGCGCAGGGGATCTGGCAAAGCAGGGCTACGAAGTAACCATGTTCGAAGCCTTCCATAAGGCAGGCGGCGTATTGGTTTACGGTATTCCCGAATTCCGTCTGCCCAAGGCAATCGTGCAGAAGGAAATTGATAAGCTGACTGCTCTGGGCGTAAAGATTATGACAAATATGGTTATCGGCAAGGTGCTTTCCATTGATGAAATCATCGACGATATGGGCTTTGATGCTGTCTTTGTCGGCACAGGCGCAGGCCTGCCCTCCTTCATGGGTATCCCCGGCGAAGCATTGGTCGGCGTTTATTCCGCAAATGAATACCTGACAAGAATCAATCTGATGAAGGCATATCTGCCCGAATATGATACCCCCATCCGCAACAGCAAGGCAGTCGCTGTTGTCGGCGGCGGTAACGTTGCCATGGATGCGGCAAGATGCGCAAAGCGTATGGGTGCGGAGCATGTTTATATCGTATACCGCCGTTCCGAAAAGGAAATGCCCGCCCGTCTGGAAGAGGTGCATCACGCAAAAGAGGAAGGCATTGAATTCCACCTGCTCGAAAACCCCGTACAGATTCTCAATGACGGCAATGGTCAGGTTTGCGGCATTGAATGCTTGAAAATGGAACTTGGCGAACCCGATGCCAGTGGCAGAAGAAGCCCCATCCCCATCGAAGGCTCCAATTATGTGCTGGATGTAGATACCGTTATCATGTCTCTCGGCACCTCCCCGAACCCCCTGATTCGCAGCACCACAAAGGGTCTGGAAACAAATCGTAAGGGCTGTCTGGTTGTCAACGAGGAAACAAACCAGACCACAAGAGAGGGCGTTTATGCCGGCGGCGATGCCGTAACAGGCGCAGCAACCGTTATCCTCGCAATGGGCGCAGGGAAAAAGGCAGCCGCAGCGATTGATGAATACTTAAAGAATAAATAATTGCGAAGGCTCTGCCCTTGTCTCCCCCTTTGTAAAGGGTGTACCTAAACTTTACAAAAAAGCGGTTTCCGAACGGAAACCGCTTTTATTGATTATTTTATCATATTGTGCTTCACCGGTTAAAAAAGCCGACCTTTATTCCACCCGAACATTTATCGGCTTTACCGTAAGATTACCACTGCCCGCAACACTGTACCATCTTCCTCTTTCGAGCTTGATTTTTTCCGTCATGCCATGCGTAATGTATCCGATTGTGTATTTCTCTCCCGTTTCAACATCGGTAAAAACCACATCCGTATCACTATCACCGCTTACCCTTACCGTCCCAAAAAGCGGCTGTATCTGTTCTGCCTTCACGCCGCCGTCCTCGTTTGAAAGGGTAAAGGTATGCTTTCTCTGTATAGCAGAATAAGCCAAAATCCCTGCCAGAAAGACCACTGCCACGCATAAAATAATACGCTTTGCTTTCATCCGAACACCTCTTTCAAATCCGAATTTAGAAGTTACTTTTTGACTTCCTTTGTGATTTCAGTTGTCTCTAATTGTACCTGATAAGTGTTTTCTTCTCCGCTCAAATTAGTTGTTTTCAATTCAAACCACAAATTATCAGTCAACTTATCATCACTATCTCCGAGAATGTCCCCGGAAATTTTTCCAATATTTCCGGAAACATCTATTGTCCCACCGGTCTGATCATCAACACCATTAGAGAGCAAAATTTCTTTTTCACTTCCATTGATATAAATGGTAGTTGAATATGTGGTAATATCAGAAAAATCGTCTGACATCACTTTCAAATCGCCACCATAGCAAATTTCATCTTTGCCATCTAAAATAATTACACCATTTGACACAGAAATATATTCATTTTCTCCGCTAAATGAATATACCTTTAAGGGCTGTTCTTCATTGCTTTCGGGGGAAGTGTTGCACCCTGCAAGCAGAACCGTACAAGCAAGCAACGATAGCATAACTGCCCTTATCTTTTTCATTAATATCACCATCCCATCAAATTTCCGATTTATCGTTCCTTTCAGGCGCACCTGCGCCGCCTTTCTTCCTGCCGTTTCCGGCACTGCGGGGAAGGGTTTGGAAAGGGAAACCTCGTTGCCCTTTCCTCGTCTGCGGAGGTTTGGAACCCATTACAGAAGGTGCGCCCAGATAAGAAACCCTGAATTCTGAAATGCTGAAAGTTACAGCTACTGCGTCAGTTTCCCTTGACAGCCTAAGTCAAAGGATGCCTGCGGGAAACTTCCTTATATCCGCAGTCTTTCAGCTATTTCATCTTCTTCATATTTTCTTATTGGGACACACCTAAACCGGTTCCAAGTTTTTGTTACTTTTTAGCATAAAAAGTAAGGATGGAACGCCTTGTTTTGCCGTAAAAGTTCTAAACGGGCGAATGACTAATGTTGTCCAACCGCCACTTTTCAGGCGCACCTGCACCGCCTTTCCTATCTTACTGCTTCAAATTTCTCCCGAACGTATAAATATACCACACCATTCATGCCAAAGGTACCCATAATCAGCACAACCGCCGCAACCACAATCGCCCCGATGGTATCCATCAGCCCTGCGAAATCCCTAATCTGCACACGGTAGCGAATCTCCAGAAACTGTAGAAAAAGCGCCGCCACACAGCAGCAAAAGCTTAAAAAAACATATTTACTCAAGCCGCCGAAATTTCTGACCTTACCTCGCGCCGCGTATGGAATCCACCATGCCGCCAACCCCAATAAAATACTTCCGATACTATAATATACACTCATCTGCATTTTCTCCTTTCCGCAAAATATGCCGTCTTTTCCATTACTGCCATCTGCTCCAACCATTTCTTTTTTGTGCTTTCACGCCCTTTCTTTGTTTCGTTTCTCTGATTGAACAAAGAATTATTGCCTGCATCTATAAAGCTCCTTTATTCCGGCTATAAACGACATAAGAATGATGATTATGTAAACAATTCTCATTCCAATGGAACGTTCCGCCCAGTTGTCAACCGCAATGAGAGACCACAGTATCCCCTGCACAACCTGCACACCCCCTTCGATTTTCGGATTGTCCTTCTTCTTATATCGCATAATCAGCAAAGCAACATAAAGAACCAGCATAATTATCAATAAAATTTTTGTCACCATGATACCTCCATAAAAGATTCCTCTATAAAATTAGAATTTGCCATTTTCCCGCACCTATGGCTTCTTATCAAAGAGGCTGCATCATCTCAAGGATGATACCATCTGGATCTCTGAAATAAAAAGCTCGACTTTCCCCAAATCCATCTGCTCTAAAATCGAAATACTGCGGTTCAGACAAGCACTCCACATGATTTTCAATCAGGGTTCTGTAGACAGAATCTATGTCATCCGTGTAGAAGCACACTTCTGAGATGGATGTCGTAAACAAATCGGATTGTTCTTTATGGATTTCGCCGTCTACAAACTGAATCAGTTCGACCGGCGGTGCTTCAATAGCCTTGGAGCCATTCAAATATGCAACTCTTGCTTTGCAATTTGCTCTACGAAACATTTTATCTGTTTCTTCGCCTTTCATAAAAATTTCTCCTTGAAACTCAAGACCAAGGATGTCTCTGTAGAAAGCAATCGAGCGATCCAAATCAGAAACTGTTAATCCAACGTGATAAATTCTTCCAACCATATATATTCCTCCCAAGAAATACCGATTTATTGTTCCTTTCAGGCGCACCTGCGCCGCCTTTCTCCCTGCCGTTTTCGGCACTGTGGGGAAGGGTTTGGAAAGGGAAACCTTGTGTCCCTTTCCTCGTCTGCGGAGGTTTGGAACCCATTACGAAACGGGTTCCAAGTTTTTGTTACTTTTTAGCATAAAAAGTAAGGGAGAAAGCCCTCGTTTCGCCGAGAAAGTTCCAAACGGGCGAATGACTAATGTTGCCCAACCGCCACTTTTCAGGCGCACCTGCGCCCAACCGGCGCAAAGCACTGCTTTCCCTTTATTTGGATTATAGCACAAAACCCGCGCCCCATTTCTTAAGACTTTCTTACAATTCCCCCTCGCCTTTTGGTTGCAAAATCCCCTTAGGATTGCTATAATTTGAAAAAACACACCAAGGAGGACTTCCCATGAAAATTGCTTGCTACGCTGCGGGTTCCGTCGGCACAAATAATTATGTAATTTCCGATGACAACGGTATCACCGCTATCATCGACTGCGACGGCAGCCCTGCACCTTTATATCAGTATGTAGAACAGAATCATCTCAAGGTTACACATATTCTGCTGACCCATGGACATTATGACCATATCGGCTCCGTCAACGAGGTTGCCGCACATTTCGGCTGTAAAATCGTCGGCGCGGCAAAGGAAATGCCCGTCTTCACCGATCCTGCGCTCAACTGTTCCCAGTTTGTCGGCGGCCCCATCATCGTTCACCCCGATATTCTGGTTTCCGAGGGCGATAAGGTAACCGTCGGCGATATGGAATTTGACGTAATGGAAACCCCCGGACATACCGTAGGCTCCATCTGCTTTATCGGCAAGGATATCATTTTCAGCGGCGATACCCTGTTTCAGGGCTCCTGCGGCAGAACAGACCTCCCCACCGGCGATTGGGATGATATCAAAAAATCCCTGAAAAGGCTCGCCGCACTCCCCGGGGATTATCAGGTATATTCCGGTCATGGCCCTGCCACCACGCTGGAAACAGAACGCAGAACCAACCCCTACATGAGATAACCCGTTTCCCCCGCACTGCCTGCGGGGGTTCTTTTTTTCTGTTCGCTTGTTCCCTCCTTTGCTTTTTGCTATACTAAAATCAATACTAATTTTTTGAGAAAAAGGAGGGCTCCCCATGAAATACATTCTTTCCTTAGACCAAGGCACAACCAGCTCCCGCGCGATTCTTTTCGACCAGAACGGGCAGATGAAAAGCGTTGCGCAGAAGGAATTTCAGCAATACTATCCCCACCCCGGCTGGGTGGAGCATGACGCTCTGGAAATCTGGGAAACACAGCTTTCGGTTGCGCGCGATGCCATTGCCAAGCTTGGCATTTCCGCAAGGGAAATTGCCGCCATCGGCATCACCAACCAGCGCGAAACCACCATCCTCTGGGACAAGCGCAACGGAAAACCGATTTATCATGCCATTGTCTGGCAGTGCAGAAGAACCGCACCCTATTGTGATTCTTTGCAGGAGCAGGGCTACACCGAAAAAATCCGCAAAAAAACAGGGCTTCTGATTGATGCCTATTTCTCCGCAACAAAAATCCGCTGGATTCTGCAAAATGTTCCCGAAGCAAAGGCACTTGCAGAAAGCGGCAATCTGCTTTTCGGCACCATTGATACCTGGCTGATTTGGAACCTAACCGGCGGACAGGTTCATGCCACCGATTATTCCAACGCCTCCCGTACCATGCTGTTCAATATCCATACGCTGGAATGGGATACCGAGCTTCTGGATCTACTGGAAATCCCGCGTTCCATCCTGCCCGAGGTGCGCCCGTCCAGCGGCATTTTCGGCAGCACGCTCCCCCTTCTCTTTGGCGAAAGCATCCCGATTGCAGGGGCGGCAGGCGATCAGCAGTCCGCCTTATTCGGGCAGGCGTGCTTCTCCCCCGGCACCGCCAAGAATACCTTTGGCACAGGCGGCTTTCTGCTGATGAACACAGGAGACAAGCCCGTTTTTTCGCAAAATGGCTTAGTCACCACGATTGCATGGGGTCTAGGTGGCAAAATCACCTACGCACTGGAGGGCTCTATTTTCGTTGCAGGCGCGGCAATCCAATGGCTGCGCGATGAATTGGGGCTGATTTCCTCCGCCGGGGAAACAGAAGGACTTTGCAGAGAGGTTCCCGATACCTGTGGTGTCTATCTCGTGCCTGCCTTTGTGGGCTTGGGCGCGCCCTATTGGGACCCCTACGCGCGCGGCTGCCTAACAGGGCTGACCCGCGGCGCAAACCGCTGTCATATCGTGCGCGCGGCAGTCGAGTCCATGGCATACCAAACCTATGATGTCCTCCACGCTATGGAGCAGGATGCAGGCATTCCCCTCGCAGAGCTGCGTGTGGACGGCGGTGCGGCGGCAAATTCCTTCCTGCTGCAATTCCAGTCCGATATCACAGGCGTACCCGTTTTACGCCCCTCCACACTGGAAACCACTGCCCTCGGCGCGGCATATCTGGCAGGGCTTGCCGTCGGCTATTGGGCAGATTTATCGGAAATCCGCCGCAACTGGCAGGTTTCCGCCGCCTTCTCCCCTGCGGCAGAAAGTGAAAAAATCAAGGAAAAGCTGGCAGGCTGGCATCATGCGGTCAGACAGGCAAGGCTCTCCGATGAGGCAGAATAACTATATCTTGTTAAAATATGCCGTATATATTGATTTTAACCACCAGATATAGTATAGTATTCGATATACTCAAAAATTTTATTTCTTGCCGAAAAAGGAGGAAGGCTTATGTATGTCATCAAAAAGGATAACACCCACGAGGCATGGAATGTGCAGAAGGTCGTGGTTGCAGTTAATAAATCCGCTTATCGTGCCATGGTAAAATTCACACAGGAGGAGCTGGATTTCATCTGCTCCTTCGTGGAGGATAAGGCACGCTCTTTGGGGCGGGAGGGCATCCCCATCGCAGAAATGCACAATATCGTCGAAGCCGCCCTCGAGCAGGTGAAGCCGGAGGTTGCGAAAAGCTATCGGGACTACCGCAATTATAAGCAGGATTTTGTAAAAATGCTGGATGAGGTGTATAAAAAAAGCCAATCCATCATGTATATCGGGGACAAGGAAAACAGCAACTCCGACAGCGCCCTTGTTTCCACCAAGCGTTCTTTGATTTATAATCAGCTCAACAAGGAGCTTTATCAGAAATTTTTTATGACAACCGAGGAGCTGCAGGCGTGTCGGGATGGGTATATTTATATCCATGATATGTCTGCCAGAAGGGACACCATGAACTGCTGCCTGTTTAACGTGAAGGATGTGCTGACAGGCGGCTTTGAGATGGGGAATCTCTGGTATAACGAGCCGAAAACACTGGAGGTTGCCTTCGATGTCATCGGGGATATCGTGCTTTCCGCGGCGAGCCAGCAATACGGCGGCTTTACTGTGCCCTCCGTGGATTTGCTCCTTGAGCCATTTGCGGAGAAAAGCTACGAAAAATATTACCGCCGCTATATCGATATGGGTCTGACCGCGCGCATCGCAGACAGAGAAGCCATGAAGGATATCCAGAAGGATTTCGATCAGGGCTTTCAGGGCTGGGAATATAAATTCAATACCGTTGCGTCCAGCCGCGGCGATTACCCCTTCATCACAATGACCTTCGGCACAGGCACAGGCAAATTTGCGAAAATCGCATCCATCACTATGCTGAATGTCCGCAGAAAAGGGCAGGGCAAAAAGAACTGCAAAAAGCCTGTTCTTTTCCCGAAGCTGGTGTTCCTCTATGACGAAAACCTGCATGGCGCAGGAAAGGAATTGGAGGATGTCTTTGAGGCAGGGATTCTCTGCTCCTCCAAGAGCATGTACCCCGATTGGCTTTCTCTGACAGGTGAGGGCTATGTAGCGGAGATTTACAAGAAATACGGTGCCATCATCAGCCCCATGGGCTGCAGAGCCTTCCTCTCCCCCTGGTTTGAGCGGGGCGGCATGGAGCCTGCCGATGCAGAGGACAAGCCTGTGTTCGTCGGGCGGTTCAATATCGGCGCGGTCAGCCTGCATCTGCCTATGATTTATGCCAAGGCAAAGCAGGAAAGCAGACCCTTCTTCGAGGTTCTGGATTACTATCTGGAGCTGATTCGTCAGCTGCATATCCGTACCTATGCCTACCTCGGCGAAATGCGTGCCTCTACAAATCCTCTGGCGTATTGTGAGGGCGGTTTTTACGGCGGTCACCTGAAATTCCATGAAAAGATTAAGCCGCTCTTAAAAACGGCGACAGCGTCCTTCGGCATTACGGCGCTGAATGAATTGCAGGAGCTCTACAACGGCAAATCTCTGGTTGAGGACGGGCAGTTTGCGATTGATACCCTACAGCATATCAATGATAAAATTGCGGAATACAAGAAGGCGGACGGCAATCTTTACGCCATCTACGGCACGCCTGCGGAAAGCCTCTGCGGCTTGCAGATTACGCAGTTCCGCAAGAAATACGGCGTGATTGAGCATGTTTCCGACCGCCCCTACGTTTCCAACAGCTTCCACTGCCATGTGACCGAGGATATCACCCCGATTGAAAAGCAGGATCTGGAAAAGCGCTTCTGGGATTTATCCAACGGCGGCAAAATTCAATATGTAAAATACCCGATTGATTATAATTTGGATGCCATCCGCACCCTTGTGCGCCGTGCCATGAAATTAGGCTTTTATGAGGGGGTCAATCTTTCCCTTGCCTATTGCGATGACTGCGGGCATCAGGAGCTGGAAATGGACGTTTGCCCGAAATGCGGCAGCAAAAATCTTACAAAAATCGAGCGCATGAACGGCTATCTTTCCTACTCCCGCGTGAAGGGGGATACCCGTCTGAATGACGCAAAAATGGCTGAAATCGCAGAAAGGAAGAGTATGTAATGCGGTATCATAATATTACAAAGGACGATATGCTCAACGGCGAGGGGCTGCGTGTGGTGCTCTGGGTGAGCGGCTGTTCGCACCACTGCGAGGGCTGTCATAACGCCGTCACATGGGACCCTGAGGGGGGGCTTGTCTTTGATGCAGCGGCAGAGGAGGAGCTGTTCTCCCTGCTCTCCCGCGACTATATCAGCGGCATTACCTTCAGCGGCGGCGATCCGCTTTATACGGGCAATCGGGAGGAAATCGAACGGCTGGCGAGGAAGGTCAAGCTGGAATACCCGGAGAAAAATATCTGGCTGTATACAGGCTACCGCTGGGAGGAAATCAGCGCACTGCCGCTGATGCAATACATTGATGTGCTGGTGGATGGGAAATTCATCGCAGATTTGAAGGATACCAAGCTGCACTGGAAGGGAAGCTTCAATCAGCGCATCATTGATGTGCAGAAATCCCTGCAAAGCAGCTCCCTTTACTTATACCATGCAGAATGAGAGAGGAACGAGATATGGAAAAAATCAAGATTAAATATCTGAGCGATAAAATCGAAAGACTGCGCTACATTGACGGGAAATCCGACTGGATTGACCTGCGTGCGGCAGAGCGTGTAGAGCTGAAAAAGGGCGAATTTCAGCTGATTCCGCTGGGGGTTGCCATGCAGCTGCCGCAGGGGTTTGAGGCGCATATTGTGCCGCGCAGCTCAACCTTCAAGAACTTCGGCATCATCCAGACGAACCACTGCGGCATCGTGGATGAAAGCTACTGCGGCAACAATGACCAGTGGTTCATGCCGGCATTTGCGCTCCGGGATACGGTGATTGAGGTGAATGACAGAATCTGCCAGTTCCGCATATTTGCGCATCAGCCGACGCTGACATTTGAGGAAACAGACGACCTTGGGAACGAGGATCGCGGCGGACTCGGCTCGACCGGAAAGCAATAAAAACGGCGGACTTTACTGGACAAAGTGGACAGATTGGACACCCATTGGACACCAAAAAGACGGGGTGTGGACACCCCTGCGGACACAGAAAAAAAGTGATTTTCCAAAAGGAAAATCACTTTTTTGTTTTGGGGTAGATTATTCTGCTGTATAAGTGAAAGTAATTGTTACTTCTTCACCATTCAGTGTGCCTTTAATCACAATTTCAGTATCGTCATTTGTATTGAAACCATCTGCTGTTAATTCTAAGGAATCAACACCATAGCCCTTACTATCTACTTTACTATAGTTGTGTTTACCCCAAGAATACCAGCCTTTATCTGTGTATTTGTTTTCTGCAACTGTGACTTCTGTAATATTGCCTAAAAAGCTCTTCAATTCACTTTCGCTAAAACCATTAAACATTAAACGATAGCGACCGTCTACAAGTTCGCAGCTGCTTACTTTATATTTAGCTTCTTCTGTATTATCGTCTTTGCCGTCGGAGCTGCCGCCTGCCTTCTTGATTGTGTAGGTCAAATCAGCATAGCCTTCTGCTGTAATGACAATTACAGTATCCTTAGTTGTATCAACGCCATTGACTGCCAAATCCAGAATATCATAAGCGGATGTACCGTAAGCGTCATTTTCCGCTTTTACTCTGAATGTGCTTTCTTTCATATAGGTGCTTTCTTTGGTATATGTATCGCCGTTTACAGTTACGCCTGTTACCTTATTCAGATATGCTGTAAGCTCTGTGCCGCTGATTGTGCCAAAGCGCAGTCTGTAGTAATCACAATCTTCAAAGAAACCGCTCTTTGTAGTCAGTTCTGCCTTTTCAACTGTAGGAGCTGTCAGCTTACCCTCGTCGGGATCGGTTGTACCACCGCCATTTGTTTTATTGATTGTGAATTTTACATCTGCATAGCCTTCTGCTGTAATGACAATTACAGTATCCTTAGTTGTATCAACACCATTGACTGCCAAATCCAGAATATCATAAGCGGATGTACCGTAAGCGTCATTTTCCGCTTTTACTCTGAATGTGCTTTCTTTCATATAGGTGCTTTCTTTGGTATATGCAACGCCGTTTACAGTTACGCCTGTTACCTTATTCAGATATGCTGTAAGCTCTGTACCGCTGATTGTGCCAAAGCGCAGTCTGTAGTAATCACAATCTTCAAAGAAACCGCTCTTTGTAGTCAGTTCTGCCTTTTCAACTGTAGGAGCTGTCAGCTTATCATCTTCGCCGGGGTCGGTAGTTGCGCTATCACCTTTCAGTGTATAGGTCATTGTTTCGTAACCCTTCGCCTCAACGGTGATTACTGTGCCTTCGCCTGTTGCGTCAATGCCGTTTACAGCCAAATCCAAAGCATCCTTATAACCGCCATAGGTGGAATCTGCAATCTTTGTACGATAGTTATCATTCTGGAAGTAAATGCTTGTTGCTT
Source organism: Anaerotignum faecicola (assembly GCF_003865035.1). Classification (NCBI taxonomy): domain Bacteria; kingdom Bacillati; phylum Bacillota; class Clostridia; order Lachnospirales; family Anaerotignaceae; genus Anaerotignum; species Anaerotignum faecicola. The sequence goes on from NZ_BHVZ01000001.1 coordinate 726,978, forward strand.
CTGTGTATGCTTTCGTGCCAACGGTTACCTTTTTGATTGCGCCCAGATATGTATCCAAGTCCTTACCCTCCAGACCGCTGAAGGTCAGACGGTAATAATCAGTGCTTTCCAGTAAACCATCCTTGTCTTTCTTTTCATGCTTTGCAACGGAAGGTGCTGTTTTCAGAGGTGTTGTTCTCTCTACTGTAAATCCTTCTGTTGTCAGTGCTTCATAGTAGTTTGCAGATACGGAAACGGTATAGGTACCGGGTTCTACGTTTTTCAGTGTGATGGTTTTGCCATCTTCGCTTACTACATAGTAAACAGCATTGCTGCCTTCATAGCCCTGATGATATACTGTTTTTTCCGTGCCGTCGCTGTTTTTCAGCACAACGCCGCTGAGGTTTTTCAGAAAATCCCCTTCGGAATTTGTTACTGTGATGACAACATCCTGCCCTTCGCTGATAGGTGTTGCTACAGAAAGGGACAGTTCTTTTTCTGTTTCCTTCGCATAATCAATGGTAACAACATTGCTGAGGTAGCCTGTTGCATCTACTGTGATTTTATTTTCGCCGATTTTCAGTGCGTCTGCTTTGATTGTAATCTTATTGCCTTCGATGGTATAAGCATCTGCGCTCAGTTCCTGCCAGTTATCATTCAGATACAGCTTTGTAATCTTGCCCATGTAAGCATCTGCATTTTCAAAGGTAATTTCAACATCCTGATTTTCCTTTGTCTCGCCTACTGTAGTCTTGGGCGCTTCCAATCTGCCATAGGTATTGCTATGCTGAATATCACCCAGCAGACCATCTTCCAGAACCTCTTTTACTGCGGAAGGTCTGTTCGGGGTTGTTTTCACATTGCCTGCCGCAATATATTCTGCGTAGCCAAGCCATTCGGCACCTGCTACCTTTGCATCATTGACTGCATTCAGATAGCCTGTATGGGTGTTATAAGTTGTATCACCCTGATTGAATACCGCGTCGCAGATTACATTGTACCAGTTATCTACTACCTTTGTTGCTGCCGCGCAGGTTACGCCCATTTCTTCCAACAGCAGTGCATTTGCCAGCAGGTCGCTATCGAACAACAGGTCTGCGGAAACCTTATAGCCGCCGCTGCTGTCGGAAGAACCACCGCCGCTGCCGCTGCCTGTAGCGTGTGTCATTACGTCATACGCTGCGGACTGATAAACTACAGCTGCCTGCTTGGAGGATACATCCTCGCCGCCTGTTACGTTGAAGCTCTTGCTGAATTCCTTAAAGCCGTTGCTACGGATTGTGATGGTATAATTGCCGTTATAGGGCAGGTTATTCACGCCTTCTTCTGCGTTCACATCGTTATACAGAACAAACAAATCGCCGAAAAGGAAATAATCGTTGATATAACGCAGTTCCTTTGTATCCCCCTTCGGATCTGTCAGTGTTACGCTTTCGATGGGAGTTGTGATTGCATACGTCATATCCTTTACATCGAAATGCAGGTTTCTGCCGGAAACTGCGGTTTCTCTCAGAAGGAGTGTAGGTGCTTTTTCATTTACCACATGGATGGGAACCAATACGGATGCCTTATCGCCGCCATTGGATTTTACGCGTACATAGTAACGACCGTTATTGCGGAAATTGCTCTGTCCGATAGGAATGGTCAGTTCGCCGACCTTATTGTTATAGTGGGCAACATCCCCTGCCGATGTATAGGTCAGATTGGAGTTGATTGTGTTCTTGTTTTCGTTATACTCTACCAGCTCCAGCTTGTTAATGCCGTTGAACCATGCTTTTTCTTCATCGGTATTGAAGTTGAACATAATGGTTACATTGCCTACAACCTCACCAAAAGTTTCGCCATCCTTTACTTCCGCATCGGGGGAGTAATAGGGATGTGCGTTTGCTTCTTCTGTCAGATTAAAGGTTGTTCTTGTGGGATTGATACGAACATTGCCGTCCTTATCGTAGTTTGTCAGATAATAATCCCATGCTGCAACAGCACCATGCGCCCATACATACTTAGGCAGATACTGTGTGCCTGCATAAACGGATGCCGCACCGCTGCCGTTCAGATTGATGGTCTGTGTTTTATCACCGCTCTTGATAACAACCTGCTTGGGTGTCCTTACCAGAGGCAGCTTTGCGATTGTGCCGTCTGTGGTCACCTTGGACAGTTTCGCTGTTACATCTATGCCGTCAACCGTTACGGAAGTTACTTTTTCTATGCTATAGCCATCCTTGAATGCCAGAGGCAACCACGTACCCATATCGGTGCTTTCTACCACTGCTTTTTCTGCATCCACGATAGCCTCTGCGGTTGCTGTGCTGCCGCTATTGGAGCCGCCGCCGCTATGGGAGCCGCCGCCGGAGGAGGAACCGCCGCCGCCGGATGTTTTCTTAGTATTGGTTTTGGTGGCTTCATCGGCTTTGGCTTCTTCTTTATTTTTATCATCAGAAGCAGCGGAGGAGCCATAAAATTCCTGCATACGATACAGCAGCTGTGCAAATTCTTCTCTTGTTACCTGCTGTGTGGGGCGAAGGGTCTTATCCTCATAGCCTGACGCATAGCCCTGTGCAATCATTGCGGAGATTGCCGCCTTTGCCCAGCTGCTGATGCTGCCTGCGTCGTTATAGGATGCAAGTGTGCTTTCATCGCCACCTGTTACGGCAAAAGCTCTGACCAGAATGGCGAACAGCTCCTGTCTGGTTACGGGGCGATCGGGGTAGATGGAATCTCCATCGCCATAGAGGATATTCAGCTCGACTGCCTTTGCCATTGCGCTGGCATACCATGCGTTTTTATCCGCGTCTGTGAAGTTATCCAGCACGCTGACATCGCCTGCGCCTGTTTTCATCACGCGAGAGAGGATTGCCGCCAGCTGTGTGCGTGTTAAGGCAGCCTTCGGCGCGATTTTATCCTGGCTTACTCCTGTGATGAAATTATTTTTAACAGCAAATTCCATTGCGTCCTTGGACCAATTCTGCGGAAAATCAAAATAATCCGCAGATGCGGCAGCATAAGCCTGACTGCTCAACAGTACAGATGTGCAAAGTACGCCCGACAGCAATCGGTACATTCCTTTGTTCTTCATAAAATTCTCCTTTCGTTTCCCTTCCCTATTACATTTTTTTGTGTCTGCAAGATTAAAAATAATTGTTTTTAAAGAATCATTCTACTGTTAGCTGTATCTAACTTTCAGCAGTTTATCATCTGTAATATTCGCTTGTCAAGGCAGATTCTTCCAAAAATACACTTGTTGAAAAATGTTTTCATCTTTTGATTTTATTGCAAAAAAGTCTCATTTTTGGTAGAATTTTTATTTTTGCAGCAAAAAAACAGACGAACCGCTTTCGCAAATTCGTCTGTTTTTTATTGATTCGATTTTCTTAAATACCTTTTGATTGCTTACTGCAGGGGTGCTACTGCGCCGCCGTAGGTGTTATTGATGAAATCAACCACTGTCTGACCATGCAGAACTTCCATCAGTTCAGCAATGCCGGGCAGATTTTCGTTGCCTTCTTTTACTACAACTACGTTGCCGTATGTCTTAGCTGCTACGGATTCTGCATCCTCTGTTGCCAGAGCGTCATCCTGTGTCAGCTTATTCTGCAGCGCATAGTTTGCATTGATTGCTGCGAAGCCCAGATCGCCCAGAGACAGAGGCAGCTGTGCAGCTTCCATTTCAACGATTTCCAGATTATAGGGGTTTTCTGTGATATCCAGCTTTGTTGCGGTTACGCCTGCATCGGGATTCAGCTTAATCAGACCATTTGCTTCCAGAAGCAGCAGCGCACGACCGCCGTTTGTAGCGTCATTGGGGATACCAACCTTTGTGCCGGCGGGGATATCCTTCAGATCCTTTACAGTGCCGGCATAGATGCTCATGGGTTCAAAATGAACCTTGCCAACTGCTACCAGATGCGTGCCCTGTTCCTTATTGAACTGTTCCAGATAAGGGGTGTGCTGGAAGTAGTTTGCATCCAGATCACCGGATTCTGTTGCCAGGTTAGGCTGTACATAATCTGTAAATTCAACGATATCCAGCTTGATGCCTTTCTCTGCCAGTTCATCCTTTGCTGCATTCAGGATTTCAGCATGGGGTGTGGGAGAAGCACCGATTTTCAGTGTGATTTCCTCTTTGTTGCTGTCATCGTTTGTTGCTGCGTCATCAGAGCCACCGCAAGCTGCCAGACCAACAGTCAGCACACCTGCCAATAAAATTGCAAAAAATTTCTTCATAGTACGTTTCCTCCTTGTTTTAAAAAAAATATTCTTTTGCTTTTGGTTTTTTATGTGAAGCCTAAAAAACAGGCTTACAGTCTTCTGTCTGTGTGCTTGGAAATACGCATGCCAAGCTCCTGAAATACCAATACGATGATTGCCATGAGGATTACCATGACATACATGATATCGGACTGCTTTCTATAATAGCCATAGTTGATGGCAATGGCACCCAAGCCGCCTGCGCCGACGATACCTGCCATTGCGGAATAGCCCAAAATGGTGGTAATGCTGATTGCCGCACCGACCAAGAGAGAGGGCTTTGCCTCGGGCAGAAGTACCTTTGTCATAATCTGAAACGGGGAGGCACCCATGGACTGTGCCGCCTCAACAACGCCGATTTCCACTTCCTTCAAAGAGGATTCTACCATTCTTGCGATGAAGGGTGCGGCTGCAATCCAAAGACCGACAATCGCCGCCTTGGAGCCGATTACTGTGCCGACCACCATTTTTGTGAAGGGCATCAGCGCAATCAGGAGAATCAGGAAGGGAATGGAACGGAAGAAGTTGATAATCATTCCCAGAAGGCTGTTCAGCCAGGGAATCGGATGAATTCCATCCTTATCGGTCACAACCAGAACCAAGCCCAACGGCAAGCCGATGATATACGCCAGAGCTGTAGAGATGACTGTCATATAAATGGTTTCTATAAAGCCTTGCCCGACCAGAGCAAGCATACCTTCCTTAAACATATTCTACCTCCTCTACTTCTACGCCTCTGTCTGTGAGATATTGAATCATTTTCTGACGAATTTCCTTTTCCTCGGGGAACTGCACCAGCATCTGACCAAAGGCTTGATTTTCAATCGTTCTTGTATTTGCCGCCAGAATATTTACGACATTCTTCAGCTCAATCATCATCTGCCCCAGAACAGGCTCATTTTCACTGCCGCCCTTGAATACCAGACGATAGGAATACGGCAGCTTGCCTGTATATGCCTCTCGGTTTGTACCCTCGTGCATAACCAACTCCTGCCCGATTTTTGTTTTGGGAGCACGGAAGATTTCCTCCACGCCGCCCTCCTCGGCAATCAGACCGCCATCAATGATGGCAACTCTATCACAAATTTCCTGAATGACGCTCATTTCATGGGTGATGACTACAATCGTGATACCCAAGCGCGTGTTGATATCCTTTAACAAGGAAAGAACACCTGCGGTTGTATTCGGGTCCAGTGCGGAGGTGGCTTCATCACAAAGCAGCACCTTCGGCTCGGTTGCCAAGGCTCTTGCAATGGCAACTCTCTGCTTCTGCCCACCGGAAAGCTGCGCTGGATAGGATTCCATTCTATCTGCCAGACCAACCAACTCCAGAAGCTCCTTGGCTCTTTCCTTTGCCTTTGCCTTCGGCACACCGGAAATTTCCATCGGGAAGCAGACATTATCCAGTGCCGTTCTCTGCATGAGCAGATGGAACTGCTGGAAAATCATACCCATGTGTCTGCGCTGCTCTCTCAATTCCTTATCGCCAAGGGCGGTCAGCTCCACGCCATCCAGCCATACCTTGCCGGCTGTGGGACGCTCCAGAAGGTTGATGCAGCGAACCAGCGTGCTTTTGCCGGCACCGCTCAGCCCGATGATGCCGAACACCTCTCCCTTTTTAATATCTGCGCTTACGCCATGGAGCACCTCCAGCTCGCTCGCCTTGGTGCGGAACCGCTTTTTGATACCCTCTAAGCGAATCATCGTTTCTTTTTCAGACATTTCCCAAACCACCTTTTCTTTATACACAAAATAAAAAAGCTCTCATCCCGTTTGACCACTCAGTCAAAGGGACGAGAGCATAATATGCTTCGTGTTACCACCCTAATTCACAGCAACCTCACGATTACTGCCTTAACAAGTACGGGCATTTGCCGATACTCCGACGCTTTCACGGGCGCTCCCGTCGCAGCCTAAAGGGAAACCCTCTCGGTGCGCGGCTCCAAGACCATCTTCCAACCCTTCCGCATTTCCTCCTTCGCAGCTACCGGAGGTTCTCTGTAAAATCTTTCAGGCTGTACTCTTCTTTTCATTGCCTTTGTTTTTTGAACTTGTACCCCATTATACCCCGTAAAAAATATTTGTCAACTATTTTTTTGAATTTTTTTAATCTTTTTCTTCGTCCCCGGAGGAAGCATATTGTGCAAAGGGAATATCCTGATACAAATATTCATGAAGCATATCCTTTGCCTGCGCCAAGTCATAGACATAATACCATGCGCCGCCAATCGTCTGCCCTTCGGCGTGGATATATTCATTGGGGAACGCCGCCTGATCCAGCGTAAGAGAGCTGCCCTTCAGACCGACGGAGGCCAATTTCAGAAGCTCATCATTGCTGAGGGAGGTCTGCACCATGGGGGCGAACTTCCGCACATAGGAGGGGTATTCCAGAGGGTTAATCTCCTTCGCCTTTTCAAAGAGGGACGCAAGAACCTCTCTCTGGCGGGAGGTACGCATATCATCATTATCAATTTTACGGATACGGGAATAGCTGACCGCCTGCGGCCCGTTCAGGGTGATATAGCCTGTTTCGTAAAGAGGCTCGCCCGACAGAAGATAGGCGTTAATCTGCCGACGCTCCGCTTCGGTGACATCCACCTCGACACCGCCCATGGCATCAATCACCTCTGCGAGGGAATCGAAATTGACGGCGACGTAATCGGTGACATCCAAACCGAAATTTTCATTGAGGGTGCGAATGGCAAGCTCAGGCCCGCCATAGGAAAAGGCATGGTTGATGCGGGTGTTATTGTAGCCGGGGATGGCAACATAGGTATCCCTTGCGATGGAAACCAGCTTAACCTGCCCTGTTTTGGTATTGACAGAGGCAACCATGACAACATCGGAGCGGCCGTTATAATCATGATTGCGGGAATCTACGCCATAAAGGGCAATATTGATGACCTTTTCATTCACGCTTTCATTGACGGAAAGATTATCCTCATCCACCTCGGTACGATCCAAGCCGCCAACCATGTATAAAAATACACCATAAGCCGCGCAAAGCAGCGCAAGACAGACAGCCAGAGTAATCAGAAGGGTCTTGAGATACAGGCGTTTCAGGTGCTTTCTGTGCTCCTCCCTTGTCATGCTCTGCTTCGCATATTTTTTCGCCGTTGGGCGTTTTTTTCGCTTCGATGTGTGTGCCTCTCTGTTTTCGCGCAAGGTATGCCCCTCCTTTTTGTTGTGTTACAAGCAATTTTCTTTATTTTAAAGGAGTTTTCGACAAAAAACAATTAAGATTCCTTTAAGATGTGATTTCTGCAAAAAAAACAGCTCAGGCACGAACGCCTGAGCCAAGGGGATTTTAGATTTTACTGTAGCAGCGCGAGAATCTGCTCCACGGGGGCATAAACCTCGCCATCCACATAGAAGCATTGGATGCCGCTTTCCTTGCCGCCGATGAGAAGCTTGAAATCGGCTTTTTTGGTGACAAGGTGTCCGCTGTGATCCATGAGCATTTCATTTCCCATGGTGGTAAGGGTTTTGCCGACGGTGAGATTGAGCGTGCCTGCATCCTTTTTATATTCGGCGGAAAACCTTTTGCCAAGCTGTGCCATCTGCCGCAGAGGGGCATAGGGCGTGCCGAAGATTGCGAGGGTGGTCAGCTTCGCTTCTTTCCCTTTTACGGTAACGGTTTGCTCTGTGGTCCGGATACTATTCGTAAGCCCAACCCAGGAAAGCTCATAGGGTTTGATGCGGTCGGTATAAATGCCGTCCACGCCTGCGGCAAGAGCATCCTCAAAGATGCGGTAGCGATTGACGGTATGGGCATAGACCTTGAGCCCCTTTGCCTTCAGCTTGGAGATATTTTCCTTCTTTGCACGGTCGATATGCAGGGTGACGGTATCAATGCCATTTGCGGCACAGAAATTCGCGATATCGCCATAATTGGGATTTGCATAAAGATACAGGGTGAAAATCCAGTTTTCAAAGGGATAGATTTCCTTGATCCAGCTGAGCATTTCTTTATTGTACAGCTGCGGAATGATGCGGCTCAGAATTTCGGGCGAGCCGATATTATTGGCGATATTCACCAGATCGCGGAACTGCCGCTGCACCTGCGCCTTATCGGTGGTTTTGGTATCCGTTATGAGGTACATATCGGGGTATTCCTGCATGAGATAGAGCAAATCCACCGCTGTCATGGGGGTCTGCTCATAGACCGCAGGGGTCGAGGTGAAGGTTTTGGTATCCATCACCAGAGAGCCGCTCGGCTTGATTTCCAGACGATAATAGGAGCCGTCCTTTTCAAAATCGTGCCGCACGACGAGGGTACCGTCTGAGGTATAGGTAAAATCCGCCTCTACGGCGCGGAAGCCATTCTGCCATGAGGTCAGAAACGCTTCTTTGGAATTGGTTTCGATTTTGCCGTCTGCCTCCCCCAAGGCATGGGCAATCAGAGGATTTTTGCTCTGCCAATCTGCCGCAAGGGCAGGCTGTGCCGCCGAAGCGCCAAGCACCAACGTCAGAGCAAATGCCGCTATTCTTTTTCCTTTCATGCTCTTCTCTCCAATCTTTTCCAGCTATAAAATACAAAAAACAGGGATAGTGCTCTATCCCTGTTCCCTTGCATTTCTATTATTCGTCTTCGTCATCGAACAGATCATAGAATGTATTGGATACCTTTTCAAAATCGTCATCGCTTTCGATATTGAGAAGCTCGATGCCGTCCTCGTTTTCCTTATATTCATACAGGAGAACGGTTTCATCTTCCAGGGGCAACAATGCGATATATTCCTTATCGGCAATGCCATCCACCGCAAACACACCAAGGATGCCACATTCCATTTCTGTATCATCATCCAGAGTGAGGGTTAAAGTTTCCATTTCCATTTCTTCGTGTACATGATCGTCATGATCGTGACCGCAGCCACATCCGCAAGTATCGCTCATTCTTGAATCCTCCTTAAAAGTTATGATTTTCCGTTGAAGCACGGAAGTATTGATTGTATATATGATAACCGAAAATCGCGTTTTGGACAATTACTTTTTCTGACTTTTTTGACGGTTTGCCTCTTTTTCCGCAAGTTTTTTCGCTTTTCTGGCAAAGAAGCCCAGACTATCGTCCGCCTGCTTTGTTTTTTTGCCCTTTTTGCCCTGCTTTTTGGGCGTTTTTGCCATAGAGAAAGGCTGTTCCTTCGCTTTTTTCTTTTTGGATTTTTTTGGTGCGCCGCCGGTTTCAATGACAAATTCACCGAAATCCTCTAAATCGTCAAATCCGCCCCAGCCGTCACCCTCTACCCATTTATCCTCAATGACAGGCTTTTTCGCTTTCATCGGCTTGATGATATCTTTTTTTGTTTTTTGGCTATCGACCAGCTTGCCGAAGGACATTTCCTTCTGCTCAAATTGCAGACCCCATGTTTTTTCGTAGCGGTGAATCCACTTGCGTTCATAGGGGGTGACAATGGTGATGGCAGTGCCTTCCATGCCCTTTCTGCCGCAGCGGCCTGCACGATGGAGATAATGCGTGGGTTCTTCGGGGACATCCAGATTGATGATATGCGTAACACCCTCGATATCCAGACCGCGGGAGCCGATATCGGAGGCAACGAGGACATGGATACGCCCTTCACGGAAGCCATCCATGGCGTTTTTGCGCTCCTGCTTGCTCGCCTGCCCATAAATGCCTGCCGCCTTGATGCCGTGATAATTCAGCTTATCCACAGTGACCTCGATATTTTCAGGGTTATTGAGGAAAACCATGCACTTCTCCGGCCTTTCGCCTGCGAGAATTTTACGGAGATTGGCGAATTTTTCTCTGTGCGCGGAGAGGATATAATAATGATGGATGCCCTTGGGGACAATGCCGCCGCTTTTGGCTTCCAAATCAACCGCATCTGCCTTCATCATGGCTGCGGCTTTTGCCTTGGCTTCGCCGCTGACAGAGGCAGAAAGCAGAACAATCTGCCGCTCCTTCAGGGTTGTTTTGATGACAGCGGCAACATCCTCCACGTTGCCGTCATCCATAAGGCGGTCGCCCTCATCCAGAACGATGGTTCTGACGAGATGTGCCTGTATTTTTTTCTTACGAATCAAATCCAGAATACGCCCGACAGAGCCGACCACGATACGCGGCTTTGCTTTCAGCTTTTCCAGCTGTCTGCCGATGCCTGCCGCACCGATGAGAAGGACACAGCCTGCCGCGATGCCCGCATTTTCCTGCAAAAGCTCCGCCTGATGATAGACCTGCGCCGCCAGCTCATGGGTGGGGGTGAGGATAATCGCCTGCGTGCCGCGGATATTCATATCCAGCTTTTCAAAAATGGGCAAAAGATATGCCAAGGTCTTGCCGGAGCCTGTTTCGGAACGACCGATGACATCCTTGCCGGATAAAATTTCGGGAATCATTTTCTGTTGGATTTCCGTGGGGGCTGTGATGCCCTGCTCTGCCAACGCGGTGACCAAAGCTGCACGCAGTCCCAATGCTTCAAATGTATGCTCCATAAATACATCCTTTCTTTTTTCGATGCAGAATATTTCTTTCCTTAAATGATACTGATTTTTTCAAAATAGTCAAGGATGCCGCAATAAACCGCCCATGCAAGCCTTTCCTGATAGGCGGTATCATTGAGCAGACGCTCCTCCTCGGCGTTGGAAAGAAAGCCGCACTCCACGATAACGGCAGGGATTTGGGTGGTGCGGAGGATATAATACTCCTTATTTTCCTTTGCCATACGCCGATTGCTGCCATCCACGCGGCTTTTCAGGCTTTCCTGCACACATTCCGCAAGGATTTTGCCCTTTTCACTGCTTTTATGATAAAACACCTGCGCTCCCTTTGCCTTCGCAGAGGGGAAGGCATTTTGATGGATGCTGACGAGGATATCCGCGCCTGTTTCATTGGCAATGCGCTGCCGCTCTGCCATATCCGCGTGCTTACTGCCGCCCAGTGCCGTATCCGCATTACGGGTGAGAATGACCTCCGCACCGCCCTGCTCAAGATATTCCGTCAGCTTTTCTGTGACTGCGAGGTTCAGTATTTTTTCATTCTCGCCGCCTGTGCCTGTTTTGCCTGGGTCCCAGCCGCCATGCCCTGCATCCAGAACCACCCGCACGCCCATCATGGGAAAGAGGGCTTTGGTTTCCTTCCCAAGCGCAGTATGCACGAGGCAGCCCCCAATGATGCAGAAACAGCAGACAAGGCTCACCCATTCCCTTCGCAAAAAAATCCCCTTCATCCTACCGCCTCCTTTGCTATTTAAAGGATATGTAGGGAAGGGGGAAAATTTGCGTTATTCTTCCTCTAGCATGGCAACGGCACGCACAGGCGCACCATCCGCGTTTTCATATTTCAAGGGCAAGGCTGCAAAGAGAAACAGACCTTCCCCGATTTTATCCAGATTCGTGAGGTTTTCGATAATCACGATATCTCTTTGGGACAAAAGCAGACGATGGCGTGTCAGCCCTTCATCTGCGATGGGATCAATGCCGATGGTATCGAAGCCAAGCCCCTTTTTGCCGCTTTCCAGCGCATAGCGGCAGACCTCCTGAGAGGGAACGGGATAGTCCCCGAAATATTCCGCTTTGCCCCAATACCGGCTCCAACCGGTATGGAAAAGAAGAAAATCCGCCTCATCCGCAAGCTGACGGACAGGAGCAAGGGCTTCCATGCCGATTTCCTCGCCTGCACCATACTGCATGCAGGGGATGACAAGTGCCTTGCCGACAAACTGCGCCGCAGGCATTTCATTCAGCTTTGTTCTTTCGCCGAAAAGATGAAAGGGCGCATCCATGTGGGTGCCTGTATGGGAAAAGAAGGAAAGCAGGGTTTCCCGAAAGCCATCCGTTTCATAGGTGCTGGCTACCGTCAAATGCGGCGGCTCCGTACCCGGATAGACGGGCATGGACGCTGTAATCAGCTGTGTCAAATCAATCATCTTCATCCTGCTTTTCTCCCTTCGTATTGTTTTTTCAGCTCAGCTTTGATTTATAAACATCGTAGATATCAAGGGTGGTGCCGTTCATGAGCATAGTATATTCCTCCCACGCCAAATCGTAAGCATAGGCTGCGGCGGAAAGCTCCATTTCGGTCTGCTCATACTGCAGCTCGAGTGCCTGCAATTCGACTGCGGAAACAAGCCCCAGCTTTGCGGATTTCTGCTGCTGCTCCCATTCGATTTTTGCCTTGCTGTTGGCATCTTTTTTGTTCTGATATTCTGCCGCGGCGGTATTGATGGCATCCAGCTTCTTCTTTAAATCGTTGGCGATATTGACCTTTTCCTCCTCAGTGGAGACATCCGCAAGCTGCATATCCACCCTGCTTGCCTTCAGCTGTCCGTCATATCTGTCATTCTTCTTGGAATCCGCTTCCGCCTGCTGCTTATCCCTGCGGAGGGTTTTCAGCTTATAATTTTTATCGGTGGCGGTTTTCAAAAGCTCCTCGCTATAGGCAGGAGCGGTTTCGATGGTGCGTGTCAGCTCAGGGGGTGTGATGATAAGCTCCTCATCAATTTCACGCCCCATAAGGTCATTCAGCTGACGCTTGAGCAGGGTTAAGCCGTCCTTGGCACTTTGCAGCTCCTTCGCGCCCTCGGAAACGGCAAGCTTTTTCTCGGAAAGATCTGTGCCTGTGCTAAAGCCAAGCTCCTGCTTCTTTTCCTCAATTTTGCAGACACGCTCCAGAAGGGACTGCTTCTGCGTGAGCAGGCTGACCCCCTTTTCGACCTGTACGGTTTTGGTGACGAGAAGCTGTGTGACGGCAAGGGATTCATTTTCCCAGTCCTCTTTGGTCTTATTTAAGTCCATTTTGGTATTTTTCAGCTCCGTCTGCTGATCCTCCAGCGTATCGCGCTGTCTATCGGCAACATTATCCACGAGAGTTTCCATGCCGCTTGCGGTTTTGACTGCACCGGAGAGGAGCGCACCGGTAACGCCTGCCCAAAGCTGATCAGATGCTCCGGCTGCTCCTACGGATTCCAAATATTTCAGCGTATTATCAATCGTTGTTTTCCCACTGCTTGCAGAGGTGCTTGCATCCCTTCTTGCGTGCGCCGCCTTATCCTGCGAATCCTTCAAATCCTTCAGACCGTCATCAATGGCACTTAAGCCTGCAAGCACCTTTTCCTGATTCAGCGTCAGGGTGGTTTTCAGACGGTTATTTTTCACAACCAGCTCCTGAATTTCCTTCAGAGTCATCGGCTGTGCCTTTGCTTCCTCTGCGGTTGCAGGGGCGGCTGTTTTGGTCTCTGCCGCGAGGGCAGGCACTGCCGCACCTGTTGTCAATGCGCCTGTAACGAGAAGCGCACATGCTTTTTTATATGGATAGAATTTCATATTCTGCACTCCTTTCTTATGCCTGTAGGGACACAGGCTCTTCCTTCTCTGCAACGATTCCCTGCTTTTTCTTCTCAATGCGGTTCAGACGCAGCTGCCAGATGATACAGCTCAGCGTAAGGCAGACCACGATGATGCCGCCGAGAAGTAGCAGCTCCTTTTTCACTGCGGAAAAGCCACATCCCATCAATGCCACATTGCGATAGCCGATGACAAAATGCGTCAGTGGAAAGACCTGCCCGATTTTCTGATAGAACGCAGGCAACGCAATGGTGGGCCAGGTGTAGCCACTCAGCACCAGAGAGGGCGAGGTGAACACCAGAGAGATAGAGGTTGCCACAATGGGATTTGGCATGACCGCGGAAAAGAACTGCCCCAAGGCAACAATCGACAGCAGGAAAAGACTGCTGTAGACAAACCAGAGCAGAAGGCTTCCTCGCATGGGAATCGCATAGCCCCAACGGATGATGGCGGAGCAGATTGCCCATGCCGCGAGGGAAATCAGGAAATAGACCAAGCATTTCACAAGCACCTGCAAGGGGGCACTTTTGGAAATGCTTTGCATTTCATCCAGATGACCGCTTTCCTTCTCCCGAACGAGGGAGATTGCCGCGAAATAAATCAGCACCTGCTGAACGGTTGCGGCAACGAAGCCATACACCAGAAAATACGAGAAGTTATTCGTCGGGTTATACCATTGACGGGTATAGAAGCTGACGGGGTTCATGGTCGCAAGGGCATCGTCCACGGTTTCACCCTTTGCCACAAGGCTTTTGACAGCAATCTGGGTGGAAACCGTCCCCAGAACCTCAGAACCCTTGAGGTTGATGGTACTGCCATAGCCCATATTGACGGCACTGGAGCCGAGAAGCACCTCTGCCTGCTGACCCAACTGCATTTTTCTTGTGAAATCCGCAGGGAAGATGAGACAGCCGACAATTTCGCCGTCACGCATGGCTTCGGCAATTTCATCCTCATCGTTATAATAGCCGACCACATCAAAATACGGGGACTGGCGGAAGGCTTCGACCACCTCTCTGGTCTGCTTGGTATAGCTGTAATCCACCACGCCCATTTTCAAATCGGAGAAATAGCCCTTTCCGTAGCCACTGCCGCAGATACAGGTGACGAAAATCGGCACAAGCACCATCAGAACGAGGGAACGGGGGCGTTTCAGGAGATATTTCCATTCCCGAAGAAATAATTTTACTGCGTTTTTCATGCCTGCACCCCCTCTGTCTGTGTATTCTTCTCTGCCGCCTTCTGCTTCTTTTCCGCACGGCACACCTGCCAGACAAAGACTGCAAGGCTGAGCACAAATGCACCTATACCAAGGGTTAAGAGCATAGCGCGATTGTGCTGTAGGGAGGTGCGCTCAAAGCCGATACCCATCAGAATGATACTGCGGACGGGGCCGAGGTAATGGGTGACGGGCAGATAATTTGCAATCCGTACCAGAAAATCCGGCATTTCCGTATGCGGCCAGGAAAAGCCTGCCAGTACGAAAAACGGATAGGTCAGCGCCATGAGCCACTGCATCGCATGCAGGGAATTTTTGCAGAGCAGCCCCAGAAGCGCACCGAAGCCGAGCAGGCAGAACACGAAGCAAGCACTTAGAAGCAGGAAATCCGCCCGCGCGCCGCGCATGGGGAAGCTGTAAATTTTCATAATCACGGCATAATTCAGCAGGAGATTGAAAAAGCCTGCAATGCCGTAGAAAAGCATTTTATCGAAATAATAGAGGATTGCATCCCGCTTACGGAATTTGCCCGAAAGGATGCCTTCCTTCTTTTCATCCGCGAAGGAGCCTGCCACCGCAGAGAGGAAGAGCTGATGATAAACAAGACCGGTCAGCCCAAGCCCCAGATACATCAGATAACTGAACTGGGGATTAAACCACGGGCGAAGCACAGTCGAAATCGGCATAACCTTCGCCGTACCCTCCGCAACGCTGCTGCCCGATGCCACATAGCTTTTGACCGCAATCTGGGAGGAAACGGTTTTCACGACCTGCATGACGGAAACAACCGCACTGTTGCCGACAAGGTTATTCGCACTATTGATGCCGACAAGCACCTCTGCCTGCTGTCCCAGCTGAAGGGAACGGGTATAATCGGCAGGGATGACGATAATGCCATACACCTCGCCCTCCTCCATTTTCTGCTTTGCCTCATCCAAATCCTGCAGGACAAGGGTGACATCAAAACGATCGGATTCATCGAAGGCGCGAATCAGTTCTCTTGTTTTTGCGGAGGAGGACATTTCCACCGCCGCCAGAGGAATATGGTTGACAATGCCGTTTTGGAAGGCACCGCAGACCACAATATTCATCAGAAGCGGGGCAACGAGAAACATAAAGATGCCCCGCGGATCTTTCACCAGAAGCCAAAGCTCCCGAAGAAGCCCCTTGAAAAATGTCAGAATCATTTTTTCTCACCTGCTTTATCCAGGTCTACCTGCACCAGCATTCCGGGGTAAAGCATGATATCATCCTTCTCGGAAAGGGCGATTTTCACCTCGTATGTAACAACATCCTGATCATTCAGCTCATTTGTGGATTTTTTGGTTGCAAAATCAGGGCTTTTAGAGATATTGACGATTTTGCCATGAAAGACGGTATCGGGGTGCGCCTTACTGGTCAGAGGAATCTGCTGACCGACCTTCAGCTTGCCGACTGCGTATTCATCCACATTTGCCATGACCCAGCGGTCGCTGTAATCTGTGAGGGTAACGATGGTGGTGCCTGTGCCGATGAGCTCCCCGAGAGAGGAGGAAACCATGGTGATGGTGCCGTTGCAGGGGGCATACTGAGAGGTCTGCCCCAGATTGAGATTGACTTCATCCAGAACACCCTTTGCTGCCGCAAGCTGTCCATTTGCCGCTTCATACTGCCCCTGTGCCGCCTGCTGCTGTGCCGCTGCCGCCGCGGCATCCAATCTTGCCGCCTCCAGCTGGGTGGTCAGCTTATCCATATTATCCTGAGAAACGGCATCCATGGCGTAGAGCTCCTGATATTTTGCATATTCGGTTTCCAGCAGCTTCACATTTGCGTTTGCCTTTTCCACCACTGCCGCTGCCGCCTCTGCGGCATTTTTCGCCGCCTCGACCTGCCCTGCGGCTGCCTTTGCGGTTGCGGATGCCTGTGTCTGCTTTACTTCTACATCGCGTCTGTCTGTGGAGAACAGCAAATCACCCTCCTTGACCTCCTGCCCTTCCTCGACGGGAATATCCGTCAGATAGCCGGGGATTTTCGCACGGACATAAACCTCCTTACATTCCACTGTGCCGGTGACAAAATTTCCCTTCTCCGCTGTTTTTGTATCGTCTGTTTTTGTGCCGCAGGCGCTTAATACACAGCAGCCTGCCAGAAGCAGCGCCAACACCTTCTTCTTTCCGTTTTGCATCTTTTTACTCCCTTTCCTTTTCAGATAATTTTTTATAATGACAGAGCCTTCTTTTGCAGCCGTAAATTTAAGCCACAAACAATAATTGAAAAATGGGGTGCATGATTTTTTCCGTTAAATCCATCATTTCTGCCTTGGAGAGCGGCATCCCCTCCGCAAGCCACTGCTTTACCATCCCCATGGCACCACAGGAAATAAAATGGCGGATATAATCCGTCTGTCTGGAGTCCCTTTCCAAGCCGCGCTCCTTTCGAATTTCCTGCCCCTTCCGCTTCATAATCTCCGTCAGCTTTTCCGTAAAGCAATCGCTGTGCGGATTGAGGAACAGACAGCGGCAGAGATCCTGATTTTCGGCGATATAATCGCAGATTTTTCCAATCAGGACAGACTCCCATGTGCTGTTTTCAAGGATGGGGGTTTCCTCCAGCATGCGGGCAAATTCGCTTACGGTTTCTTCTTCCAATTCCTCCAGCAAATCGAACACATTATTATAATGAAGATAAAACGTTGCCCGATTGAGATCCGCCCTATCGGTAATATCCCTTGCGGTGATTTCGGGAAAGAGCTTTTCCTGCATCAGAGAAATGAGTGCTTCTCGCATCCGCATTTTACTGCGGATGACTCTGCGGTCCTGTTTTTCCAAGATGATTTTCCCTCCCTTCTTTCTCTATATTTTTTGTATTCAGTTTCGTATAAATTTCCTCTTTAGGATAACATGAAAGCACGAGATAATCAACAATTTTCGTTAAATAGAATATTTTTGATTATTTTTTCTCGCGTTTGCGATTGTATACAATAGACAAAGTGCATTTCTGTTTTCGGACGAAAGACAATATTACGTCAAATTTAACAGACTTTTCTTTTCTCTTTCAAAAAATTTTGCTTCATTCTCCAAAATTTCAGGGTGGGACAAAAAAAATCCCATTTTCAGTTGACGAGAAAAATGAAAGTGCTATAATTTCCCTATCGACAATGCCCGTTTGATGCGGACATGTGTCCATATTGTTAAAAGTTAGGAGGCTTATCTATGGAAAAAAGAGTATACAACTTCTCAGCAGGTCCTTCCATGCTGCCCTTGGAGGTTCTGGAACAGGCACAGCGCGAACTGGTCTGTTACCCTTCAGCAGGCATGTCAGTGATGGAGATGAGCCACCGTTCAAAAACCTTTGAAAATATTCTGGAGAAGGCAAAGGCTGATCTCAAGGAATTGATGCACATTCCCGATAATTATAAAATCCTGTTCTTGCAGGGCGGCGGCTCAACGCAGTTTGCGATGATTCCCATGAACCTGATGAACAAAAACAACAAGGCGGATTATGTGATCACAGGTCAGTGGGCGAAGAAGGCGGCGGCAGAGGCAGAGCGTTACGGTAAAGTGAACATCGTTGCTTCCTCAGCAGACTCAACCTTCGACCACATCCCCACACTGGATCCTTCCAAATTCGACCCCGAAGCGGATTATTTTTATATCACACTGAACAACACCATTTACGGTACACGCTGGACGGAGCTTCCCGATACAGGCAATGTGCCGCTGGTGGGCGATATGTCCTCTTCCATTCTCTCGCAGGAGATTGATATTACGAAATTCGGTCTTCTGTATGCAGGGGCACAGAAAAACCTCGGCCCCGCAGGCGTAACGGTTGTTATCGTGAGAGAGGATTTGCTGGGCAACGCCATGGATTTCACACCGACCATGCTGCGTTATGATATTCACGCAGAAAATAATTCTCTTTACAACACACCCCCGACCTACGGCATTTACTTCATGGGTCTGGTATTCGACTGGGTGAAACGGCAGGGCGGCGTTGCTGCCTTGCAGAAAATCAACGAACGGAAAGCGGCTATCCTCTATGATTTCTTAGACCAATCCGAGCTGTTCCGCGGCACTGTTGTAAAGAAAGACCGTTCCCTGATGAACGCGCCCTTCGTACTGCCTACGAAGGAGCTGGATGAAAAATTCATCAAGGAGGCAAAGGCACAGGGCTTTGAAAACCTGAAAGGTCACCGCACCGTTGGCGGCATGCGCGCAAGTATGTATAACGCAATGCCCATCGAAGGCGTGGAAAAATTAGTGGAATTCATGAAGAAATTCGAGATGGAAAATAAGTAAAATCCAAAAGGGTCGTGGCACACGACCCTTTTCTTATATCTAAAAAGGAGAGACATTATGTATACCATTCGCACTTTGAACAACATTGCAAAAACAGGGCTGGCAAAGCTGCCCGAACAAAATTTCGTGATTGATGAAAAAGCAGAAAATCCTGAGGGCATCATCCTGCGCAGCTTTGATATGCACAAGATGGAGCTGAACGAAAACCTGCTTGCCGTTGCCCGTGCAGGCGCAGGCACAAACAACATCCCCATTGAAAAATGTACACAGAAGGGCGTTCCCGTATTCAATACGCCGGGGGCAAATGCAAACGCCGTAAAGGAACTGGTTCTGGCAGGACTGTTTGCATCCTCCAGACGCATCATTGCAGGGGCAGCTTGGGTACAGGGGCTGAAGGACAACTGCGAAAACGTGGAAAAGGCAGTAGAGGCAGGCAAGAAGGAATTCACCGGTCCTGAAATTGCGGGCAAGACCTTGGGTGTCATCGGTCTGGGTGCGATTGGCGTACAGGTTGCCAATGCGGCACTGGATCTGGGGATGGAGGTTATCGGCTACGACCCCTTCCTTTCCCTTGAAAGTGCATGGCACTTATCCCCCAACGTGGTGCATGAGGAATCCATGGAGGAGCTGGTGGCGAAAGCAGATTACATTACGCTGCACATTCCCCTGAACGATAAGACAAGAAACACCTTTGATGAAAAGCTGTTTGCGGCAACAAAGCCCGGCGCACGCCTGCTGAACTTTGCACGCGGCGGTCTGGTGGACAATGCGGCACTGAAAAAAGCCATCGCGGACGGCATCATCGCGCGCTACATGACGGACTTCCCTTCCGAAGACCTGCTGGGCGACCCTGCGAACATCATCGTAACGCCTCATCTGGGCGCATCCACACCGGAATCCGAGGAAAACTGTGCAATTATGGCGGCGCAGGAAATCAGAGAATACCTGACCTACGGCAATATCAAAAATTCCGTAAACTTCCCCAACTGCGTGGTGCCTTATAACGGCAAGCCCCGCATCACCGTATGCCACCAGAATATCGTAAACATGATTGGGCAGCTGGGTGCTGTTTTCACAAAATACAGCGTGAATATCGACAAGCTGGTAAACAACTCCAAGGGCGACCTTGCATATAACATTGTGGTATGCGACAGCCTACCCGAAAACATCGATGATATGATCAAAGACCTGTATGCCATCAATACGGTATTGAAGGTTCGTATTCTGGATTAAGAAACCGAAAGCAGCAATTCCAAAGGAGGAAAATTATGGCAACCATCAGACCCTTTATGGCGATCCGCCCGGCAGAGGCTTACGCAAAGGACGTAGCTGCCCTGCCCTATGACGTAATGAACAGCGAAGAAGCAAGAGAAATGGTGCAGGGAAAGCCCTGGTCCTTCCTGCATGTTGACAAGGCAGAGGTGGACCTGCCGAAGGATATTGACGTTTACAGCCCTGCGGTTTACGCAAAGGCAAAGGAAAACCTTGAAAACATGATTCACAACGGGATTCTGGGACAGGATTTGCTGCCCAACCTGTATCTTTACCGCATGACGATGAACGGCAGAAGCCAGACGGGTCTGGTTTGCTGTACGTCCGTGGACGAATATATTAACGGGACGATTAAAAAGCATGAGCTGACACGCGCAGACAAGGAGGCTGACCGTATCCGCCATGTGGATACGCTGAACGCAAACACAGGCCCGATTTTCCTTGCCTACAAGGAAAACAAGGACGCAAAGGCGATTATCGACGGCTGGACAGCGGCAATAAAGCCTGTTTACGATTTCGTTGCCGAGGACGGCATCGGGCATACGGTTTGGGTGATTGACAGCGATACGGAAATCGGCATGCTAGTGGAATCCTTTAAGCAGGTGAAGAATCTCTACATTGCGGACGGACACCACAGAAACGCATCCGCCGTGAAGGTGGCGCTGAAGCGCAGAGAGGCAAAGCCGGATTACACCGGTGAGGAGGAATTCAACTATTATCTGTCCGTACTGTTTGCGGCAGAGGATTTATATATCATGGATTACAACCGCGTGGTAAAGGATTTAAACGGCTACAATACAGAGGAATTCATGCAGGAAATCGGCAAGAAATTCGACATTGCGCCTTACACAGGCGAAGGCCCTTACCACCCCGAAGCACTGCACACCTTTGGGCTGTATCTGGACGGGAAATGGTTCAAGATGACGGCGAAGGAGGAAATTATTACAGACGACCCTGTTCTGGGACTGGATGTTTCCATTTTGCAGAAGGAGCTGCTGGAGCCTGTGCTTGCCATCGGCGACCCCAGAACCGACAAGCGGATTGATTTTGTCGGCGGAATTCGCGGACTGGGTGAGCTGGAGCGCAGAGTAGACAGTGGCGAGATGAGACTGGCGTTTTCCATGTTCCCCACCTCCATGGAGGAGCTGATGGATGTGGCAGATGAGGATATGACGATGCCGCCGAAATCGACATGGTTTGAGCCGAAGCTGCGGAGTGGGTTATTTATTCACGATTTGGGGGAATGAAATAGCGGCGCAGGAGCGTCTAAGTTAGCGGCGCAAGCGCCGATTGGGCTCATTCGAGCCAAATATTTTGCTTGGACAACATCAGAAATTCGCCAGTTTAGAACTATTTTGGCAAGACAGAAGCTTTCTTTCTTACTTTTTATGCTAAAAAGTAACAAAAACTTGGAACCCGTTTCGCAATGGGTTCCAAACCTCCGCAACCGAGGAAAGGGCAACAAAGTTTCCCTTTCCAATCCCTTCCCCACTATGCCGGAAACGGCAGGGAGAAAAGCGGCGCGGTGCGCCTGAAAAAAGGCGGAGAAAATGGCGTTTCGGAATGGGTTCCGAACCTTCGCAGACAGAGAAAGGGACACATCATTTCCCTTTCCTATCCCTTCCCCACCATGCCGGAAACGGCAGGGAGAAAGGCGGTGCGCCTATGAAAAACCCATGATAAAAAGCACATACAAAAAAGAGTGAAATCCAAAAGGGTTTCACTCTTTTTATTTTATGGATTACAAATCCAGTTTCAGGTCATTTTCCTTAATAAGGTTCTTTTTGCGCATAGGATATGCGAAAACGAGGGTCAGGACTGCAGGCAGGATGAAGCAAACCAAAACCAGACCGAGCCAATCCATAGAGGTAATGCCTGCTTTTGTGCCGGCGGTGATATCGTTAATCCAACCAGTATAGACACCAATCTGTCCGACCAGACCGCAGGTACCCATGCCGGAGGCCACGGCATCCCCATTCATCTTCATGCGGAAAATACAGGTTGCGATAGGTCCTGTGACAGCAGATGCCAGTGTAGGCGGAATCCAGATCAGCGGGTTTTTGACGATATTCCCGATTTGCAGCATGGAGGTACCGATGCCCTGCGCCAAAAGACCGCTCCATTTATTTTCCTTAAAGCTCATAACGGCAAAGCCGACCATCTGCGCACAGCAGCCTGCAACTGCCGCACCGCCTGCCAAGCCTGTCAGACCCAGAGCCGCACAAATTGCCGCACTGCTGATGGGGAGCGTCAGCGCGATGCCGACGATAACGGAAACCAGAATCCCCATGAAGAAGGGCTGCAGCTCCGTTGCCCACTTGATGGCATTGCCGACTGCACTTGCCGCCGCACCGATGGAGGGTGCCCACCACATGGAAAGCAGCACGCCGACGCAGATGGTGACAGAGGGGGTCACAATGATATCGACCTTTGTTTCCTTGGAAACCAGCTTACCGAACTCTGCGGCAAAGATGGTGACAACGAAAACAGCCAGAGGACCGCCTGCACCGCCCAGCTGATTCGCCGCGCCGCCGACGGCAATCAATGAAAACAGCACCAGAGGGGGGCATTTCAGCGCATAGCCGATGGAAACTGCCATGGCAGGGCCTGTGACCGCCTGCGCGAAGGTACCGATATCCACCAGAATGGCAACGCCAAGCTGCTGCCCCAAGGTTTTTAAAATTGTCCCAATCAGCAGGGATGCAAACAAGCCCTGTGCCATTGCGCCCAAGGCATCAATGCCGTATCGCTTTGCTGAAAAAACGATATCCTTTTTTGCCAGAAAAGCGGCAAAGCCTTTTTGATTCTCGCTCATGTTCTTTCTCCTTTTTGTCTCTTCACTTGTTTTTACAGTTGTCTTGACAGCTTATCGGTTTGATTATACGTTATCCGTCATGGAAAATCAATAAAAATCCCGAAAACGGTCATACTAATTTCATCAAAGGAGGGATTTTATGAACAAATTTGCAACAGGGATGCTGCTTGGCGGCGCGGCGGCAATGGCAGGCATGGGATACCTGATGAAGGATAAGCGCACCTATCAGAGGCTTGCCAGAAAAGGGAAAAAGATGGTAGTGAAGGCAGAGGAGGCGATTGACGATATCATGGATGACATGATGCCTTAAAATCAGCCATAAAAAGCAAAAGAGCAAATCTTTCGATTTGCTCTTCTTGCTTTTACGTTTTATCATTTAAAAAGGGGAAGGGTATAATACTTATGTTCTCAAAAGGTGGTCCGTTCCTTTTGACACCTTTATCATATCATTCAAATTTGAATTCCATTTGTACAAAAACCAAAGAGTTTTTTAAGAATATTTGAATAATTTATGAACATAAAAGGAATCGATTTACTTACTCAATTTCTCAATCCCCTTGCGGATTCTGCGCAGAGCCTCCTCTTTTCCGAGGATATCCGCCAGCTCCATTGCACCGCCGGGAGAGGTCTGCTCACCGGAGAGGGCTGTTCTGACGGGCCAGAGCAGCTGACCGTTTTTGATGCCCAGCTCACCGACCAGTGCCATCAGGCTGTCATGGATGGCAGTTTCATTCCAATCGGACAGGTTCTCCAAAACAGGCAGAGCCGCCTGTAAGGAGGACAGTGCGATTTCATCGTTGGTTTTCATTTTCTTATGGGTATACAGCTCTGTGCTGTAATCGGGCAGCTCCTTGAAGAAATCCACCAGGCGGGGGATATCATTGAGGGTTTCAAGACGCTTCTGGAGCAGTGCCGCGATTTTTTTCAGGTCTAAATCGGTGCCTGCCAGTGCCTCCTCCAGCTTAGGTCTTGCCAGTTCAAAATATTTATCGAAGTCCATCGCCTTGAGGTATTCACTGTTCATCCATGTCAGCTTTTTGATATCGAAGATGGAGGGAGATTTGCTCAGCCCCGCCATATCAAATTTCTGTTCCAGTTCCTTGAGGGTGAAGATTTCCACATTATCAGAGGGACTCCAGCCAAGCAGTGCGATATAGTTCACGATGGCTTCTACCACATAGCCTTCATTTACCAAATCCTCGAAGGATTTATCGCCATGACGCTTGGAAAGCTTATGGTGTGCGTCACGCATAACGGCGGGCAGGTGTACATAAATAGGAGGCTCCCATCCGAATGCTTTATAAAGCAGGTTATACTTGGGTGTGGAGGAAAGATATTCACTGCCGCGGACAACATGGGTGATGTGCATGAGGTGGTCATCCACAACATTGGCGAAGTTATAGGTCGGGAAGCCGTCTGCCTTCATCAGAATCTGGTCATCCAGCTCCGCATTATCCACGGTGATATCACCATAAACCATGTCATGGAAGGAGGTTGTGCCGCTTTCGGGCATTTTCTGGCGAATAACGAAGGGTTCGCCTGCGGCAAGCTTTGCCTGTACCTCCTCAGGGGACAGATGCAGACAATGGCGGTCATATTTTGCGAAGGAAACGCCCTCTGCATTGGCTTCCTTCAAGCTTTCCAGTCTTTCCTTGGTGCAGAAGCAGTAATACGCTTCGCCCTTTTCCACCAGTTCCTTTGCATAATCCATATACAGACCCATGCGTTCGCTCTGCACATAGGGGCCGTATTCGCCGCCGACATCGGGACCTTCATCATGCTGAAGCCCTGTCATTTTCATGGTTTTATAAATGACATCCAGAGAGCCCTCCACCAGACGGCCCTGATCGGTATCCTCAATACGCAGGATGAATTTCCCACCCTGAGATTTTGCAATGAGGTATTCATAAAGCGCGGTACGCAGGTTGCCGATATGCATATAGCCCGTAGGGGAAGGGGCAAATCTTGTTCTTACTTCCATTTTTTTCTTCCTTTCTGCTTCGATAAATTGACTTTTCTGAAAAAAGCCACATATTCCTTTGTATAGTTTATACGCAAATGCCCGCTGTGTAAAGGAAAAACAGAAGAAAATATTAAGAATTGTGCGCGCGTATTGCAAGAAAATTTGCTTTTGTGATATACTTTCTTCTAATATAAATAAAAATATACCGGGAGTTGATTGGATGCAGTTAGACAAGGATACGCTCCGCAAGCTGCGGGGCTTAATTATATTTACACTGGTGATTCTGGTGGGGCTTTGGCGGTTTAGCATTGTGCTACAGGCGGTAAAAACGATTTTGCACATCCTGTTCCCCTTCCTTCTGGGGGGCGCGATTGCATTTGTGCTGAGTGTGCCGATGAACCGCATCCGGAAGCGGCTGTTTGCAAACGCAAAGGAAAAGCAGAAAAAATTTGCCGCACCCGTCAGCCTGATTCTGACGCTGATTTTTGTGCTGGCACTATTGAGCCTTGTGACGATTGTGGTTGTGCCGGAGCTGGGAAATACCATTGCTACGCTTGGGAAAACACTGCCCGAAAAGGTGCCCATACTGATGAAAAAGGCGGAACAGCTTGTTTCCAACCATCCTGAGCTGGTGGACTACATAGACGAGGTACAGGCACAGCTGAATTGGGAGGAAATTCTGAATCAGCTTGTGACATTCTTCCGCATAGGGGCAAATTCCATGCTGAGTTCTACCATCAGCGTAGCGACAGGAATTGTGAGCGGCGTGGGGACATTTTTCATCGGTCTTGTTTTCGCCTGCTATATCCTGTTGCAGCAGGAATTTCTGAAGCGGCAGATGAAAAAGCTGATTTTCGCCTATCTGAAGGAAAAGCACGCAAACCGTTTTCTGCAAATCTGCGCGCTGACGTATCGCACGTTTTCAAATTTCCTGACAGGGCAGTGCCTAGAGGCGGTGATTCTGGGGATGATGTTCTTCATTTCCATGACGATTCTGCGGTTCCCCTTTGCTGTTCTGGTTGGGGTGCTGATTGCATTTACGGCACTGATTCCCATTTTCGGGGCATTTATCGGCTGTGTCGTAGGGGCGTTTCTGATTTTGACGATCAGCCCCTCGCAAGCAGCTGCGTTTATCGTGCTATTTATTGTATTACAGCAGATTGAAGGAAATCTGATTTACCCGAAGGTGGTCGGCGGCTCGATTGGACTGCCTGCAATCTGGGTGCTGGTTGCGGTGACGCTGGGCGGCAGCCTGTTCGGGATTGTCGGGATGCTGGTGTTTATCCCGATTGTTTCGGT
The DNA here is from genome assembly GCF_003865035.1 of Anaerotignum faecicola. Taxonomy (NCBI): domain Bacteria; kingdom Bacillati; phylum Bacillota; class Clostridia; order Lachnospirales; family Anaerotignaceae; genus Anaerotignum; species Anaerotignum faecicola. The sequence continues at coordinate 753,350 of NZ_BHVZ01000001.1, forward strand.
GGTGTATACACTGCTGAAGGAAAACGTCAACCAACGGCTCAGCGAAAAGAATATCAAAATCGACTAAAAAAAGTCCTCTCTCGAGGACTTTTTTTCGTTAAGATAGCTTATTTGAAGTTTTAAGGCTTTTAGCCGTTCGCTTATTTGTTTTTGCCTTACCCTCGGCTGTCTGCGCTCTCCAAATAACCGCAAATGGCACGGTAATACGCCTCTGCCGCATGCTTGCAGCCCTCCTCCGTGCCGAAGCTTTCCACATCGGATGTATTGGTAATAAAGCACTGCTCCGCCAGAACCGCAGGGCAGCTCATATTTTTGAGCATACCAAAGGTATCATAGGAATAGACCGTGGTATCGCTCGAATCGCGCAGCAGCTTATTGCCGTTTTCATCATAATAGCCATAGCGCACGCCTGCAATGCCCGTACCGCGGAGATTTGCGCCTATATTCTGCATTTCCTGCGCCAGACATGCAGCAAAGGCAAGGCTTTCTTCGTGGTTTTCATAGCCGGGAGGCGAAGGATAGCACTCAAAGCCATTGGCACTGCTGCTGTCGCTTGCGTTGCCATGGACAGAGAGCATTAAATCGGGGTGTCTGCGGCGGAATTTATGGTTACGCTCGGTGACGGTTGCGCCCTCGCCTGCCTTACGGGACAGCACCACGCGGAAGCGTCCGTCCTCCTCCAGAAGGGTTTGCAGCGCGGCTACAGTCTGCTCCGTCAGTGCGACCTCCTGTATCACGCCCTCTGCGCCGACATCCGCCCCGCCATGCCCTGCATCCAGTGCAACGGTATAGGGCTTGCCGAAATTATAATAGACCAGAAAGCCGACATAGCCAACCAAAAACAGCACCACTGCGAAACGCAGCTTGCGCAAAAGTCCGCCCTTTCTTCTTCTGCGCCGACGGCGCTTCGGCGGTTCATATTCCCTCCAGTTTTTTCCCTTCATTGCCTTTCCTTCTTCCGCTAAAAAACTAAGCCACAATCGAAATCAGGATTTCGACCGATTCTTTTCTATCCTTAGTATAAATGAAATTCCGCGGAAGAACTTGAAGATTTCCTTAAGAATTTCCGTTTAAATTTCAAATTTTTCGTTTTCCTGCGTGATTTCCGCAATCGTTTCACCATAGCCAAGCTGACGCAGCATCGTGCAGACATCAAAGCGTCCCCAGAAGTGCATGGGAAACAGCCTTTTTGCGCCGACGGTCTTGAGAAAATAATTGACCGCCCAGAAATATTTATCCTGCAGGCGCAAATCCGCAGGGACAAAGGCAACGTCTATTTTCTCGCCCTTCAGCCGATTGATTTCCGCAGTATAGCTTTTTTCGATATCGGCATTAAAGTCCTCCGGCTCGCCGTTCCAATGCCACCAATTCAAATCGCCTGCGTGGTAGATGATTTTGCCATCCGCCTTGACCAGAAACGCAACACCCTCATCATTGGATTGGAGCGTTTGGATGGAAATGCCGTCAAAATCGTATGTCCGGTGCGGCTCGGCGCAGAGGACTCTGCCTTCAAAGCCTGCTTCTGTCCGCACATCAAAGGAAAGCACATAGCGGACATTGGGGAGCTTTGCCCACGAAAGAATCCGTCTGTCATAATGATCCTCATGTGCATGGGAGACAAAGACGAAAACTGCTTTATCGGGGTATGCGGCGGGGTCGAAATACGCTTTTCTGCCGCCCTCTGTATAATAATCAAACAAAAGCACCTTTGTTTCGGTTTCAACGGAAAAGCCGCTGTGGTGCAGATAGGTTATCTTCATTACAGTCACTCCTTACTTTCTGAAATGTCATTAGTATAGCACAGGAAAAAGAGGCGCGCAATGTGCGCGCCCCTTGGGAATATCGACAAATCAGACGGCCTTCTTCGACCAGAAGCCTTCTCTGCCCTCGGTAATTACGGTGTTTCCGTTTGCATCTTTCCCGAAGAACAGCGTCACGCTCTGCCCGACCTTTCCGCTTTGCAGACGGGAAAGCCATTCCTTCGCGTTCAGCATGGCAGGGGCTTCGCCTGCGCCGCCAACGGTAAAGGCTGCATCCTCCGCAACGGGGAGGGTGGTCGTATAGTCAAGATTCAAATCGAAATAGCCGTTATTCGTTCTGCCTGTGGCATCCTCGATACGGATTTTTCTGGCAACGGTGACGGTATTCGCATCCTTGGCAGGGGTAACGGTGCAGAACCAGCCATCCGTAGGTGTTTCCTCATACCAACCATCCCAAGCGGGATTTTTCTTGTGAAAGGTAATCCTATGCGGATCGAAATCATCATTATAGAGATGGAAGGTTTCCGGATAGCAGGTGTCCTCATTGATTTTCTGTGCATCCGCCTGCACCTCGCAGGTAAAGCGGAAATAGGTATTTCCCTCTTTTTCCTCATAATATTCCTTATAATACACAGCATACACAGACTGTCCCGCCTCCTTTGCGCGGCGGATATAGCCTGCCTCATCGGGGTCGCGGAAGGGATTTCTATAATGCATATTCAAGCCGAAATCCACGGTCACCTGTTCTCTGCCGTTTGCCAGAGGGGTGCGTGTCACGCTGATGCGGTTAAAATTGAAGGCCTCCAATTCATACACATCCCAACCGCTTTGGCTGATAAAGCCGACCACGCTCTGCGAAAGAAAGTCCCAAATACCTTCGTCCAAATCCGATTCTGTACGGGAAACGGTGGGATGCACCTTGCCGTCCTCCCAATAGAGATTGGAGGTGAGATAGCCGGCGACAACGGTTTTTCCGTTTTCCTCCCCGAATTTCAAAAGCTCCTTCATGGTGTAATAAGCAGGCTGGCTATCCTGCATGGTATAGGTAATCATGGCTGCATTTTCGCGCTCCTCGATGGTATAGGAATCCACCCAAGGGCTGGAGCCGCCGATGACATAATTCCAATCCTCGCCACCAAGCGCCTTCTGCTCTGCGATAAACTGCGCCTTGGCAGCCTTGCCCATCTCTTTATAGCGGATTTTGCCATCTCTGTCGGAAAGAGCCTCTGCCCACCGCTCAGTCAGCTTGCGCTGTTCTGCGGTCAGGGTGCCTTGACTTACTGCTGTATCCTGCGTGGACTCCGATGCTTTCTCGTCCTTTCCACAGCTGATGAGGCAACCGCAGGTCAATGTCAGCACAAGCATAACAGAAACCAGTGCCATGCCCTTTTTTCGTTTGCTTTGATTCATAATCTCCACCAGCCTTTCCTGCAATGCCCGTTTCCCATCGGTGAAACAGGTTGTCAATGCTGCCTGCTTTTCGATGCTGCGCTCCGCCTCCTGCAAAATCATCAGGCCATACGCCTTGCGATACGCCGCATCCCTGCCCTGCACCGCCATGCTGTCGCAGGAAATTTCCAAATCCCGCTCTGCGCGCTTTGCCATCCGCCAGACCAAAGGGTTGCACCAATGGATACTTCTTGCGGCAAGCAGCAGCAGCTTATACCACAAATCCTTCCGCCGCCAATGGATCAGCTCATGACGGAAAATCATTTCCAGCTCCTGCGCGGTGTAGTGCTCATGGGGCAGATAGACAGTTGTGCGGAATAAACCGACCGCCATAGGACTTTCCAGCACAGGGCAAACCATGAGCCGCGGCTGCGTTTTGCCTGCCGTTTCGGCGAAAAACGCCTTTGCTTCGGCAGAGGGCTCTTTCTCCCAACGGCGGAGCAGCCTTTTCATCCGAAAAACGGAAACCGCTGTCCGCAGGGCGAAAAACAGCACGCCTGCCAGCCAGAGCGCAAAGCCAATCTGCAAGGGCTGCAAGGGTTCGGCTTGGGGCTGTGTCTGCTTTTGTGCTGCGGCTGCTGCGCCTTCTGCCTTTGGCGGTGCCTGCACGGGATTGAATTTCGCCTGTACCCATTCATTCGCCTGCTCCTCGGAAATTGCCACATGGATGGGGGCGGTTTCCTGCGGAAGGGTCAGATTCCACGGAATGAGCAGACGCACGGCAAGCACAAGCCAGATGACATAGGATACCTTAGCGGCATACCGCTTAGACAGGCGCGGCAAAAGCCAAAGTGCCGGCAGAATAATCGGAAGCATCCAAAGGCCGACCTTCAAATATTCCAGAAAAATACGCATGGCAGCTCACCCCTCCGTTTCGTCCTCGATAAACGCCTTCAATTCTTCTAAGTCCTCTTTTGTAACCGAATGATTGACATAAAGACAGGCAACCAAATCCCTGAGAGAGCCACCCGTCCATTTCTGAAAATAGCGGCGGCTATCCTCCGCGAGATAGTCCTCATCTGTGACGAGGGGGGTATAATAGCGGCTTTTGCCCTGCTTCTCCGTCTGCAAAAAGCCACGGCGCACCAGTCTGCCCAGAAGGGTCTGCAAAGCGGATAAATTCCAAGGGCGTTCCTTTTGCAGCTCCTCGCGGACGGCAGAGGTGCTGGCAGGGGATTCGATATGCCAGATTGCCTGCATGACCTTGAGCTCTGTATCGGGTAATTTCTGTTTTTCCATGGGGTTCACCTCTTTTACCTACAAGTGTATGTTTATTTATAACATACAGCTGTATGTCCATTCTGTCAAGCGAAATTTTATAAATTTTCCGTAAAAGAAAAAAAGCCGCCGTTCGTAAAGCGAAAAGCGACTTTTTGTATTTTATTCTTTTCTCTCGGAAACGCCGCGGACTGCGCCCGTATGGGGGTCCATGATGAAGCCGAGCACCTCCAGATCCTTAGGCAGCAGCGGATGCTCCCTAATGGCATCGACGGTGCTTTGCACAGAATGATTGATATCCCCGAAGCCGGTCAGCCATTGCTCCACGTTTTTATGGTTTTCATCCACATGGTCAATCGCTTCCTGTGAAATGCCGCGTTCCTTCATCTTGGCAATCATTTCCTTCGGGTCAAGCAGGCGACCGCCGCAATCATCATGCCCGATGACAACGACCGTATCCACGCCCAGCTCATAGACTGCAACCAGAAGGCTGAAAATGACACTGCCATAGGGGTGCATCACGCGACCGCCTGCGTTTTTAATCAGCTTGACATCGCCGTTTTTCAAGCCGAGGGCGGCAGGCAGAAGCTCCGTCATGCGGGTATCCATGCAGGCAAGAATGGCGATTTTACGGTCCGGATACTTGGTTGTGGTATACTTTTCATAGAGACCATGCTCCACGAAGGCACGGTTATAATCCAACATTTTCTTTACGAAATCATTCATAAAAGGGCTCACCTCGTTCATTGTTTTTTCATATTATACTCTTTTTTAAGGATTTTGTCTCTTTTTGTATGGCAAAATATTACAAAAAAATAAAAAGGCACTTGTCTTTTTATGTGAATATGCTATTCTATTCTTATACAACACTAATGTAACTATTTTTATTTCTGTGCGGACGCAGGAACGGGCGTATGTACAGAAAAAGGCACAATCGGTGAAAGCCGATGTCGCAAAGCCAAGGGTCTAAACGGCGAGGGGATTTGCCGCAGGACAGCCGGCTACCGAAATACATATTGTTTCCCTGTTCCGAAACCCGCAAACAGGAAAAGGGGGGTTTTTATGACAGAGAAAAACAAAGGCAAGAAGCTTCTCACTTGGACATTGGCACTTTCTATGACGCTTGCCCTGCCGCCAGTTGGGGTATTCGCAGAGGATGGTGCCGGGGGCGAAGGCTCTCAGCAGACGAATAGCGCGCCTGCTGCAGAACAGTCTGACGGCTCGTCCAATGGAAGCGGAACAAGCAACAGCGAAACAACAGAACCAACAAGCACACCTGAGAACGGCGGACAGAAGACCGAAACTGCCCCCCCCTCAGGGACAACCGGTACTTCTACTTCTTCCGGTGAGGGGCAGAACGGTAAAGATGAAACCTTAAAGCCTTTACTGGCACCTGTAAGCGGTGGAGAAGCAACGAAAGACGAGGGCGAAAGCAACCCTGCTCCTATCAAGGGTGAAGATGAAAACAAAGACGAAACAACTGGCGAAGTAAAGCATGAGGCAACCATCGATGGAACACAATACGATACGTTGAAAGAAGCAATCAGAGCTGCTCAAGACGGCGATACCGTTGTACTGGCGAAGGATGTAACCGCAAACATCAGTATCAACAAATCTATTACACTGAATTTGAATGGGAAAACCTTAACTGCCGACGAAGGAGAACGTGCGATTGAAATTACTCCTACGGTTGATTTTCCAGATGAGCTTAAAACGATACTCCGACAAAGCCATAGCATTGAAAATCCATATTTCCCCAATATCGATTTCAAAAGCTCCCCCTTCCTCTCTGAATATGAGGAGACCTATCCGGATACGTTTAATCTTCCGGTAATCAATGTTAAAATCAAAAATGGTACTATTACAGGTGGGGATCTTTCAAGCAAACAGGACGGTGAAAATAACCAAGCTTTCATCCGCTGTGGTGGCGGCATCCGTATCAGTTCCTGCACTGTTGAATTAACGGACTGTAATATTGAAGGCAATAAAGCAAGGTATGGTGGCGGTATCTTCTGTTCAAACAGTACCGTTACAATCAAGGGTGGTACTATTTCCGGAAATACAGCGGTAGACGGTCATGGTAACTTATACGCAGCCGGCGGTGGTATTTCTTCCTTCAGAAGCGACTTAATCATAAACGATGTTCGGATTACAGACAATACTGCTAACAAAGGCAACACTAGCTATGGCGGCGGTCTTGGTGTAAGAGGTGGTTCTCTTATCATGACTGACACTACAATTAGCAAGAATAAAGCGATCCAGAGTGGCGGCGGTATCTGCATCGGTCCTGTAAATAGCAGTAGTAAATCTATATTTCCTGTTGAATTTACAATTACAGGCGGCTCTATTTCAGAAAATGAATGTACTTATAATGGTGGGGGCATTTACTATGATTCTGTGCAGACTGCAGAACAAAGCCTCCCATGCTCTATTAGCGGAACTGAAATCACCAAAAACAAATCTACCCACAGCGGCGGCGGTATCTATTTAGGTAACAATACTATGTTAACAGTCGGAGATTCAACCCGCATTTGTGGCAATAGTGCTACAAATGAAGGTGGCGGCATTAGTGCCCTTAATGTCACCTCTCTGAATTTAGGCAAGGTTGATATTAAAAATAATCAAGCCTCTGTTCGCGGTGGCGGTATCTACGCACAGACTGTCGGAGCCTTTCAGCCGATCATCACATGCTCCGAAGGTGCTTGTATTGAGGAAAACAATGCCGCTACCGGCGGTGGTATTGCCACCTATGCATATCCAAACACAGAAGCACCTATGACTATAAACATTGAAGCAGGTGCTTCTGTAAAAAATAATACCGCTACAGCTGGTGGCGGTGTTTACACCTATGATCACACAAATCTGACTGTTGAGGAAGGTGTAGCTCTGTATAACAACACGGCAACCGATATGGCTGATGATTTATTCCTGTATAATTCTACTTCTACGCTTCCAAAAGCTACCGATATGTCCGGTGACAAAATTCTTGCTGATGGCAAAGAAATCACCGGTTGGTTCTATGACGGTTGGTATAAATGGAATACCGAAAAAAATGACTGGGATGCTATCTCGCGTTGGGGAAAAGAAGTAGACGGTTCTAAATATTATGATGAATACACTCCCATCGCAGGAGAAACGACCTCGATGGCATTGAAAGCGGCATACAAACCCGCACCTCCCAGCGGTGGTGGCGGCGGTGGCGGCGGACATCGTCCCAAGCCCAAGCCGACAGTAGAAATTCCTGATGATGACGCACTGGGTCTGAACAACACTGACCACTTTGCTTACATTGTTGGTTACGGGAATGGCGAAGTACAGCCGCAGAATTCCATCACCCGTGCAGAGGTAGCGGCAATCTTCTTCCGTCTGCTTGAGGATGGTATCCGCAGTGAAAACTTCACACATCAGAATGATTTCTCCGATGTGGCGGCAGATGCATGGTATTGCAGCTCCGTTTCCACGCTGAGCAGGATGGGCATTATCGCAGGGTATCCCGATGGGACATTCCGCCCGAACGCACCCATCACGCGTGCGGAATTTGCGGCAATCGCAACACGCTTTGACAACAACGGCGACAAAACGCCCGTAAGCTTCACCGATATCATCGGGCATTGGGCAGAAGGCGAGATTACGGTTGCGGCGAACCATGGCTGGGTAAGCGGCTACGGCGACGATACATTCCGTCCCCAGAATCAGATTACCCGTGCAGAAACCATGTCTCTGGTAAACCGTGTGCTGAAGCGTCTCCCTGAGACTCCGGCGGATTTACTTCCCGACATGATTACATGGACGGATAACGCTGATACAAGCAGCTGGTATTACCTGCCCGTGCAGGAGGCAACCAACAGCCATTACTACGAATTCAAAGAGAATTCCAAGCATGAAAAATGGACAGAGCTGCGCGAAACACGCGATTGGTCTAAATTAGGATAAAAAAGGCAATAAAAAAGGAAGGGTTAACATCCCTTCCTTTTTTATTGCCTTAAAACCATCAGCTTTCAGACAAAGCAAGCTTTATGGTTGTATCCGCATAAGGTACTTTTACCTCCGGCGAGCCTGCCGCGTAAGGCAGGATATCATAAGGATTATAATACAGAACCAGTGCATCCTCGGTCAGGCAGAAATTGACTGCGGAGAGTGCTTTCTCGCTGTTCTGCTGATAATACTCAAGCAATTCGCCTACGGTTTCTTTGACATACGCGTCAAATTTTTCCTTCACATAGCTATCCGTATCGGCGGCATTCTTCCCCAGAACCTCGCTCAGCGTAAGCGCTTTATTTTCCGCCAGATTGAAGGTCTTTGAGCTTTTCAGCGTATTGGGATGTGCGCCGTAGGTATTCGCATAATCCAGCTGTGTGATAGAAAGCAGGTTATCCTGATTCAGACTAACCTCAAAGGAGCGTGTGAAAACCATTGGATGGTAATTCTTGCCCTCGGAAGCAAGGACTGCCGCGGCAGAATCCTTAAATTCCGCTTCCGCTTCGGAAATAGCAGCTTCGGCATCCTTTTTATACTGTTCATTTACCGCTGTGATAAAGGCGTTATTGTCCTTATTTTCAATGACGGGGTATTCAAACGCTACCGTAATCAGGATATTTCCCTTATCATCTGTTATATTCTTGGAAATATGTGCGGATGTAACGGCATACTGCCCCTGTTTTTTCTGAATATCCACGGTTTTGGTATCGGCAGACCAATCAACCGTGCAGTCCAGACCTTCGGAAATGGCTCTCAGCGGCACAAGGGTTCTGCCGTTTACGATTTTCGGCGCAACATCCAGCTTCTTTGTTTCGCCATCAACGGTGATTTCGTTTTTGCCGATTTCCAGAGTGATCCATTGATTGCCTCTGTTTGCCGTAACCACCTGCGCGCCATTCTCCTTCGTATAGGAAACGGCACAATCCAGTGCTTCAAAAATCTTTCTGAACGGCACAAGGGTTCTGCTGTTTTCAATCACGGGATTTACATCAAACTCCATCTGACTGCCGTTCAGCTTTACCGTAACAGCATCCGCCGCATAGGCAGGAACTGCACCGAAAACCAGCACCGCACCTAAGGCAAGGCTTACGTTTCTTTTTACCGTATTTCTTTTCATCCTAAATCCACTCCTTTTTTATTCCGCTTCAATGGCATCCAGAAAAGCATAGAAATTTTTGAGCCTGCTCCATCCCTCTGCGAGGAACTGTGGTAATTCAGGGGAAAAGAGGATATCCTCCATACCGCCGTGTGCCACAAGCAGGACATCCTTTTTGGGATACCACGCCTGCAAAAGCGGGGAAAGCGTTTCATTTTTGAATTTTTTATATGCTCTCCCTTCCAGACGGAAAAGAGGGTCTTTCTCAAATTTTTTCGCCATACGTTCAAACGCCGCAGGATTGCTTTCGATTTTTCTGCGGTATGCCGCAAGGAAGGCAGACGGACTGCACCACATGCCAAGGCCATGCTCATAGCCTTCGGGGTTCAGCTCGAAATAGAAGGAAGGGCGTTCCTTCCATGCCGTTCCCTGCAATGCCGCATCATACAGCACAACCCAACGGCTTGCGCGGTAAGGGCTTTTATCCTTGGAAAAGCGGATATCGCGATTGATACGGGAAACGGAGCATTTCATTTCCCTGCCGCCGAAGGCTATGCTTTCCGCCACAAGCGCCGCCGCAAGGCTATCAAAGGGCTCCTTCAGCACGCGCTTATAGCGGTCGCGGTTCTCCTCCATCCATTCGCGGCTGTTATTCATCCGCAGCTCCCAGAGGAAATCTATTGTTTCCGCGGTAAAGCCTTCAAATGGTTTCATGGCTTAAAACTCCATTTTTTCCTTCAGATAAGGAACCAACTCTGCGATAGGCATTCTTACCTGTTCCATGGTATCTCTGTCACGCACGGTTACGCAGTGATCCTCAACGGAATCGAAATCGTAGGTGATGCAGAAGGGTGTGCCGACCTCATCCTGTCTTCTGTAGCGCTTACCGATAGAGCCTGCGTCATCATAATCGCAGTTAAATTCCTTCGCCAGTGCTGCATAAACCTCTGCCGCCTGTTCGTTCAGCTTTTTGCTCAGAGGCAGAACAGCCGCCTTGATGGGAGCCAGTGCGGGATGGAATTTCAGAACGGTTCTGACATCACCTTCGCCGACCTCCTCTTCGTTATAAGCATCGCACAGGAATGCCAGCGTTACACGGTCCGCACCAACAGAAGGCTCGATGCAGTAAGGCACATATTTTTCATTCTTTGCCTGATCATAATATGTCATATCCTCGCCGCTTGTGTTCTGGTGGCAGGTCAGGTCATAATCGGTTCTGTCCGCAATGCCCCACAGCTCGCCCCAGCCGAACGGGAATTTATATTCGATATCTGTTGTACCCTTGCTGTAGTGAGACAGTTCTTCGGGAGAGTGATCTCTCAGACGGATTGCATCCTCTGTCATATTCAGGCTCAGCAGGAAGTTTTTGCAGTATTTTCTCCAGTAATCCAGCCATTCCAAATCTGTACCGGGTTCGCAGAAGAATTCCAGCTCCATCTGTTCAAATTCTCTGGTACGGAAGGTAAAGTTACCGGGTGTGATTTCGTTACGGAAGGATTTACCAATCTGACCGATACCGAAGGGTAGTTTTTTTCTTGTGGTTCTCTGCACATTTTTGAAGTTTACGAAGATACCCTGTGCGGTTTCGGGACGCAGATAAACCACGTTTTTCGCATCCTCTGTTACGCCCTGGAAGGTCTTGAACATCAGGTTAAACTGACGGATATCTGTGAAGTTATGTGCGCCGCAGGAAGGGCAGACAACCTGATTATCATCTACAAATTTCTTCATTTCTTCATTTGTCCAACCGTCTACAACTACTTCGGGCATATCATGGGATGCCATGTGGTCTTCAATCAGCTTATCGGCGCGGAAACGCTCCTTACATTCCTTACAGTCCATCAGAGGATCGGAGAAGCCGCCAACGTGACCGGATGCCACCCATGTCTGGGGGTTCATCAGGATTGCACAGTCAACGCCGACATTCTTGGGGTTTTCCTGAATAAATTTCTTCCACCATGCTTTTTTCATGTTGTTTTTCAGCTCTACACCCAGAGGGCCATAATCCCATGTGTTTGCCAGACCGCCGTAAATTTCGGAACCGGGGTAAACAAAGCCTCTGTTTTTTGCCAATGCTACGATTTTTTCCATAGATTCTACTGCCATTTGAATTCCTCCTTATTTCTGTGGGACTCACCAATGTATCTTGCAAGGGACGAATAGAAACTAGAAAAGCTCCCGTCTCCTCGCTGTTCAGCAAGGGACGAAAGCTCTTAAAATCTTCCGCGGTTCCACCCTCGTTGATTGATGCCGACGCATCAACCCTCTCTTGTGACACTGCTCCAAAGTGCCCTTCTCTGTTTCGCACCGCTGCCTCACACCAACCGACAGCTCTCTGCAAATGCTCCGCAGATACTCCTCTTCTTCATCGCAGTAATGATTAACTTGTGGTTTATGATAACGCTTTTCTCTTTTTCTGTCAAGGCAAAAAATTGCACTTAAATCCATGTATTTTTCCGTCTTTCTGCAAAGGAATAGACAAAAAATGTACGATACTTTATTCACTGTTCAAAAAAATCGCGTGTTTTCAGCCTTATGCCCATGTGAACCTCCATATATTTCCGTAGGATAAAGGTCAGCTGTTCGAGTGCTTCGGCGGAAAGCTGAAAGCCAAACGCCGCGCGGCTCTCTCTTTCCAGCACAAACCGAACCGCCCTTCGGACGGCATCCAGAACAAAAATGCTATCCTCTGTGCGGTGCTTTTCACAGTAAAACGCACCCATCCTGCCATCAAAATAGAGTGTCCCCTCGCCTTCGCCGCAGATATGACATACATCTGACGCAAAGAGCCCATTCAGCTGCAAAAGCTTTAATTCAAAGATACGGGAAATCAGCTTCGGCGGCAGAATCCCCCTATCCATCACAAGAAAGGCATAATACAAAAGCTCCAACACAGCATCCTGCTCCATACCGGCAGGGCAGCTGCGCTCCGTCAGCTCCGCCAGATACATGCCCTCAGAGAACTTATCCATATCCAGCCGCAGACCATAAAAGCTGTTTTTCAGCTCCGCCTGCGTGACGGAATAAAAGCCCTTACCCTCATAGACCACAAAATCGGCATAGCAGAACAGCTGCGTTGCCGCCAGAAGCTTACTTTTCGCTCTTCTGGCACCGCGGGCAGAAAGCAGCACACGACCCACGCCCTGCGCCAGAAGCACAATCTGCTTATTGCTCTCGCCCTTTGCCTGCTCACGCAGGACAATGCCGCGCAGCTTTTCCGTTCCCATAGCCGACCTCGTTTCCTTCCTAAAGCACTGAAAAAATGCTTAATAAAAATGCTTATACCTTGATGCTTCCTCTATACGGCGGCGCGGATTTTGCGATTCCTTTTCCGCCTGTCTGCGGTAGCGCAGATAATCCGCTACCTGTCCTGTCTGCAAAAATCTCTGCCAGTGTTCTCTTTCGTTCATACAGCACATCCCCTTTCGGGAATAGGATATGGAGAAAGAAAACCGCCCATACTATAAAAAACTTGCCATTCAAAAACCTTAAAACCTTTTTCACGGGACTCTGTCCCGTACCCTGACAGGGGAATGTGGTCAAAGTATCTTCCCTTCGGGAAGACGGCTACGCCGCCGCCTTATCTTGGCGGTACTCATACCCCTGTACCCCCATTTGCAGAAACATAAAATGTTTCTGCGGTATCGGATTCCAAGGGAGTGACTCCCTTGGCGGAGTTTGAGATACGCACCGCCGAACAGATGCGGCGGTTGCCCGAAGGGCAAGGGTTGAAAACCCTGCTTGAACAGAGCCTCAAAAAAATTAAATATTCTTCTTGTCGTAGCCGAAGTTTTTCAGCAGGAAATCACTGTCGCGCCAGTCCTTCTTCACCTTCACCCAAAGCTGTAAATAAATAGGCGAGCCAAGCAGTCTCTGCATATCATAGCGTGCGGTGGAGCCAATGCGCTTGAGCATCGCCCCCTGCTTGCCGATGATAATGCCCTTATGTGAATCCCTCTCGCAATAAATGGTTGCCTGCACATCCACAATATCCTTATCGGGACGCTTCTTCATGGACATAATCTCCACCGCAATCCCATGCGGCACCTCATCCTGCAACAAATACAACGCCTTTTCGCGGATAATCTCCGACGCAATCTGGCGTTCGGGCTGATCCGTCACCATATCCGCAGGGAAATACTGCGGCCCTTCCGGCAGATATTTCCGAATTACCTCCAGCAGCTCGCCTGTATTTCTGTCCTTCATGGCAGAAATCGGCACCACCTCCGCAAAGGGATATGCCTTGCTGTAAACAGAAATCACCTCTAACAGTGCTTCCCGTTCTACGGTGTCGATTTTATTGATAACCAGTACAACGGGTGTTTTTACGTTTTTGATGCGTTCCAGAACGTATTCATCCATTGTCTGCACCTCTGTGGTGGGTTCAATGAGCATCAGCACCAGATCCACCTCGTTAAAGGTGGTTTCCGCAGAACGCATCATATATTCGCCCAGCTTGGATTTCGGCTTATGAATACCGGGGGTATCCAGAAAAACACACTGAAAATCATCCTTCGTCAGAATGGAGGTAATTTTATTTCTTGTGGTCTGCGGCTTATGCGAGGTAATGGCAATCTTCTCCCCGATCAGGCAGTTCATCAGCGTGGATTTGCCGACATTCGGTCTGCCGATCAATGCAACAAAGCCGGAGTGAAATTTTTTCATTCTGTTTCTACCCCTCTTTCCTTCAGCATTTCCTTCTGCTCTGCCAGGAAGATTTCATCCTTTTTCTCCCAATCCTTCGCCATATCCAAAAGAAGCACATATTGCAGCCATCTTTCGTTTTTGGTATCAATATCCTCCTGCGACAGCCCCTTAATCAGACACAGTGCCTGATAATATTTCATGCCGTTTTCTGCTGTCATATATTCGGAATTCATCCCCAGAACAACGTGGATTTTGTTGGTATTGGGCAGACGGTATCTTCTGATATCATCCTGAAAATCGGTTACATCCTTTCCCATCATTTTTGCAAATTCGCAGGCAGCCTTATAATGCGCCATCAGCTCGCTTTCTGTGATCTTCACACGAAATGCGCCCCAGTTTTCCTCGATATAGGCAACCACCTCTTCCATGGTTCTTGCGTTTGCCTTCAGTTCCACATCTGCAAATTTTGCCTTCAAAGCGTCAATGCCGTTCATGTTTTTTCCTCCTAAATTCTCTTTCCATGTTCCTTCAATTCGTCCCACTTGGCACGAATCGCCTGCATATCCTCCCATGCAGGACGTTTTTTTGTGGCATCCCTGAGCAGTGCAGAGGGATGATAGGTTGCTATGATATGATACCCCTTTCGCTCAAACCACTGCCCTCTCTGACGGGTAATGCGAAATTCGGGGTCGATAATTGTTGTGGCGGCAATACGCCCCAGACAGACGATGATTTTCGGCTGAATCAGCATCAGCTGATATCTGAGATAATTCAGACATGCCTCCTTTTCATCATCATGGGGGTCACGGTTGCCGGGCGGACGACACTTGACCACATTGGCAATATAGGCATCCTCTAAGGAAAGTCCGACACTTGCCAGCATTTTATCCAATAATTGTCCCGCAGGGCCTACAAAGGGTACGCCCTGCAAATCCTCCTGCTGGCCGGGGCCCTCCCCGATGAACAGAATATCCGCATTGCGGCTGCCCTTGCCAATGACAACATTGGTGCGCATTTCCCATAGCCTGCATTTTTTGCAGGAATGGCACGCGCCCTCTAAAATTTCCCAGCTTTTTTCCGCCATGCCTTCCACCTCAAACTCTTACTTACAAATATATTCCGCTAAAGCGTCCCGCGCCGAAGTGCTGAAGCTTGCACCTGCGCCCCAGTCAAATCGGAAAATCACCCCTTGACCGCCGCCGCCGGCAGAAAGATGCACCCTCGTGTGCTCCTCCAGATTATCCGCCAGAAAGGTCAGCGTGGCTCTGTTGCCGGAGCGCATATAATATTTCTCGAATAAAACCATGATGATTTCCTTGCCATTCGGCAGGATTCGCACATATTCATCCAGAATTTCTCCCGAATATAAGCCGGCTGTCACCGCTTTCTTGACCTTCTCCGCCGCCTCTTTCGGGGAAAGATATACATAAAAATCCATTTTTTCCATTGGGATTCCTCCTTACCGAATATCCTCCTTGCGAAAGCCCATCGGGAGCAGCTCTCTGACTGTATATGTTACCATGCCCTTTTCCTCGCTGTAAAGCAGGACTTTGCCTTCGGGCATAAATTCCGCTAAAACCTGCCTGCAAATGCCGCAGGGAGAGGCATAGTCCCCACTGCTTGCCACGATTGCGATTTTCTCAAACTCCCGATGCCCCTCGGAAACCGCCTTGAAAACGGCTGTCCGTTCGGCACAGTTCGTTGCTCCATAGGACGCATTTTCAACGTTGCAGCCCTTGAAAACCGCCCCATCCTTCGCTAAAAGCGCCGCCCCGACCCGGAATCCGGAATAGGGCGCGTAGGCATTTTTCATCGCATCCTTCGCCTGTAAAATCAATGCTTCGTCTGTCATAAAGGAATCCCTCCTTTGCTGCCTGCCATCCGGCAGAAAATACTTTTTTGAAGATTTAAAAACGCTGTCAGAACTTTGCTCCGCAAAGCCGCCTGCGGCGGTGCCGTTTCTCTTCGGCATTCATTGCTTTTTCCAATGAGAAAAAGTTTTTTCAACAAGCCGCCGCCCGAAAATCATTCCGCCCGATAGAAAATACTTTTCAGAACTGTTTAGCCTGCGTCTCTGTTCTGAAAAGTTTTTTCTATGCAAGGGCGGCTTCAAGCACTTTTACTTCCTCGGAAAGCCTGCCTGTAATAAAATCTCCTTCTGGCGGCGGAACATCTCCGCTTCCTCCTCCGGCTCCATGTGGTCGTAGCCTAAAAGATGCAGCATGCTGTGCGCCGTCAGAAACGCAATCTCCCGTTTCAGAGAATGTCCGTATTCCTCCGCCTGCTCCTTCGCACGCTCCAGAGAAATAATAATATCCCCCAGAACGATTTCGTCATTCTCGTTGACCTCTGCTTCTTCCCCCTCCGCAAACGTCAGCATGGGAAAGCTGAGTACATCCGTTGCTCTGTCAATGCTTCTGAACTGGCGGTTAATCTCACGGATTTCCTCGTTATCCACAATGGAAACGCTGATTTCGCAGTCCTCGTCAAATTCTTCGTATCGCAGAGCCTCTGCCGCCGCCCTGCGGATGGCATCCTCCAACTCCGCCGTCAATGGCTCGTCCGTTCTGTTGTCAATCAGTAAGTTCACTGCTTTCTTCCTCTCTTTTTTCTTCTCTTTTTTCTTTCTTTTCTTCCGCCTTGCTTTCCTCTGCGCCCTTCTTCGCCGCTGCATTGATTTCTTCCTGCTTGGGATACGCCACTCTCTCGTGATACATCCCCTGGAATACCTTCAAAAATGCTCTGCGGATGATTTCCAGCTCATGAATCCCTAAGCCGCTGTTGTTCAGCTGTCCGTCATCCAGCTTGTCCTTGATGAGCGTTTTAATAACACTTTCCGCTTCTGCCAGTGTTTTTCCGCTGCCAAGCATGGAGCGCACCGCCGCTTCTACCGTATCCGCAAGCATGACAACCGCAGATTCTCTCGTGCTCGGAATCACACCCTGATAGCGGTAATCCGCTTCATTCACGTTATCCGCACCATAAAGCTTGAGCGCCTTAAAATAGAAAAACTTCACAAGGCTTGTCCCATGATGCTCCCGAATGACATCCAGAATGACATTCGGCAGACCGTGTACCCTCCCCATTTCCACACCGTCCTTCGGGTGCTGTGTAATGATTTTCGCACTCGTTTCGGGTGCAAGGTCATCATGGGGATTATAGCCCGCCTGATTTTCCGAAAACATCTGCGGATTTTTCAGCTTGCCGATATCGTGATAATATGCACCTGCTCTTGCCAGAGCAGTATTTGCGCCGATTTCATACGCCGCCGTCTCTGCCAGATTTGCCACAATCAGGCTATGATGATACGTTCCCGGCGCTTCAATCATCAGCCGACGAAGCAGCTCATTATTCGGGTTTGTCAGCTCCAGCAGGCGCAGGGGCGTGTTCGCCTCAAAGGTTGCCTCCCAGAAGGGCAGGCTGCCCACCGCAATCACAACGGAAACCAGTCCCATCACCGCCGCAAACAGGCACTTTAACAAAAGTCCTGCGGAATAGCCGCTTTCAAAAAACAGCCCTACCCCAAACATTGCCGCAAAGCTGACCGCCGCCATCGCCACAGCCACCCAGACCATCCGCTGACGCTTTTCCGTTTTCTGGATGAGCAATGCACCTAAGGTGCCGACCAGAAGGGAATACATCAGAAACTGCACATCCCCATTGAAGATGAAGCAGCCAATGATGCAGAACAGCGTATTCATCACCAATGCTACGCGCCGCCCCACCAGAATGCTTGTCAGCATGGCAAACAGCCCAAGTGGAATCAGCGTAAAATAAGCCGCGCCGCCCATCAGCCGCAGCAGCAGTATCATAATCACATAAATCGTAAAGAGCATTTTCGCTTCATTGGGCTTCAGCTCAAACTGCCCTCTGCCCCATACGAAGAAGAGATACAGCGCAACAAACAGCAGCACAACCAGCAGAAAGCTCCCCAAAAGCGGCAGCACACTGCTTTTATAATCGGCACCGCCGACCAGATGCAGGCTCACCAATCTATCATAAATCTCCTGCGTGATGATTTCGCCCTCATCTACAATTTTCTGGTTTTTGCGGATCATCACATCCGCAACCTCTGCGCGCTTTTCCTCTCTCGCGGCTTCGATTGCCGCTTCATCGGGCAAAAGGTTCGGTGTAATCGCCGCATCGAAAATCGCCCCTGCCATTTCCTTTAAGCCTTTATTCCATGCCGTTGCCGCAAAGGCTTCGTTTGCCTTCTGCCTGCCTTCCTCCAGCGCATCGGCGGTAATGCCCTCGGTATAGAGATTGTTCATCGTGACCAGGCAATCCTCCTGAAAAAGGGTGCGGTTAGATTTCCCCAATGCCTGATACGCCTTAAGCTCCCGTTCGGAAAGCACAACCGGCAGCTTCCAGGGGGCCTCCTGCGCCTTCTCGACAAAGCTTTCGCCCTGCTTCAAATTGGCAAGAATCTGTTCCAAATCCTGAAACAGCTCCTTCACCTCGGCATTGCTTCCCTCCTCCACCGCAGCATCCTGCTTATAAATAGGGGCAACGCTGTCCGCCGCCGCGTCCTTGAGCTTATTGGTCGCAACCTCATCCACCGCATCCGCTTCGGCAACATAGCGTTTTTCCGCCACAGAGCCGACCTGCACAGTATCCAGCTGCTGCACATAGGAGCCTGTGCCGATGCAGAGAAGCGTCAGCAGAAAGGCAACCGCAAACATCACCTTGCGCGCCTTTTTCTGCTTTCTGTTATTTATGAGGGATTCGTCTTTCCTTCTTGCCATCCTGCTCGCCTCGTTTCCTGTTTTCAAACTTTTCGTATGCCAGAATGATTTTCTGCACCAGAGGATGACGCACAACGTCCTTATTCGTCAGGGTAATCTGCCCGATGCCCTCGATACCGGAGAGAATCCTTGTTGCCTCCATCAAGCCGCTGCGCTTGCCCTCCGTCAGGTCAATCTGCGTCACATCTCCCGTAATAACCGCCTTCGAGCCATACCCGATACGGGTCAGAAACATTTTCATCTGCTCAGGTGTCGTATTCTGCGCTTCATCCAGAACGATAAACGCATTATCCAACGTGCGTCCACGCATATATGCCAGAGGGGCAACCTCAATCAGACCCTTTTCCATGTTTTTCATGAAATTTTCCGCGCCCATGATTTCATACAGCGCATCATACAGGGGACGCAGATAGGGGTCTACCTTCTGCTGCAAATCTCCGGGCAGAAAGCCCAGCTTTTCCCCCGCTTCAATGGCAGGACGGGTCAGGATAATGCGGTTCACCTCGTTATTTTTAAAGGCAGTAATCGCCATTGCCATTGCCAGATAGGTTTTCCCTGTACCGGCAGGACCAATGCCGAACACAATCGTATTATTCTTAATTAAATCAACATATTTTTTCTGCCCCAGTGTTTTGGGCTTCAGCGGTCTGCCGTTTACGGTAATGCAGATTAAATCATCATACATTTTTTCCAGCTCACGCAGGTCGGTTTCCTCTGCGGAGGAAATGAAATATTCCAGATTCTGCTCCGTAATTTCCTCGCCTTTTTTCACCAGAGCAACAAGAGAATGGAGGATATTCCAAGCCTTATGGACATCCTTTTCCTCGCCCGAAATCTTTACATCATCCCCACGATTGACAATGCTCACGCCGCACGCCTTCTCGATTTTCTTGATATTTGCATCAAACTGCCCGAATACAGGCAGAATGATATGGTTTTCCATCTGTATGGTTCTTTCAAAGCTCATTCGCGTTTTCCTGCTCCTTTTCTTCGTTCTGATTTTCTGTTTCTATGTTCTGCCTTTTCTCCTCTATTCTTTCCGCCATGGTAACTTCCGCATCTGCGCGGACACTGTTGGCGTAAACCTCATATCTGATTTGTATATCCTCTATTGTACCGTAAGAAGACAATAAATTCTCTGCATTTTTTCTTAATTTTTCTTCCAGAAGCGTTTTTGCTTCCGCCACGGTGCGCGTTTTCTGCACCGTTTCGTATGCCCGCCAGCACTCCATCCGCCATGTGAGGGGCAGTTTCCTATCCCCCAGACCGAGGGTTTTCTCGGAAAGCAGCTCCCTCTCCCACTGCACATCACTGTCGGGGTGAAGGATATCCAATTCCCTTCCCGAAAAGAGAAGGCTGTGGTTTTTCCTTTCCTCGCCGCTATAGACGGCTTCCTCATACTGCAAGGGCAGCTCCTCAGTCAGCCGCCGCCAGATGCGCGCCGTTACGGTGCCTTCCGCCGCAGTATATGCGGTATGCTGTTCCTCCCCCTCCAAGCCAATCGTCAGCGCGGAGGAAATCAGCACATCCCCCTTTTTCACTACATCCCCTGCGGCAACCAGAGGGGTTCCCCGTTCCGCAGTAATCTGCAAAATCACGCCATCCGTCGATGCAACGATATCACAGGGCGTTTCCTTATCAATGATTTCGACCCCTTCAATCGTTTCCGCAAGTCGGATGGTCGCATCTGTTCCGTGAATCCCGACGCTTACCCACGAAATGTCCGCAAAGTCCTCCAAAAGACCATTGGTGACAGCCTGTGTATCCACACTCCGTTTCCGGACACCGGGGTATAGTCCCATTTCCCTGCAGGCGGAGAGAAGCTCCTCTCTGGAAAGGCGTTCATTCCCTTCAATCCGCATTACCCAGACAAACGAGGACAGAAGATACAGCCCTGCCGCAAAGCACAAAAGCCCTGCCGTCCAGACCTGCCGCCTGCCAAATCGCCCCAGAAAAACGGGCAGACCGCCATAGGAAAGCACCTCCAGCGCACAGCCCGTTTTTTCGGCACACGCCTGCAAAAGCTCCAGGCTGTTTCCTGCTGCTTTCATCGTCATGCTGGCACCTTCGCGCGCCACCTCCCATAGATAGACACCGCGATACGCCGCCATATTCATAAAGCGTTCCGCCGAAAAGCCTTTCACCCTTATTTTAACATATCCACATAAATAATACCATAACGCTAGGAACAAAATCCTCCCCCCAATGTCCTGCCCGGATGCTCATTGCAGAAATTCCATTTTTTCCACTCTGCCCGTCACCACCATGCACTCCGCCGAAAGCTGCTTCAGGCAAAGCCTCTGCCCCTCCAGCCGCAGAACCCCTGCCGCCGTGCCGATGCGCACCGTCTCCTCGCTGTATTCCAGAATCCCCTTATAATTTTCTATCGTAACCTCCTCCTGTCCGATAAAGGAAATCAGCGGCAGATGCAGCAGTATTTCCTTCGGCAGCTCCAGTGCCTCTGTCATATTCCTACGAAATCCCATGCCATCACCTCATTTATTCACTTTATGCAAGCAGGGGATAAACTAGAATTTTCTACATGCTTTTCTGCATGCAAAAAGGCAGAGCCTTTGCTCCGCCTTTTCGCTGTGCGCATTCATTTTTTTCAGAGGAACTCTCATGTGAGAGGAACTGCTTCATTTTTGATTGCTGCTCTTTAGTTTTCGATTGCTACCATATCCTCGGGAATGGTGATATTCAGTGCTTCTGCGATGTCAGCATTGTATTTTTCTGTAATGCCATCAGTTACATAGCCGATTGCCATCTGTGCGGGATCTGCGCCGTTTGTCAGAATTTCATAAGCCATTTCCGCTGCCTTTACGCCCAAATCATAGTAGCTGATGGACAGAGTTGCCAGACCACAGCCGCTGCACATGCCTTCTTCACCGGTTACAACAGGAATCCCTGCGGGAACCGCTACGTTCTTTACGATTTCTGTGTTATTTGCGATGGTGTTGTCTGTAGGGATATACAGTGCATCACATTCGCCGACTGCCTTTGTTACAACAGACTGTACCTCGTTGGAATCTGCTGCTGTAAATTCAGCCCATGCAATGCCTTCCTTATCCAGCTCAGCCTCTGCCAGCTTCGCCTGATATGCAGAGTTGGGTTCTGCAGAGCAGTATACGATGCCAACCTTCTTTGTATCGGGAACCAGCTTCATGAGCAGCTGAATCTGCTGATCAACGGGTGCCAGATCGGAAACACCGGTTACATTTCTGCCGGGCTTTTCATTGGAATCAACCACGCCTGCTGTTTTATAGTCTGTTACGGAGGTACCAACGATAGGAATATCCCCTGTTGCCGCTGCTGCCGCCTGCAAAGCTGTGGTTGCGTTTGCCATAATCAAATCAACATCATTGGAAACAAATTTTGTTGCAATCGTGGTGCAGTTTGTCTGCTCGCCCTGTGCGTTCTGATAATCGAATTTTACCTTATCGCCCAGAAGCTCTGTCAGCTTATCCTCAAAGCCCTTTGTTGCCGCATCCAATGCAGGGTGCTCCAGCTGCTGAATGATGCCGACTGTATATGTTTCGCCTGCATCAGCGGAATCGTCTGCCGCATCATTGCCGCCGCAGGCTGTCAATGCCATTGCTGCAGCCATCATTGTGGCTGTCATTTTCATCCATTTTTTCATAAGAATCTCTCCCTTTTTCCTCAGTTTCCCCTTTCGGGTTTTGCTTTATTACATGCACGCATATCCGCGTCACACTGTTAAAGTCATTATAGCACTCAAATCTTCAATGTCAAGCATAATCCTCCCTTTTTTGCAAGTATTTTGTATACCTGTATCCGCCGTCCGCGCACAAAAAAAGGACACATCCTATAGAGTGTCCTTTTTGTTTTTTCTGTTTTCAAATCAGCCGAGCAAAGCACGGTCGTTTGCAAATTCCTTGCCGCTGGCAACGGTGAACTGATGCAGCAGGTCATCAACGGTCAGGTTTTTCTTTTCCTCTCCCTTGATGTCCAGAATAATCTTGCCGTCCCACATCATAATCAGACGGTTGCCATGCACAATGGCATCCTTCATGTTATGCGTTACCATCAGCGCAGTCAGGTTATGCTCCGCAATAATCTTATCGGAAAGCTCCAGAACCTTCGCCGCTGTTTTAGGGTCCAGTGCCGCGGTATGCTCATCGAGCAGGAGCAGCTTGGGCTTTTTCAGCGTTGCCATCAGAAGGGTCAGTGCCTGTCTCTGCCCGCCGGAAAGCAGACCTACCTTTGCGCGCAGACGGGTTTCCAGCCCCAGATCCAGTGGCTTCAGCAGCTCAACATATTCTTCTCTCTCTTTTTTTGTAATCCCCCATCTGAGGGTACGGGTCTGTCCGCGGCGTTTTGCCACAGCCAGATTTTCTTCGATTTCCATATCGGCAGCTGTCCCGTTCATGGGATCCTGGAATACGCGCCCCAGATATTTTGCTCTTTTGTGTTCGGGCAGCTTTGTGATATCCTCGCCGTCAATGATAACAGAGCCGCTGTCTACAGGCCAAACGCCCGCAATGGCATTCAGCATGGTGGATTTCCCTGCACCGTTGCCGCCGATGATGGTAACAAAGTCGCCATCCTCCAGCGTCAGATTGATGCCGTTTAAGGCTCTTTTTTCATTGATAGAACCTGGATTGAAGGTTTTATAAATATTTTTCAGCTCAAGCATTCTTGCCGCCTCCTCTCTTTACATGGCTGGCAGCATATTTGCCCTTCAGGTGGGGCAAAGCAAGGAATGCCGCTACAATCAAAGCACTGATCAGCTTCAGGTCGGTGGTTTCCAGACCAAGCCACAGCACCACTGCGATAACGATATAATACAGGATTGCACCGCCGACAACGCCAAGCATACGCAGTGCATAGTTATAATCAAATCTCTTGAATACAACGCCCGCAATGATAACGGATGCCAGACCGATAACGATGGCACCACGCCCCATGTTTACGTCTGCATTGCCCTGATACTGCGCATACAGACCGCCTGCAAGCGCAACCAGACCATTGGATACCATAAGCCCCAGAACCTTCATTGTATTGGTATTGATGCCCTGTGCGCGCGCCATTTTTTCATTATTGCCCGTTGCACGGAAGGCACGACCCATTTCTGTACCGAAGAAGCCATACATCAGCGCGATGACTACAATACAGAAAATCGCGGAAACAATGATTGCACCATGGATATCTCTCAGGCTGAGAATCAGATTATATTTATCTACGCTGATTGCCTGATTGGATTTACCCAAAATACGCATATTGACAGAATACAGACCCAGCTGGGACAGGATGCCTGCCAGAATACCGGGGATACCCAAAGCCACATGGAAGATACCTGTTACCATGCCTGCCAGCATACCGACAATCGTAGCCACTACCAGAGCAACCGCTACGTTATGCCCGGAAAGCATCATCATAACTGCAACGGAGCCGCCTGTCGCAATGCTGCCGTCTACGGTCATATCCGCAAAATCCAATACCTTAAAGGTGATGTAAACGCCGATGGCAAAAACACCCCAAATCAGCCCTTGGGCGATGGAGCCCGGAAGGGCATTGAGCAATGCCATAATATTCATAAATATACCTCTTTCTATGCTTTCTTTTTTTACAGGAATAAGCGAAGCACATGCTTCGCTTATTCCTGTATTCAATTCAAATCAAACCGCAGGTCTTTCGCTTAAGCAACCGGCTCCATCCCTTCGGGGATTGTAACACCCAATGCTTCTGCGATATCTACATTATATTTGGGAACCAGACCATCTGTCAGATATTCAATGGGCATTTCCGCAGGCTTCTTCCCGTTCACCAAAATATCATACGCCATTTCGGCAGCCTTTGCGCCCAGATCATAGTAGCTGATAGACAGTGTTGCCAATGCGCCAACCTCGCACATTGCTTCCGCACCTGTAACAGTGGGCACGCGTGCGGGAACTGCGATATTCTTTACGATTTCCATGTTGTTTGCAAATGTGTTATCAGTAGGGATATACATTGCGTTGCAGTCTGCAACTGCCTTTGTCACAACCGCCTGAATTTCGTTAGAATCTGCTGCGGTGTAGATTGCATAAGGAATCTTCTGTTCCTCCAGATATTTCTTTGCCAGCTCTGCCTGATAGGTAGAGTTCGGCTCTGCGGAGCAGTAAACCACTGCAACCTTTGTGCTTTCCTTATCACAGAACTGCATCAGCACATCAATCTGCTTTTCGACGGAAGCCAGATCGGAAACGCCTGTGACATTTTTGCCGGGTGCTTCATTGGATTCTACCACGCCTGCTGTCACATAATCTGTAACGGAGGTACCGACGATGGGGATATCGGAGGTTGCTGCCGCCGCTGTCTGCAATGCTGTGGTTGCGTTTGCCATAATCAGGTCACAGCCGTCGGAAACAAATTTCGTGGAAATGGTGGTGCAGTTTGCCTGCTCCCCCTGTGCATTCTGGTAGTCAAATTCCACATTATCCTCACCCAGAAGCTCTGTCAGCTTATCCTCAAAGCCCTTTGTTGCCTGATCCAGAGAACCGTGCTCCATCTGCTGAATAATGCCGATGTGATATACCTTATTCCCTGTGCTTTCATCTGCCGCATCATTGCCGCCGCAGCCTGTCATTGCCATTACTGCCGCTACGGTCATAGCCAGAAGGCCTGTTACTTTTTTCATTTTCATAATCTACCCTCTCCCTCTTTGATTTTTTTCATGTCTGATTTCGACATATAATTTCATCGCAAAATGAATTATAGCATCCCTGTTTTGATTGTCAACAGCAAATCGAATTTTTCGATTAAGTGTATCGAAAAAACTGTTTCTTCGATACAGGTACTTTCATCCTCTGCGAAGGGGAAGGTTATTCCATCGTTTCCTCCAGTGCTTCCATATCGGCAGGAGGAGTGATGCCCAAAGCCCTTGCGATTTCCGCATTATACTTCGGTGTCACGCCGTCGGAAACAAACGCGATTGGCATTTCGGCAGGCTTTGTGCCGTTTACCAGAATATTATACGCCATTTCCGCCGCCTTCACCCCCAGGTCATAATAACGAACGGAAAGCGTAGCCAGCGCACCGATGCGGCTCATATATTCCGCCCCTGCAAAGGTAGGTACACCTGCCGGAATCGTGATATTTTTTACGATTTCCATGCTGTTCGCCATGGTGTTATCGGTCGGGATGAAGATAGCGCCACATTCCTGCACCGCCTTTGTCAGCACCGCCTGCACATCATTGGAATCCGCAACGGTGTAGATGGCACAGTCCCGTTTGAGCCGCTTCAGATATCTTTCCGCGCGCTCTGCCTGATAGATGGAGTTGGGCTCTGCGGAGCAGTAAACCACCGCAATCTTCGTATCGGGCTTGCAGAATGTAAGCAGCACATCCACCTGTGCCTTGATTTCGCCCAAATCGGAAACACCTGTGACATTTGTGCCGGGCTTTTCATTGGAATTCACTGCACCTGCCGCGATATAATCCGTTACGGATGTACCCACGATAGGGATATCCGCCGTTGCCGCTGCCGCAGACTGCAAAGCCGTTGTGCCGTTTGCCAGAATCAAATCGCAGCCATCGGAAACAAATTTCGTAGCAATGGTGGTGCTGTTTGCCTGTTCGCCCTGCGCGTTCTGGTAATCGAAGGTGATATTTTCTTCTCCCAGCAGCTCCATCAGCTTGTCCTCAAAGCCCTGCGTTGCCGCATCCAGAGAGGAATGTTCATCCTGCTGGACAATGCCGATGCGGTATGCCGTTTCTCCTGTGCTGCCGCAGCCGGATAAAGCCAGTGCCGCGCACAAAAAAGCCGCCGTTACGCCCATCATTTTTCTGAATTTCATAGCCTTTCCCCCTTCAACGTAAAAGGGTCACAGGCAATCGCCTGTGACCCTATGGTTTCGATTATTACTTGCCTTGGAGCATTTTTTTCACAAGACCGCCGACAATTTTCATATCTGCGCGACCTTTCGCCTTGGCTGTCACGATACCCATGACTTTGCCCATATCCTTAATGGTAGAGGCTCCGGTCTGTGCGATGGCGTCTTCAACAATCTTCTGAATTTCATCCTCGCTTAACTGCTCTGGAAGGTAACTTAACAAAACTTCGATCTCTTTATTGAGTTTTTCGATCAGATCCTGTCTGCCGCTTTTTTCATAGTCGGGCAGGGAATCCCTTCTGCTTTTCAGCTGCTTGGAGATAACCTCGATGACACCTTCATCATCCAGCTCAACCTTGTTATCCTTTTCGATCTGCAGGACACCGGAACGAATCAGCTGAATCGTATCCTTCTTGATGGTATCCTTTTCTTTCATAGCAGTTTTCAAATCTGCAAAAAGCTGCTCTTTTAATGACATATAATCATCCCTTTTCGCTTCGTAAAACTTAGTAAAATTTATCAAACCATGAAAGCAATTCGTAAAACTTCGTTTTACTCATCCACTCAGGTTTTCTCGTGTCTGCTCAAAAATGCCTGCAAGCAGTCATTTTGTTGACAGCCACGGAAAACGCTTTCATACGATTATCTGAATTTACGTTTTCTAGCGGCTTCGGATTTCTTTTTGCGTTTTACGCTGGGTTTGTCATAATGCTCTCTTTTGCGTACTTCGCCCATGATACCATCTCTGGCACATGTTCTTTTAAAACGACGCAGTGCGCTGTCCAAGGATTCATTTTCTTTAACTTTTACCTCTGACATGAATTTCCCTCCCTCCCAGTGCGAGATTCGTTGATGGCAAGAAAGGTGCTTTTACGCCTTTTTTTACCATACATTTAAGAATTATACACAAAAACTCGCGCAACGTCAATAAGAACTAAGAGAAATTCTCAAGAAAAATCATGGCAAATCTGCCTGTTTGGCGGTTTTTTCCGTATTTTTTTCGGGATGCTTCCGTTTTGCATCTGTTTTTGTACCATTTGCCGCCGTCCTTGTCTTAGGCTTTTTTGCCCGCGGCTGCTTCTTCGGCTGCTCCCGCTCCAGAATGACCATCCCCAGAGGCGGCACATCCAGCTCTACCCGAAACGGGCAGCGACCTGCCGGCTCCGCCCTGCTTTGCAGCGGTACGGCGTTGATGACATCACTGCCGCCGAAGCGCGCGGCATCGCTGTTCAGCCGTTCATGATAAACACCCTCCTGCGGCACGCCGAGCGAAAACCCACGATGCACCACAGGTGTAAAATTGCAGAGGAAAACCAGCTCCTTCTCCTGACTGCGGCGCACAAAGGAAACAATCGAGCTTTCCGCATCGTCACATTCAATCCATTGGAAGCCGTTCGGGTCGAAATCCTCCGCCCAGAAGGCAGACTCCTCTGCATAAAGATGATTCAGCTCCTTCACATACGCCTGCATTTCCTGATGGTCTGCATATTGCAGCAGATGCCAATCCAAAGAGCGTGCCTCGCTCCATTCGCTGTACTGCGCAAATTCACCGCCCATAAACAGCAGCTTTTTCCCCGGATGCCCCATCATGAAGCCATAGGAAAGGCGCAAATTCGCAAAGCTCTGCCAAACATCCCCCGGCATTTTCCCAATCATTGAGGATTTTGTATGTACCACCTCATCATGCGAAAGCACCAGCACAAAATTCTCCGCATAATGATATGCCATGCCGAAGGTCAGCTTATTCTGATGATATTTCCGATAAATAGGGTCAAGCTTGATATAGGAGAGAAAATCATTCATCCAACCCATGTTCCATTTCAGGCTGAACCCAAGACCGCCCTCATCAACCTTCTTCGTCACACCGGGCCATGCGGTGCTGTCCTCCGCAATCATGAGTGCGCCCGGCTCCCTCTCGGCAATGACGGAATTCATGTGCTTGAGAAATTCGATTGCCTCAAGGTTTTCACTGCCGCCGTATACATTGGGGAGCCACTGCCCCTCCTCCTTGCAGAAATCCAGCCGCAAAAGAGATGCTACCGCATCCACGCGCAGCCCGTCTATATGGAAAATATCCATCCAGTAGAGCGCATTTGCAAGCAGGAAATTCGCAACCTCTTTTCTGCCGTAATTGAAAATATACGTCCCCCACTGGATATGCTCCCCCAGACGGGGGTCTTGGTGCTCATAAAGTGCCGTGCCGTCAAAGCGTGCCAGTGCAAAATCATCCTTCGGGAAATGCGCAGGCACCCAGTCCAGAATGACGGAAATGCCGTTCTGATGGCAGGCATCCACAAACTGCTTAAATTCGTCCGGGCTGCCGTAGCGGCTCGTCGGGGCATAATAGCCCGTCACCTGATAGCCCCAGCTGCCGTCAAAGGGATGCTCCTCCACAGGCAGCATCTCGATATGCGTATAGCCCATTTCCTTCACATAGGGAATCAGCTGCTCCGCCAATTCGGTATAGGTCAGAAAACGATCACCCTCTGCCCGCTTCCAGCTGCCCAGATGCACCTCATAGATATTCATGGGGGCTGTCCTGAAATCATATTTCCTTCGTGCCGTCATCCAACGGCGATCCTTCCATTTATAGCGTTTCAGAGGATACAGCACAGATGCATTGTTCGGGCGCACCTCTGCATACACACCGTAGGGGTCTGTTTTATCAACCACCCTGCCATCACACTGCGTCACATGGAATTTATATTTATCCCCCTCTGCCGCCGCAGGCAGAAACAGCTCCCAGATGCCAGATTCGCCCAGCCTTCGCATGGGACTTCTGCGCGCATCCCAGTTGTTGAAATCCCCGATTACACTGACCGCCTTCGCATTGGGTGCCCAGACGGAAAATGCCGCCCCCCTTGCGCCCTCGTGCGTCATAAGCCTGCCGCCCATTTTTTCGTAAATCTCATAATGCGTCCCTGCGCCGAAAAGATGTCGGTCAAATTCAGAAAGGGTCGGCGAGAAGGAATAGGGGTCATAGCTGCGCCATGTGTTGCCGTCCGCATCGGTGTACTCCAGCTGATAGCGGAACCATTCCTCCCTGTCCGCAATCGTCACCTCAAAAAAGCCGTCTGCATGCAGCCGCTCCATCGGGTATTTTTTCCGTTTATTTGCATAGTCAATCACGGTAATGCCTGCCGCATTCGGCAAAAAGGCACGCACCACAACGGCTTTTCTGCCGTCCTCCTCCATTTCGTGCATCCCCAG
The DNA here is from genome assembly GCF_003865035.1 of Anaerotignum faecicola. Lineage (NCBI taxonomy): Bacteria > Bacillati > Bacillota > Clostridia > Lachnospirales > Anaerotignaceae > Anaerotignum > Anaerotignum faecicola. The sequence continues at coordinate 783,288 of NZ_BHVZ01000001.1, forward strand.
CACCGTATGGGGATCACTGTGTTCCCCGTTGACAATATGAAAAATATCATAAAGCTTTGTGGTTGTGAGCATAGTCTCCCTCCCTTTTGCTTGTGTTTGTTTCCTTGATATATCTTATTTATTATACCATATTTCCAACGTATTGCCAGATGGAAACAGAGCCATATTTTGGCAAAACCATTCTTGTTTTTTACGAAAATCGATGTTTTTCAGACGGTACTTGTCAGCAGAACGCAAAAGGTCTATACTAACAGTAGGAATTACAAAAGACATTTGTCCATTTTTCATAAAAATACTGCAATCAAGGAGGAGTGATCTCTATGAAACTGATGTTTTTAGGTGCTGACCACGAGGTAACCGGCAGCTGCCATTATATCGAAGCCTGCGGCAAGAGCATCCTTTTGGACTGTGGCATGGAGCAGGGACGGGATACCTATGAAAATCAGGAAATCCCCGTAGCGGCAGGAAGGATTGATTATGTGTTCCTTTCTCACGCGCATATTGACCACTCTGGACTACTCCCTCTGCTTCACAAAAACGGCTTTCAGGGACAGATTTACGCCACCGAGGCCACCACAGACCTCTGCCGCATCATGCTTCTGGACAGTGCGCATATTCAGGAATTTGAAGCGCAGTGGCGCAACCGCAAAAATAAGCGTGCCGGCAAAGCCCCCTTTGAGCCACTTTATACCACAGAGGATGCGATGGCAGTCATGGAGCATTTTGTTCCCTGCGATTATATGAAGGAAATCGAGGTCTGCGAAGGGGTGAAAATCCGCTTTACGGATGTCGGGCATCTGCTCGGCTCCTCCAGTATTGAAATCTGGCTGACGGAAAACGGCGTATCGAAAAAAATCGTATTCTCCGGTGATATCGGCAATATCAATCAGCCCATCATCCATGACCCCCGTTATACCACCGAAGCAGATTTTGTCATTATGGAAAGTACATACGGCGACCGTTACCATACCGCGCCGCCCGATTATGTGGCAGAGCTTGCCGGGCAGATTCAGCAGACCTTTGACCGCGGCGGCAATCTGGTCATCCCCTCCTTTGCCGTCGGGCGAACGCAGGAAATGCTGTATTTCATCCGCGAAATCAAGGAAAGAGGACTGGTGCGGGGGCATGAGGGCTTCAAGGTTTATGTGGACAGCCCCCTTGCAATCGAAGCAACGCGCGTGTTTGCGGAAAACTATCTGGGCTGCTATGACACCGACGCAATGGCATTGGTACAGAAGGGCATCAATCCGCTGACCTTTCAGGGTCTTGAGGTTGCCGTAACGCCGGATGATTCCATGGCAATCAATTTCGATAAAAGCCCGAAGGTTATCATCTCCGCATCGGGGATGTGCGAGGCAGGGCGCATCCGCCATCATTTAAAGCATAACCTCTGGCGGCCCGAATGTACGATTCTTTTCGTTGGATATCAGGCAATCGGCACACTTGGCAGAAATATCATTGAGGGCGAAAAAGAGGTGCGCCTGTTTGGCGAGACAATTACCGTCAACGCGCATATCGAGGAGCTGGCAGGCGTGAGCGGACATGCGGATAAGAAGGGACTTCTGAATTGGGTGAACCATTTCGAGAAGAAGCCGGAGCGCGTTTTTGTAGTACATGGCGAGGATTTGGTCTGCGAGGACTTCACAAAATGCTTAAAGGAAGAATACGGCTACAATGCCTTTGCCCCCTACAGCGGTGCCTGCTTCGATTTAGCGGCAAATCAGATGATTTCCGAGGGCGTAAAAATCCCCGTTGTACCGAAGGAGCTGCCAAGGGGACATGCCGCCTCCGAGGGCGGCAAGCGCGCGATGTATCTGGCAAATCAGCTTGATCTGGCAAATAAACGCCTGCAGCAGATTATCAATCTGAATAAGGGCGGCACCAATCGGGATATGGAAAAGATGCTCAAGCAAATCAACGACCTTTGCGACAAATTAGACGGATAAGCTTACAAAGACTACATAAAAAAAGACCTAAGAGACACGCTCTTAGGTCTTTTTTATTAGCTTCCTGCAATAGCCAGTCCTCTCACCAGAACGGACGGCGAGCCGACACCGCCGGAGCCGAAATACAAATCATCGGCAATTTCCTCCACCTCTGCCAGAAGCTGATAAAAATTGCCTGCAACGGTAATCTGCTCCACAGGCGCGTCAATCCTGCCGCCTTTGATACGGAACCCCTCCGCCGAAAGGGAAAAATCGCCCGAAACGGCATTTGTGCCTGCGTGCAGTCCCATCAGGCTTGTAATCAAAAGACCGGTTCCCATTTTGGCAAGCAAGACATCCTGCGAAATCTCACCCCTTGCCAGATAGAAATTCGTGGGCGCAGTTTTAACAGAGCCTGTCAGCCCCATCTTAAAGCCATTGCCTGTGGATGCCACGCCATCCTTTTTCGCCGTCCTGCGATTATAAAGCAGGGTTTTCAGCACGCCGTTTTCGATAATGGCTTTATTTTTGCCCGAAACGCCCTCACTGTCGAAGGGCTGTGTGCCATAGCCGCCTAAAAGCAGGGCATCATCCCGCAGTGTAACCCCTTCGGATGCGATTTTTTCGCCCGTTTTGCCCTGCAAAAGAGAGAAGCCCTTCTGCGCATTTTCCGCAAAAAATACTCCTGCAAACGCGCCCAAAAGAGAAACCATCGCCCTACCGTCGAAAATTACATCGTATTTCCCACTTGGCACAGACGCTGCCCCCAGATGGGATGCGGCACGCTTTGCCGCCATTCTGCCCGTTTCCTCAGGGTTGAACTCATTCCAATCCTGCGCCTTCCAGAAATAGGAGCCTGTTTTGGTTTCTCCGCCCTTTTTTGCAATCGCAGAAACATAAGCCGTCGCAAAATTCTTCGCAAAGGAAACATCCAGCCCTCTGGTGTTGCGGATGACAACCTCCGCCAGAGATGTCCCCAGCGCGCAGTAATCCAGAGAAGCAACCTCCTCCGCTCCTGCCAGTGCCGCTGTTTCCATACGCATGGCGGCGCTGATTTTTTCCTCTACCCTTAATTCCTCCAGAGCGGCATTCACGCCCTCCAACTCAGGGTAGTTTTCCTCTCCCGCATAAAGCTCCTCGCAGTCCTCCGGAGAAAGAAGCGCCGCATTTTCCTTCGCCGTTTCCACCAGATATGCAATGGCATCCTCTGTCAGCTGTTCGGTATAGGCATAGCCTGTCCGCCCGTTGATGTTTCCGCGAAACGCCAGACCCTCCTCCCTGCTGTTTTCATAATCGCTGACCTCGCCCTCCAGAATCAGCACCTCAAACGCCTTGCCGCCGCGGTAATAAACCTCGCAGTCCGCAAAGCCTGCCTGTCTGCCGTAGGCAAGCACCTTTTCCAAAAATTCCTTCCGTTCCATTCCGCTTACCCCCTTCCGCCGACAGTCATGCTGCTGACGCGAATCATAGGCTGCCCTACATCGGTCGGGATAGAGCCACTCTTGCTGCCGCACATCCCCTGCGCCCGTCTCAGATTATTGCCGACCATGTCAATATCACGCAGCACCTCCGCGCCCTTGCCGATAAGGGTTGCCCCTCTGACCGGCTCGGCAATCCTCCCGTTGCGAATCATATAGCCCTCCAGAACGGCAAAGTTAAACGAACCCGTTGCAGGGTCAACGCTGCCGCCGCCCATCTGCTTGGCATAAAGCCCAAATTCCGTATTTGCGATGATTTCCTCCGGCGTGCTTTTACCGTTGGCAATGAAGGTATTCGTCATGCGGCTGGTGGGGGCAAAGCGGTAATCCTGTCTGCGCGAGGAGCCGGTAATTGCCGTGTGCATGCGTCTGCTGTTCAGGCGGTCAACCAGATAGGACCGCAGAATCCCGTTTTCAATCAGGATATTTTTTGCCGTGGGCGTGCCCTCGTCATCCATTTCGGCAGAGCCCCAGCCATTGGGGATTGTCCCATCATCCAGCGCCGTCACCAGAGGGGACGCAATCTGCTGTCCCAGCCTCCCTGCGAAAACGGACGCATTTCTTGCCACCGCCGTTGCCTCCAGACCATGTCCGCAGGCCTCATGGAAAATGACACCGCCGAAGCCATTATCAATCACAACAGGGATTTTCCCCGCAGGGCAGGGCTTTGCGCCAAGCATGGTAACGGCAATGCGTGCCGCCTCCCTTGCAGTATCCTCCACATTGATGCGCTCAAACAGCTCATACCCCTCGGAGCCGCCCGGCCCCAGATGTCCGCTCTGCTTTTCCGTCGCAGAGGATGCCACTGCCTCAATGGTAAAGCGGCTGCGTGTGCGGTTCTCCTCGCCCCAGATGCCCTCGGAATTGGCAACCAGCACATGCTTCATCACCTCAAGATAGCCTGCCCTTGTCTGCGTAACGGCATCGTGATATGCCCTTGCCGCCGCGGATGCCAGCCGAAGCTGCTCCGCCTTTCTCTGCTTGGACACGCTTTCCGGCAGGATACGGATGGGATTGATGCAGCGCTCCGCCATCCTTTTCCAGCCGCAGATATCATAAATGCGGTCGCCGCGCAGAGCCGCCGCGCCCTCCCTCGCAATGCGAATGAGGCTTTCCTCGGAAAGGTCATTCGTAAAGCCGTAAATCGCCTGATTCCCGAAAAACAGCCGCACCCCTGCGCCGTAATCCATGCCGCCCAGTGCCGTTTCCACCTTGCCGTTGACCATGGCAATGCTGCTTCTCTTTGTCCGCTCTGCATAAATTTCGGCAAAATCGGCACCGCTTTCCAGTGCCGCTGCCAGTATATTTTCTACTGCCGCTTTTTTCAGCATGATTCCTCACTTCCTTGCTTTTCCGTTTCCTCCAGATACAGGCTGACCGCCTCCAGATAATGCAGGAGATTGCCCGTCTGCCGGATGCTGTATTTTTCCTCAAAGGCAGCAAGGGGAATAGATTTGCGTCCGCCCCTTGCCGCATTTTCCCAATATATCTTCAGTGTTTCAAACGGCAGAAGATAATATGCATCTGCCGCAGAAAAATGCACGAGAAGAAAGGAAAGTCCCCGCTGGCGGCGAAATTCCCCCATAAAAGCCATCTGATGTGCATGAATATTCTGCAGGGGCAGGCTTTTTCCTGCCGTTTCCTTGGCATCAAAGGCAATGGGAATCCCCTGCGCCACGCCGATATAATCAACCGTAGACTGCTTTTCAAAATACGCAAGGGTAATCGTCCGCGTTTGCTCATCCATCCGCACAGGGGTGATGGGCGTGGGGATTTTCTGGAATAATGCCACACCCGACTGCCTGTAGCGTTCATTTGTGAAATTGATGATTTCTTCAAAACTGCTGCCGCGCAGTCCTCTGGAATTCCAATGTGCCACTGCTTTTCTCTCCTTTATTCACTGTATGTATTCAGTATAGCACATCTGCTGTCATTTTGCCAATTCACTGACGGTCACAAAGGCAATGCCTGCCCGCTCCAGCTCCGGCGCAACCTCTTTGATTGCCTGCGCCGTAATTTTTCCGCCCTCGGGGCCGACATGCCCAATGGCAATCGCAGACCCTTTTTCCAGTGCGACCTCTCCTGCCTTGCGCAGATGCTCCTTGACGACCGCAACAGAATCCGTGCTGTCCAGAAACACATCCCGCTCCAGAAGGGCTACGCCCTTTTCCGCGGCAACGGCTTTTCCAAGGCTTTTCGCCGTTGTCATGCTGTCTACAAAGGGAACGCCCTTTTCCTTCAGCACCTCCATCACCGCCGAAAGGCTGCGTGCATCCTCCATAATGGCAGAGCCCATGTGGTTATTCATGCCTGCCGCATCCGGAAGAACAGAAAAGGCTTCCTCCACACATTCCCGAATGGCGGCATCATCCATATCCCGAAAAACCCCCTTCTCGCCGACCCATTCACGCTTACCCGTGAGGGATTCCATCGGCATGTGGATAAAAATTTCCTTGCCTGCCTGCCGCACTCGCTCCGCATCCTCCGCCGTGCAGGAGGAAAAGGGCATAACCGCCGCCGTAAAGGGGATGGAAAGCGCAAGCATTTCCTCTGTCCCTGCGCCGCAATAGCCGAAATCATCAATCAGAATTGCCAGTCTGCAAGGCTTTTCTCCGTCAACACGCACCGTCTGCCCTGCCGCCAAGCTTCTGCCGCCCAGAAAGCACATCCCGAACAAAGCCAGATATTTGATCCCCGTTTTTATGTTTTCTCTCATCTCAGAATCATCCCGTTTTTTTGGTGTGCTTTATAAATATGAATCTACGCAGAAAAAAAGACATCGGAAGCCTCCGATGCCTTTATGCTGTCATATTTTTCTTTTTCCAGCCGCGCAGCTCCCTTTTCAAGAGCAAAGCCGCAAGCAAAAACGCCAACACATCCGCGACAGGAGCCGCGCCCAACGCACCATCCATCCCAAAATGCGCCGAAAGAAGGAGTGCAAACGGAATCAGGAAAATCACCTGTCGGGAAAGCGAAACCGCCAGAGATTTCACAGGGCTGCCGATTGCCTGAAAGAAGGATGCCGTCACATTTGGCAGTCCATAGACAAAGAAGCCCAGCATATACAAGCGGAAGCAATGCACCGCAAATTCCTGATAGAGCGGTTCCTCCTCCACAAAAAGCGCCGCCAGAAAGCCGCCGCCATAGCGGAACACCAGAAACCACAGCACAGAAATCCCGATGGAAATTTTTGCGGCAGTCTGAATCGTCTGCTTGACCCTTTCGTATTGCCTTGCGCCAAAATTAAAGCCGTTAATCGGCTGTGTCCCCGAAGCAAGCCCAACGAACATCGCATGTGCAATCTGATAAATTTTCATCATTAAGCCATAGCAGGAAAGCGCAATTTCGCTGCCGTAAATCGTCGCCGCACCATATTTGCGCATGAGGTTATTCATCACAATCTGGGTTGCCGCCGTTGCGGTCTGTGTGCAAAGGCTGGGAAAGCCAAGCCGTACAATATCCCCGATAAATCTCCATTTCAGGCGAAGATATTTTTTCCGAATGGCAAAATGGGAAAAACGGGGAAGATACGCCAGTGCAATCACACCCGAAACAATCTGCCCGATAATCGTTGCCAATGCCGCGCCCTGAATCCCCCATCGGAACACAAAAATAAAAACGGGGTCAAGCACAACATTTAATGCCGCACCTATCATCATACTGCGCATCATATACTGCGGATTGCCGTCCGCGCGGATAATTGCCGTAAATGCCATATTGCACATGCCGAAGGGCTGTCCCAGAAGAATGATGCTCATATACAGAACCGCCTCCGCCACAACAGAGGGCGATGCCCCGAAAAACACCACAAGCTGCCTTGCGAAGATGCACCCGAACACCGAAAGCAGTATCCCTACGCCGAACAGAAGCATAACCGCGTTCGCAAAGGTACGGTCTGCCTCCTCCTGCTCCCCTCTGCCAAGGTGCAGGCTGATGTTTGCGGCACAGCCGTCCCCAATCAAAAGCGCCAGCGCAGCCGCAATGATACCGATGGGAAAGGTCACATTCGTGGCGGCAACGCCCTTGATGCCCACCGCATGCCCGATGTAAATCTGGTCTACGATGTTATACAGGCAGTTCACCATCAGCGTCAGCGCCGTCGGAACGGAGAATTTCAGCAGCAGCCGCCCGATTGGCTCTGTGCCTAAGCTATTCTGTTTTGTTTCCGTCATGCGTCCTCACCCGCCTTCCCCGTTCGATGCGAAAAGCCCCTACTTCAAAAAAAAGCCTTGTTGCTTTTATTTTATTTCTCTACCGGCTTGCCACATTCACCGCAGAATTTCTGTCCCTCGGCAAGCACCGCGCCGCATTCCGCGCAGACAGGCACAGGCTCCTTTTCAATGCCCGCTCTTTCTGCCGCCTGCTCTGCCTCCGCCGCCTTTTCTGCCGCCTTGCGTTCTGCGCGTTCCGCTTCACGCTCTGCCTTTCTTGCCTCCCCTTCGGCTTTGATTTGCGCAATCTGCGCTTCCATGCCATGAATTTTATCCTGCGCGGCTACGATTTTGTCGCAAATCATCATTGCCTCCTCATCAAACTGCTCCCCTGTGACAAATTTCGCCCAGAAATGCTCGCCCAGCTCTCTCTGGAAGGACTGAATATTGCCCTTTGTCAGGTTAATCTCCCCAATCAGCTTATTGATTTCCAAGCTGTCATTTGTCTTTTCGGATACCGTTTTTGCCATTTCATTCAATCTATCAAAAAAAGCCATGCTACATTCCTCCTTAGATATCTGTTTCTTTATTTAATTTCGCTTTTTTTCCTGAAATTCCTTTTTCTGTCCGCGTTTTTTCCGCATGAAAAGCCAAAATTCTTTCATATTAAATAGAAAACAGAACCACAAAGGAGGAATGACACATGGATTGGCTTCGCAAATGGGACACCTTGCCGCAGGAGGTGCGCCAACTGATTCTGCATAACGGCGCGGACATGGAACGCTTCTACACCCTCTCCACCGAGGAGCGGCAGGAGGTGCTCAACCGCATCCGCATGGCAAACACGCCCGACGAGCTGGATGCAACGGCAAAGCGAAAATAGCCGTTTTTCCCTCAGAAAATCCGCCAAAACTTTTTGAAAAAAAGGAAACTTTCTATTCAAATTCCCGATTCTCTCTAAAATCCGGCTGTTTTCGGCAAAGAGCGGTTTACATCCCCGGATGCACGCCGTATAATAGTGAATACTTGAGAAAAAGCAAAGCATTGCAAAAATGAGAGAGAGCAGCGGAAATTTTAGAGAAGGAGCCGGCAACATGGATTTGTTAAAGAGAAGAATTATCGAAGACGGTACAGAATTAGGTACAGAAGTTGTAAAAGTGGATTCTTTTTTGAATCACCAGTTGGATATTGGTCTTTTTATGGCGATTGGGAAAGAAATCAGCCGCCGTTTCGGTCATCTGGGAATCAATAAGATTCTGACTATCGAATCCTCCGGCATCGGCATTGCTGCCATCACTGCATTATATTTTGATCTGGTGCCTGTGGTTTTCGCAAAGAAAACACAGCCCAACACCATGACAGAGGATTTTTACGGCGCAGAGGTAAAATCCTTCACAAAGGGTACGGTTTCTGTCGCGCGCGTATCCAAGCAGTACCTCAATCCTGAGGACAGAGTGCTCATTATCGATGATTTCCTTGCGCACGGCGAGGCTGCCATGGGGCTTTGCTCCCTTGTAGAGCAGGCAGGCGGCACCGTCTGCGGCATTGCGGCTGTCATTGAAAAGGAATTTCAGGGCGGCAGCAAAAAGCTGCGGGATGCAGGCTATTATGTAGACTCTCTGGCTGTCATTACCGCCATCAGGGATGGTCAGATTACCTTCAAGGATTGAGTACAGAAGAAAAACAACAGGAAAAGCAGGATTCCCGTCCTATGGGTAGGACGGGATTTTTCATGCTTCGCCGAACTGTAAAATCTTAACACAAAATTTGCACAAAAAAGGGTTGGAAAAATCTACACTTTTCACAGTTGAGAAGTCTCTGCGGCTTTGTTATGATATTCAGGCATGCTTTCTTCCGAAAAAGCAGCTTTTCCACAAAAATGCAAGGGTTATCGTATGAAAGGGGAATTCGTGATGCTGAGTAAATTTATCAGCAGTTTAAAACAGGAATTTGGCGGCTATAATGCTGCCGCATTGACAAAGGACTTAATGGCAGGTCTGACGGTTGCCGCCGTTGCGCTGCCTCTGGCGCTTGCCTTCGGTGTCAGCAGTGGTGCGGATGCCGCATCGGGGTTAATCACTGCCATCATTGCCGGGCTGATTATGAGCCTGCTTTCCGGCGGCTATTATCAGATTTCCGGGCCTACGGGTGCCATGGCGGCAATTCTGATGTCTCTGGTTGCAGCCTACGGGATGGACGGCGTATTTATCGCAACGCTGATTGCGGGCATCATCCTGCTTCTGGCAGGGATTCTGCATCTGGGCAAGCTGACCTCCTTCATCCCCGCCCCCGTTATCACAGGCTTTACCTCCGGTATCGCCGTTATCATCGCCTTGGGACAGGTTGATAATTTCTTCGGAACACATTCCGAGGGAACCTCTGCCATCGGCAAGCTGTTCAGCTATGCGCGCCTTGGCTTCTCCCCCAATCTGACCGCTGTCGGTCTGGGGCTGTTCGTGGTTCTGTTTATGGTATTCTTTCCGAAAAAATGGAACGCCGTTGTCCCTGCCTCTCTTGTCAGCATCATCCTCACCACTGCGTTTTCCATTTTCATGCAGCTGGATGTCGCTGTGGTTGGGGAAATCCCCAAAACACTGATTCCCGAAAACCGCCTGCTGTTTGGCGCGCTGAATCTGAAAACCATCGGCGCACTGGTCACACCTGCGTTTTCCATCGCCATTCTGGGCATGATTGAAAGCCTGCTTTGCGGCGCATCCGCAGGGCGCATGACAGGCGTGCGTCTGGATGCCAATCAAGAGCTGATTGCACAGGGGGTCGGGAATATCCTGCTGCCCTTCTTCGGCGGCATCCCCGCAACCGCGGCAATCGCGCGTACCAGTGTTGCCATCAAATCCGGTGCAAAAACAAGACTGACCGGCGTATTCCATGCCGTTGGGCTTCTGATTTCCATGTTCCTGCTGGCTCCCGTCATGTCCAAGATTCCTCTGGCGGCTCTGGCAGGGGTGCTGATGGTAACAGCATGGAGAATGAACGAATGGGAATCCATCCGCTATATCTTCTCCCATAAATTCAAGGGCGCAATGCTCGAATTTACGGCAACCATGTTTGCAACCATCATCTTCGATCTGACCGTTGCCATTTTGATTGGTGTGCTGATTGGTCTGGTATTTCTGGTATCCCGTCTGTCCTTCATTGAAATCAACTATGAAAGCGTGGACATGAACCGTATGCATGTAACCGATCCTGTGCTTTGCGAACGCTACAGCAATGCAAAGGTTGTTTATATCACAGGCCCTATGATTTTCGCCAACACACAGGCAGTTGCGGATATCGCAGGAAAGGTAGAGGGCTCCGATACGGTGCTGTTCTCCATGAGAGGCGTATCCAATATCGATATTTCCTGCGCACAGACCCTGCGTGAGCTGGTGGAGGGTCTGCGTAAAAAAGGTGTGGACGTTGCCATCTGCGGTATGACCACCCACGCAATGAAAATGATGGACCGTACTGATTTGCATGAGCTTATCGGGGACGAAAACTTCTACTGGAGCGTAGAGCGGGTGCTTTTAACAAACCGTCCTCGCCCTGCCGCAAAAGTAGATTGATAAAAAGCGCAAGCTGATAAAAAAGCTTGGAAAAAAGAACATCCTCCGCTCTTGACGGACAGTAGCAAGGATGTTATGATTAAAAAAACTTCAAAAAAGGGGAGCTTGCGTAAGTAGGCTGAGAGTAAGCTATCATGCTTTGACCCATAACCTGATTTGGATAATGCCAACGTAGGGACATACTGTTGACGCGAGGAAGCTGCGCTATGTTTTTGGCATAGTGCAGCTTTTTTATTGTCCATGGGTGAGGATTGCTTCCCTCTGTGGCAGGCTGCATGCACCACAGCCCGACACAGAAAAACAGCAGCACAGCAAAATTTGGTGCGACATGGACAAGGAGGAACCGAATATGTACACAACACAGATGGACGCGGCAAGACAGGGTATCATCACACCGCAGATGAAAATTGTGGCGGAAAAGGAACGCATGGACGCGGAGGAAATCCGCAGTCTGGTTGCAAAGGGGCAGGTTATTATTCCCTGCAACAAAAACCATAAAGCCCTGCACCCCAGCGGTGTCGGCGCAAGGCTGACAACAAAAATCAACGTCAACCTCGGCGTTTCGCGCGACTGGAAGGACGTGGATATGGAGTATGAAAAGGTACGCTCCGCAGTAGAAATGGGCGCAGAGGCGATTATGGATTTAAGCTCCTACGGGGATACCAGAAGCTTCCGCCGCAAGCTGACCGCCGATTGCCCTGCTATGATCGGCACCGTGCCGATTTATGATGCCGTTGTGTATTATCATAAGCCTCTGGCACAAATCACAGCAGAGGAATGGCTGGATATCGTGCGGATGCACGCAGAGGACGGCGTAGATTTCATGACCATCCATTGCGGCATGAATCGTGCAACAGCGGCACGCTTTAAGCAGAATAAGCGTCTGATGAATATTGTTTCCCGCGGCGGCTCCATCATGTTTGCATGGATGGAAATGACAGGCAACGAAAACCCCTTCTATGAGCATTATGATGAAATTCTGGATATCTGTCGGGAATATGATATCACCATGAGCCTTGGGGATGCCTGCCGCCCCGGCTGTCTTGCAGATGCAACCGATACGGCGCAGATTGAGGAGCTGATTACTCTTGGCGAGCTGACAAAGCGCGCATGGGCGAAGGATGTGCAGGTCATGATTGAAGGCCCCGGCCACATGCCCATGAATCAGATTGCCGCAAATATGGAAATTCAGAAAACACTCTGCCACGGCGCACCGTTTTATGTATTGGGGCCCTTGGTGACAGATGTTGCCCCCGGCTATGACCACATCACCTCTGCCATCGGCGGTGCGCTTGCGGCGGCATCGGGTGCGGCATTCCTGTGCTATGTAACCCCTGCGGAGCATTTGCGCCTGCCCAACGCGGCAGATGTAAAAGAAGGGATCATTGCGGCGAAGATTGCGGCACACGCAGCCGATATCGCAAAGGGAATCCCTCATGCGGCAGATTGGGACTACAAAATGAGCGAAGCAAGAAAGCGTCTGGATTGGGAGGAAATGTTCCGCCTGAGCATGGACCCCGAAAAGGCGCGCCGTTACAGAGCAGAGGCAAAGCCCGAAAAAGAGGATACCTGCAGCATGTGCGGCAATTTCTGTGCAGTCAAGAACACAAATCGTATTCTGGATGGCGAAATTGTCAGCATTTTTGATGAATAATCTCGGTCAAAACAAACTGTTTTCATAGGAATATACCAAATACGGCGGACATTTGTCCGAGTGGGAGGCGGCGTTTTGCTGAAAAACTCCGTCCGGTATTGACAGGTGTCTTTGAAAGAGGTACGATAGACAAAATTTTTTCAGCAAAAATTTTTTAGACTAGATGAGAACAGCAAAGAAAAGACGAGAGGAGAAAACAGAATGAAAACAGAAAAGAACATTCCCTACAAAATTTATCTGGATGAGCAGGAAATGCCGAAAAAATGGTACAACGTGCGTGCGGATATGAAAAATAAACCGGCACCGCTTCTGAACCCCGGCACACTGCAGCCCATGACAGCCGAGGAGCTTGGCGCAGTTTTCTGCGATGAATTGGTACAGCAGGAATTGGATAACGATACTGCTTACATCGACATCCCACAGGAAATTTTGGATTTTTATAAAATGTACAGACCATCTCCTTTGGTTCGTGCATATTGTCTGGAAGAAAAATTGCAGACACCCGCAAAGATTTATTATAAGTTCGAGGGCAATAACACCAGTGGCAGCCATAAGCTGAATTCTGCCATCGCGCAGGCGTATTATGCAAAGAAGCAGGGCCTGAAGGGCGTGACAACAGAAACCGGCGCAGGGCAGTGGGGCACAGCGCTTTCCATGGCGTGTGCATATCTGGGTCTGGACTGCAACGTATACATGGTTAAGGTTTCCTATGAGCAAAAGCCCTTCCGCCGCGAGGTCATGCGCACCTATGGCGCAACCGTAACCCCTTCCCCCTCCACTACAACGGAAATCGGGAAGAAGATTCTGGCGGAGCATCCCGGCACAACGGGCAGCCTTGGCTGTGCCATTTCCGAAGCCGTAGAAACGGCAGTCGGCAAGGAGGGCTATCGTTATGTTCTGGGCAGTGTGCTGAATCAGGTTCTGCTGCATCAGTCCATCATCGGTATGGAAACAAAGGCAGCACTCGATAAATACGGCATTGAGCCCGATATCATCATCGGCTGTGCAGGCGGCGGCTCCAATCTGGGCGGTCTGATTTCTCCCTTCATGGGCGAAAAGCTGCGCGGCGAAAAGGATTATCAGATTATCGCAGTTGAGCCTGCATCCTGTCCGAGCCTGACAAGAGGGAAATTTGCGTATGACTTCTGCGATACAGGCATGGTAACCCCTCTGGCAAAGATGTATACGCTGGGCAGCGACTTTATCCCCTCCCCTAACCACGCAGGCGGTCTGCGGTATCATGGCATGAGCCCCGTTGTCTCTCAGCTGTATCATGATGGGCTGATGGAGGCGCGCTCCGTAGAGCAGACCTCTGTATTCGAGGCGGCAGAGCAGTTTGCAAGAATCGAAGGCATCCTGCCCGCACCCGAAAGCTCTCACGCCATTCGCGTAGCGATTGATGAAGCACTGAAATGCAAGGAAACCGGCGAGGAAAAGACCATTGTATTCGGTCTGACCGGCACAGGCTACTTCGATATGATGGCATACGAAAAGTTTAATAACGGCGAAATGTCGGATGATATCCCTACCGATGCAGATTTGGAAATCGGCTTCAAGGGACTGCCCGATATCCCCGAAAAATAACTACGGCATTGCAATCGCAAACTAAGGCTTTGACTATAAAAGGTCAAAGCCTTTTTCTGTATCCGAAATCCACACATCAGAAAAGCGGCATGCTTACGCATGCCGCTCCCAATAAACAATCTGCTGTTTTATAAAATCGCGCCCTTGTTTGCCTTATGCAATCTCAGCAACCTTTGCTTCAATATCCGCATCCAAAGCGTCCACCTTATCCTGTGCCGCCTGCAGGTCATCCGCCTTCACGCCGATGTAGAATTTCAGCTTCGGCTCTGTACCGGAAGGGCGGATACATACCCATGTTCCATCCTCCAGTGTATAATGCAGTACATCCGAAACAGGCAGAGGGCTGCCGCTTTCCTCCCCCGTTTCCAGATTCCGGAACACCTGTGTCTGATAATCCTTTGCCATAACGACCTTGTAGCCGCCCAGCTCCTTCGGCGTATTTTCGCGGAAGGTTTTCATGATGCGCTGAATTCTTGCCATCCCCTCCAGACCCTTCATCGTCATGGATTTCACGCCATCGCGGTAATAGCCATATTTTTCATACAGCTTCAGCAACGCTTCATACAGCGTCATGCTCTTTTCCTTATAATAAGCCGCCATTTCGCAGACCAGAACTGCCGCATAAACGCCATCCTTATCCCTTGCATAAGTCCCTGCCAGGCAGCCGTAGCTTTCCTCAAAGCCGAACAGATAGGTATGAGAGCCGGTTTCCTCAAAGCCCTTAATCTGCTCCCCGATGTATTTAAACCCGGTCAGCACATCAATTTTCCCCACGCCGTATGCCCTGCAAATGGGTGTAATCATTTCTGTGCTTACGATGGTTTTCACCACCACGCCGTTTGCGGGCAGTCTGCCCTGCTCCTTTCTCTGAGAAAGAATGTAATCCGTTGCCAGTGCGCCAACCATGTTGCCTGTCAGCGCAACAAAATTGCCCTCGGAATCCTTCACCATCGCACCCATACGGTCACAGTCGGGGTCTGTCCCAATCAGCACATCCGCGTTCACCTCAGCCGCCAGCTTCCGCGCCAATGTGAACACCTTCGTGTCCTCCGGATTGGGGTAATCCACAGTGGAAAAAGAAGAATCCGGCAGCTCCTGCTCCTTTACGATAAATACATTTTTGAAGCCTGCCTTTGCCAGATTGCGGCGCACCGGCAGATTGCCGGAGCCATGCAGGGGCGTATAAACGATATTCAGCTTATCTCCCATTCTCGCAATCATTTCGGGGTTCATCAGCTGTGCCTGCACGTTTCTGTCAAACGCTTCGTCCACTTCCTCGCCGATGAGGGTATACAGCTTTTTCTCCACAGCCTCCGCCTTTTCCATCCGCTGAATCTGTCCGAAGTTTTCTACGGCGTTCACCTCTGTGATAATCCCCTTATCTCTGGGTGCAACCACCTGTGCGCCGTCTGCCCAATATACCTTATAGCCGTTGTATTCGGGAGGGTTATGGCTTGCCGTCAGCACAACCCCTGCCGTACAGCCCAGCTCTCTCACCGCAAAGGAAAGCATGGGAACGGGGCGCAAAGAGGGATATACATACGCGGGAATCCCGTTTGCCGCAAAAATCAGCCCTGCCACCTCCGCAAATTCGGGAGACATGAAACGGGAATCGTATGCAATCGCTACGCCCTGCTTCTGTGTGCCTTCCTTTTTGATATAATTTGCCAGTCCCTGCGAAGCCTTCCCAACGGTATAGCGGTTCAGTCTGTTGCTGCCGTTGCCGATAATGCCGCG
Source organism: Anaerotignum faecicola (assembly GCF_003865035.1). NCBI lineage: Bacteria > Bacillati > Bacillota > Clostridia > Lachnospirales > Anaerotignaceae > Anaerotignum > Anaerotignum faecicola. The sequence goes on from NZ_BHVZ01000001.1 coordinate 799,380, forward strand.
CAGACCGCCTGTCCCGAATTCCAGCTCCTTAAAGAACCGCTCCTTGATTTCGTTTTCGTCTGTAATGCCTCTCAGCTCCGCTTTTGTTTCCTCGTCAATAAAAGGATCCTCCAGCCATTGCTGATATCTTACACGATAGTCTTCCATTCTTCTTTCCTCCTCGAATTTTATCTGAAGCCGTTTCGCTTTTTTATTCCATCGTTGCATGGATTGCCGCCGTTTGGGACGAAATCTGTATGCTCTGCTTATAGCTCTGATAGCCGCTCTTTTCCAGCATCACGTTATAAGAGCCATAGGGCAGATTTACCTGCATCGGTGCTACGCCGTATTCCTCGCCGTTGATATACACCCATGCGCCGTCCACATCCGCCGTAACGGTCAGTGTGCCATATTGCACATCCTTTTGCAGCTCCGCTGTCACATTCAGCGTGTCCTTATCCAGCGTCACATGCTGACTCCATTCCGTATAGCCGTTTTTCAGGATAACCAAATCATATTCTCCCATCGGCAGCACCGCAGGGCTTTCCGCCGCCGCACCGTTGATGTAAAGCTTATAGTCCTTCACATTGGCATTGATGATGATAACACCCATTTTCTCCTGCGCCTTGGAAAGGTCGTAGACCGTTTCCTCGCCTGCCTCCACCACAACGGCATCCTTTCTGGTCTCAATATTCGAGCCGGTCACCGTTACGGTGTGGTGTCCCTCTGCTGTGGCAAGCTGCATCCCCTCTGTAAGCGGAACGGCCTCCGCCTCATCCAGCTGGATTTTGCCGTTTTTCACTGCATCCGTGTTTTCCACCACGATATACCCATGGTATGCCTGCACCTCAACCGACCAGACCGTATCCCCTACCAGTTTCAGCAGAAGCTCGTCGCAGGGTGCTAAGTCCGCCGCATCAATTTCCTCTCCGTCATAGAAAAATACGCTTTCCTTTTCATAGGAATAAGAAAGATTTTCTGCTTTATTCGTCAGCGTCCGCTTCTTGCGGTTGACGGTCAGCCCCGTTGCTTCCTCTGTGCGGATGGCATTACTGCTGTAATCCACGCTGATGAGCGTTTTGCCGTCCTCATCCAGCTCCGCCGCCAGAAGGTCGCCCTCCGCAAGGCTTGCCTTGGAAATCTTGCGTCCGCTTGCGTCCGTCATTTTTGTTTTCTCCGTCAGGAATACGGTTTTCCGCTCCTGCTCCGCAATATCATACGCCAGATATTCGCCGTCTCCGCGGTCTGTCTGAATCAGCAGGGGTGTCCCTGCCTCCTCCTCCACAAGGGGGATTGTCTTGCTCGGGTGAAAGCTGCACCGCACCAGAGAAAATCCGATTCCGCATGCAAGCACCGCCAGAACAATCACCAGTGCAACCGTTTTTTTATTCAGCCCGAAGGATTCGCCCAAGGCAAAAATGCCGCGTCCCTCTCCTTCGTATTCCTCGTCATCGTCCTCCCAATCGTCCTCCTCGCCTTCTTCCGCGGCAGGCGCAGGGAAAACGCCGTCCCTTCTTGTTTCGCCCAGAGCATCCTCCAAAGCATCCGCATCCTCCAGGGTATCCACAAGGGCATCCTCTGTATTTCCATCTGTTTCCGCAGGGTCGTCGAATTTTTCCGATTCAAACACATTCAGAAATTCGTTTGCGTCCCCCAGCTCGTCTGTTTCCTCTTTTTTCTTGATTTCCTTCACCTTATCATTTATCGCATCCAAACGAACGGTAGAACCAAAGTCCTTCTCGTTTTCCTGAAAATGATATTTCTTCATCCTTTTCTCCTCCTTCGGGGAAAATTTTGCAGAGTTCTTCATCCTCTATTTTAATCCCTAGTCAGAGAAGTTGCAACAAAAAAAGTACTTCGCCCATCGCGAAAGTACTCCTAATCATAGCGGAAGGGTTCGGGAAACAAAGAGTTTCCCGAGTAAAATCCGCAAAGGGGGCTTTGCCCACTTGAGGAAAACCGGGAGTTTCAAGGCTTTGCCGCCGGAACTCATCGGTTTATTCTTCTGTCCTGACAAGTCGAAATCCTGATTTCGACTTAGCGTGTTCTCCTAGCAGCCGCCCGCAATGATACTTTTTAAACGAACCCCGTTCAGCTCCTCCTTCGCCGCCGCCGCAAGCCGCTCGCGCATCGCAGGCGAGACACACGTTCTGCGCCGATTATAATATTCATTGATGAGCCGCAGAAATTTCTCCGGATACAGCAGCATCCCCTGCAATAAAATCATATCTCTCTCGGAAAGGGGGCAATGCCTGCCGTAACGCTCCAGCATAGCAGAAATCCCCGCCGCCGTCCCCTCCGTTTTCTTGAAATAGCGGCGGATATATGCCGCAAGGTCTGCCAATGGCAATTCTGCGATACATTTATCGAAATTCCCCACAAAAATCCTGCCATCCGTCTCCTGCCGCAGTGCCTCCCCCTTGTAGGCATTATGGCAGAAGCCGCCCTCCTGCGCCGTCCGTGCGATCGCCTCCGCATAGCCGCCCCTGCATAGCAGCTCCTCTGCCTCTGCCGCCCGTTCCATGTATGGCTCATAATATTGTAATAGCAATAAATCAATCGCGTCATAGCTGCCCCGTTTGTCGTTCCTGCGGCGCACCTTCGCCAGCTCACTCCGCCGTTTGGCGTATAGCTGCGGCAGGCGGTTTTTCTCCCAGTGTGCCGCCTCGCTTGCAAGCCCCTTTGCCGCCGCATGCATCTCGCCTAAGGTTTCCGCCCCCTGCAAAAAGGTCTCCACGCTGTCCTCCGCCAGTGTCCCCTGCGGCAGCACATCCTCCAGAATATAAAGCGTCCCGTCCTGCCGATAAAACGGCTCGCCCTCCAGTGTCGGGTAGCAGCGGCTGATGTTCGCAAAGCCGTTTTCCCTGAGCCGCTTTTTCACATCAAATGCAAGCCGCAGGCTGTCCGTACTGCCGCGCGGCTTTTTCAGCTCGCAAAGCCCCCTGTCTGTCCGGCAGACCAGACCTGTCCGCGTTCTTGTGCCATGGCGCAGCTGCAAGCCGTAGCCCTCTCGCATGATTTTTTCATAGATCTCCTCCATACTTCACTCCCCCTGTTTCACCGCGACCGAACATCGTCTCTGAAACATTCTATGGGGCAAGGGCAAAAAAAAGAACCATTCCCGACCGTACCGAGAATGGCTGTTATCCTTTAAAATATAAAATTATAAAATATAAAAACGGAATGAACCAACCCTAAGTTAATCCATCCCGCTTTTTTCAAGCTGCGCCTTTAGGGACTCGAACCCTAGACCCACTGATTAAGAGTCAGTTGCTCTACCAACTGAGCTAAAGGCGCATAATGTTTGTTTGCTTTGTTTTGCAATTCCTAACTGCAAGAGATATATTATCACGAACTTGTTCTCCTGTCAACAACATTTTTCAAATTTTTTAAAAAATAATTTTTTCACAAATTTTACATTTTCCTCTTGCACGCAACAGCCTTTTGTGTTATGGTTGAAATGTGAAAAATATAACGTGATTCTTCGGGGCAGGGTGCAATTCCCTACCGGCGGTAAAAGTCCGCGACCCTCAGGTATCTTGAAACGCGAAGTGCTGAAAGATGCGAAAGGCTGATATGGTGCAATTCCATAACCGACGGTAACAGTCCGGATGAGAGAAGAAACTTTGATGCTGTTCATGCGTACCTCGCATGAAAATTCGTTTGCGCGTGCAATGCCCCTTGGAATGTGTTCCGAGGGCTTTTTTATTGCAAAAATACAGTGTCAATCGCAAGTCTTAAGAAGAATCCAATCAGAAAAATTGGAGGAATAAAACATGAAAACGAAATTCAAAACCAGAGATTTAACCATGATTGCCATGATGGGTGCCATCTGCTGCATCCTGCTGCATATTGATTTCCCGCTTCCCTTCCTGCCCCCCTTCATGAACTTTGATCTGGCAGGTCTGGTAGAAATCATCGGCGGCTTTGCCATGGGGCCTTTGCAGGCAGTCTGCATCATTCTGGTGAAAATCCTGCTGAAGCTGGCAACAGAGGGTACCTCCTCCGCATTTACGGGCGAGCTGCAAAACTTCCTGCTCAGCTGTGCGTATGTGCTGCCTCCCGTTATCATGTATCACCAGAAAAAATCTAAAAGAACCGCAATCGTCGGCATGGCAATCAGCTCTGTCTTCACAGGCATCGTTGCCATCTTTACCAACCTGTATATCATCATTCCCTTCTATATGGCACTGATGGGACAGGATATGAGCTATTTCGTAGCCATGTGTACCGAGGTCAACCCTCTGATTTCCAATGTATTCACACTGGCAATCCTTGGGATTCTGCCCTTCAACCTGATTAAATGCGGCATCAACTCCGTTGGCGCAATGCTGCTGTATAAGCACTTAAGCCCCATCATCCACGGCAATGCCTCTGCAAAAAATAAAAAGGCAAACGCCATAAAGAAAGCGGACGAAACAAAAATCTGAGTATAAAAAGCACAGAGAAGCAAAGGAGAAACCGAAATGAAATTCAGCTTAGACAAAAACCTTACCTTTGAACAGGCAAAAGCCCTTTTCTTTGAACAGCTGGGTGATTGGAAGATTATGGCGCTTGCCAGCAGCGTAAACGATTACGTTATGGTGCGCAACGTCAGCTGCCTGTTCTACAATGACAAAATCTATTTCAAAACAGACAAGGACTTCCGCAAAACAAAGCAGCTTTACGAAAACCCCAATGTTGCCCTCTGCTATGGCGGCATTCAGGTGGAAGGGACTGCGAAAAACTGCGGTCTGGTTGTGGATGAGCCCGGCAGAGTGTTTGAAGGCCTTTATAAAAAACACCTCTGGGGCAGCTACAATAAATACAGCCACGAGGATTCCGAAATCATCATCGAGGTAACCCCGAAATTCGTTGAGGTCTGGGATACCAGCGAGGATAACTACGCTTATCAGATTTTCATCGACTTCGATAAAAAAGAGGTTACGGTAAAGCCTTACGATAAGAAATAATTCTCGAAATCCCTTGTATTATTTCCCCTATAGAAAAAAAGAGCATCTGTTCTCCGCAGATGTTCTTTTTTTGTATCAGAAATATTTTTATGGTATAATACCCACGGACATATCCGTGGGTTAGCCGCTTACAGCGTCTATCTGCTGTTTTCACAGCAAATTCTACGATTCGCAGGCATAGCCTGCTCATACCATGCCTTGCGGAAGAAAATATCTGCTTCGCAGCTGCTCTCTTCCTCTGCAAACATGGTATAATAAATGCAAAAATTTCCGAAAAGGAGGAGAAGCCTTGCAGAAGCTGAATATTGCCATTCCGCAGGACGCGGTCTGGATTCTGAATAAACTGAATGAGGGCGGTCACGAAGCGTATATCGTCGGGGGCTGTGTCCGCGATTCCATTCTGGGGCGCATACCGCAGGATTGGGATATCACCACCTCCGCCCTGCCCGAGGAAACCAAGACCATCTTCGACCATACCTTTGATACGGGCATCAAGCATGGCACGATTACCGTCGTCCTGCATCATGAAAATTATGAGGTCACAACCTATCGCATCGACGGCGAATATGCCGACTGCCGCCATCCGGACGAGGTCTCCTTCACCAAAAAGCTGAATGAGGATTTGCTCCGCCGCGATTTTACCATGAACGCCATTGCCTATCACCCCAAGGAGGGCTTTCGCGACCCCTTCCATGGGCAGGAGGATATTGCCGCAGGCATGATCCGCGGCGTGGGTGAGCCGGCAAAGCGCTTTCAGGAGGATGCCCTGCGGATGCTGCGCTGTGTGCGCTTTTCCGCGCAGCTTGGCTTTGCGATTGACCCCGAAACATGGGCGGCTCTCTGCGCCAATACGGCGCTGATTCAGAAAATCAGTGCGGAGCGAATTCGCGAGGAGCTGCAAAAGCTCTGGCTTGCCCCCTTTGCGAAAAAAATGCCCCTGCTCTGGGAAAGCGGTCTGCTCGCACAGATAGATGCGACCCTTTCCGCAAGCCTTATCGCAAACAGCCGGACCCTTTTGGAGGAAATTTCCCTTTGTCCGAAGGATAGTATTCTGCGGTGGTGCATTGTTTTGCAGCATTACCCCCTCAGCGAGGTGAAGGGCTTTTTAAGAGGTATGCGGCTCGATAACCACTCCATCAAGCGGATTTCCCTGCTTCTGGATGAGCTGTCCGCGGATTTGCCGACAGAGCCCTATCCGCTCCGCAAAAAGCTCCGCACCATCGGACAGGAGGCAACAGAGCAGCTTCTGCTTCTGCAAAGCATCCTGCGTCCCGCCTCTCCCCACGCCGAAACAAAAGCCGCCTTGGAAAAAATCCTTGCGGCAGGGGATTGCCTTTCTCTGAAAACCCTTGCCCTAACGGGGCAGGATTTGATGGCACTCGGTGCGCCGCACGGCAAAATCCTAGGCACTATCCTTGCAGAGCTGCTGGATATCGTTCTGCATGCGCCCGAAAAAAATACAAAAGAAACGCTGACAACGCTTGCACTTGCGCTGTTGGAAAAACGGTAAGGAGGAAACAGCCATGATTAGTGAAAAAGGATTTATTTTGGAAAACGGTACGGAAATGCCCTTCCTTGGTTTTGGCACCTATCTGGTGCAGGAGGAAAAAATCATTCTGGATGCGCTGGACTGCGGCTACCGCCATATCGACACCGCCAGAAGATACGAAAACGAAAAAATGATTGGCAACGCCCTACAGCAGTGCGGTATCCCCCGCAGAGAGCTGTTCCTGACCTCTAAGGTCTGGAAAACGGACTTAGGCTATGATAAAACCATGGCAAGCTTTGAAGCCTCCCTCAAGGATTTGCAGGTGCAGTATCTGGATTTGTTCCTCATTCATTGGCCCCTGCCCTTCCCCGGCGCAGATTGGAAGCCGCTGGTAACGGAAAGCTGGAAGGCACTCGAAAGGCTCTATGATGAAGGGGCCGTGCGTGCCATCGGTGTCTGCAATTTCCTGCCGCAGCACCTCCTGCACGTTCTGAAAACCGCCAATACCGCCCCCATGATTGATCAGTTTGAATTCCACCCCGGCTATCCGCAGTATGAAACATTACAGTTCTGCCAGAGCCGCGGCATACAGGCGGAGGCATGGAGTCCCCTTGGCAGAGGGCGGCTTCTGGAGGCCCCTTTGGTTCTGGAGCTTGCGAAAAAATACGGCAAAAGTCCGGCGCAAATCTGTCTGCGCTTCTGCCTGCAAAATAATGTCCTGCCCCTGCCGAAATCCTCCGCACCACAGCGCATGAAGGCAAACCTCGATATCTTCGATTTCGAGATAGAGCAGGAGGATATCTATCGCCTGCTGACCATGCCCCAAACAGGCTGGTCGGGGATTCATCCGGAGCATTTTGAGTAAAGTCGAAATTATTTAGACAGAAGAATAACCTGATAGCGATTGTTTGATCCATACAAAATCACTCGAAATTATTTGCAGCCGCTTGACTGGGTATTTTCCTTGTAATAAAATAAAAATTGTCAAAAACAGCAAATTTTATCGAAAATCATTCATAGCAGAAAGGAAGGAATCTCATGAAAACACGCATACTCTCTTATCTTTTGGTGTTTTCCATGATACTCGCCCTTTTGCCTGCTTCCGCATTGGCAGAAGGGGAAAGTACCACAACGCAGCATGTCACAGCCACAGTGAAACACGCTTTTGACAACAGCGGAGCGGAAACGGGGCAGATTACAGCGCAAATCGAAGCCTATCTGACGGATACGGATGACCAATCCCGCACCGTTAAGCCCTGCGATATCATCTTCTTGATAGAGCAATCCACCTTTATGAATACGCAAACCGATACAACGCAGTATGGGCAGGAGCGAGCGGATATTCTCAATTCCATGGAAAGTCTGCTGAAAAATCTTCCTACCCCCACCACAGACGGCGAACATCGGGTGGCAATCGCAGGCTTTGGGCGTATCAATAACAGCGGCTCATCCGATTCATACATCGAAAGTCAGCACCCCGGCACACAGCTATCTGCAACCCAAAACCCCAGCTTGAACACAGGCTATTATACCTGTGAAAACAATGCTCCTGACTTCCATTCCCAAAGCGGTTGGACAGAATGGGACAAAATCACAGATCACAACGATACAACCCTGCCGGAGATGCCGGAAGGCTATCTTGCCAATGAAAGCTACGATAAAGTCTTTATGAGCATTGACGATGCAAAGAATGTCATTGATGTTGATAAAATGGTATCTTGGCACGCAGGTGCCTCCCGTATGGATGCAGGTCTGCAAATCACAGAGCAGTTGGCAAAAATTGCACAAGCACACAAAGCAACCGACGAGGACCGCAACCTTATCATCTTTGTTGCCGCCAGCTCTCTGCCCTATCAGAACGGCGTAGGCGTTCAGTTTCTCCGCTCTGAGGCGGCACAGGCAGCGGCAACGGAATTGAAAAATAAATATAACGCTACCATCTTCGGCTTTGGTGACTTCCGTGCGCTGAACTTGCAAAACGGAATGTCCTCAGAGGACCAGCGTACACAATTCAATGAAACCATGGCCGGAATCTGCGGCAATTCCACCACACAGGATGGCACACCCTATTTCAAGGGCTTGAGCCAAGTGCATGATATTGGTGAGGCGCTCAATGAGCTGCTGATTCAGATTGACGCAAATGTCAATCCAAATGCGGAACGCCGGCATATCAATGTGGAGAACTTCCAAGAAAAATCCACAGAGCATACCTCGCATACTTGGAAGGAATTGAAAGAGAAACACCATATTCTTACAAGCAGTGCCATCAACGAAACTGCCTCTGTGGATTATTACCGCTTTACGGGGTATGAAAACGGCAATCCGCAATTTGGCACAACCCCCATTCGGCACATCGAGCTGCGCCTTTCCGATATCGGCAGTAGCGACAGCATTCAAACGGCACTCAGCCTTCTGCCGATTCCCCCTGCAGACACAAAAGGGACTGCCTACGGCGAAAAAGCAGTGATTACCATTACCGATCCCGTATGTGTGGACTATAAATGGGCAGGGCGTTGGAGACCGAAATTCGATCCGCCCGACCACGAGCACGCCGCGCGTGGTGTGAAGCACAGCCCCTCAAATCTGGAACAAAATGAAACCACCCTCGAAGACATGAAATTAAAATTTGACGGTTGGTACCGTCTTTGGGATAACCGCATTGACGGCGACGCGGGCGAAAAGAAAACTTGGACGTATGAAGGAAAAACATACGTTGCCTATCAGGATAACGTATATGATGCCTTCGGCAGTGATTTAACCCTGTATGGGCGTTGGATTCCTTCCATTGATGTAAATTTCCAATGGATTGGCTCTGTCATCCCCGCAGATGCCACACCGCCTTCCACCGTTTCCCTTGCACTGAGCGATGACGGAACCGCTTCCTTTACCCCCATCGTACCATCCCAAGAGGGGTATGAATTTGACGGCTGGTATAAGAATTCCGCCTGCACAGATCGTTATAATGAAAGCGGCGAAAACCTAACAAAGAATACCTTCCTTTACGGCCGTTGGACGAAAATCGGCACAAAAAAGGTTACCTTTACCGTTGTAAACGGCAGCTGGAATACGGAAAGCGATTGGTACAAAAATAACATCGGAAATACAGATGCAGATACAGCTACTGACACCATTACCGTCAATGTTCCCCTGCGCAACGGCAAAGGCACGCTGACACCCGATTTGGTTCCTCATGTAGATAATCAGGATATGACACCCGCAGATGACTACAAAGCACCCGGCACTTGGGGAGATAAAGCCCCCGATACCAATACGGATGCCATCACCGAGAACGGCGACTACGAATACACCTATACCTTCCCCGAAGCGGATACCTATACGATTACCTATCGTTGGGTAACCGGCACAGAGGTACCTGAGGGTGTGAGCCTGCCGGCACAGCAGACAGAAAAAGAAAGCAATGCCGGCAAAAATCCGACCTTTGAGATTGCAACCGTAACCTTTGCTGATAAAAAATGGAGTTTTAGCGGTTGGTATACAAACGAAGCATTAACCGGCACAGCAATTAGCGACAGTTATACCTTCCCTGAAGGCAACGTAAATGACACAAAAAACCTCACGCTTTACGGCAAATGGACACACGATCCCTGCACCGTAACCTTCTATGCGGACTACTTCCAGCCTGCACAGGGGCATTTTAATACAGATGATTATACAATCAGCTATACCGTTCCTTATGGCTCTACACTTGCCAAGGTATCCAAAGCGGTTCCCACACCCGTCACAGATCCTGCACACCCCTACTACTTCGAAGGTTGGGGGGATTTTGAACCACCCGATACACAGGGAGAGCAGGAGGGTACAGAGGGTACAGAGGATACAGAAGATGCAGAAGATACGAAGGATACGGAGGAACCCGTCACCCATTCTGATGATTCTCTCTCCACAGCAGGCACCTTCTATACCAGTAAGGCAATTCAGGATATGACGATAAAGTCTGACTTGAATTTCGTGGCACAATGGTGGCCCATCGTTACCTTTAATGCCAACGGCGGCGATTGGGAGCTTACGGAAGGCAGACCTACCGAACGCTATGTCCCCGTACCTGCAAACAAAAACCATATTGATTCCCTGCGTCCCCCCGCAAGGGAAGGCTACACCTTCCTTGGATGGTATGACACCTCCGGAAAACCCATTGATTTTAAAACCCAAACCTTCGATCGTGCGGAAACCGTTTATGCACACTGGGCAAAAAATGCCACCGTCACCTTCAAAATCGTAAACGGCTATTGGTCTGGCAACACCACAGAGGATAAAACGGTTACCGTTGTACTGCATCCGCAGGCAAATGGTTCTGCAAGCGGCACATTGGGTGCAAGCCATGTTCCCACCATTATGATTCCTGCCGCAGGCTATGAAAACACCCCCGGTCATTGGGATGTGACACCAAATACCGAAGAAAACGGCATCAGCGGTGATGTCACCTACACCTATATCTTTGGCAAAAAGCACCACAGCAGCAGCAGCAAAGACGAAAACAAGGACAAGGATAACAACAAAGAAAATAACAAAGACAATAACAAAGACAACAATACCGGCGAAACCACGCCGACAAAGGTTCCCGATTTGCTCAACGGCAGCAATCATTTTGCTTATGTTGTAGGCTATAAAGACGGCAACGTAAGGCCGCAGGGCAACATCACCCGTGCGGAAACCGCCGCTATCTTCTTCCGCCTGCTGAAGGAGGAGGTACGCAGCGAAAACCTCAGCAAGCACAACGATTTTGCCGATGTAACAGAGGACAGCTGGTACAACACAGCAGTTTCCACCATGGCAGGCATGAATATTCTCAAGGGCCGCACAGCAAATAGCTTTGTACCACAGGCACCCATCACCCGTGCGGAATTTGCCGCCATCTGCGCCCGTTTTGACAGCGGTAAGGCAGAGGAAAACAATAGCTTTACGGATATTTCCGGTCATTGGGCGGAAAAGGAAATTGAGCGTGCCGCCACCCTTGGCTGGGTAAGCGGTTATACGGACGGCAGCTTCCACCCCGATGCCCCGATTACAAGAGCAGAGGCAATGACACTGATTAACCGTGTGCTTTGCCGTATGCCCGAAACAAAGGCCGACCTTTTGGACAGCATGACCAAATGGCCCGATAATCAGCCCGGCGCATGGTATTATCTGGCTGTGCAGGAGGCAACCAACAGCCACACCTATGAACAGAAGGATTCCAAGTATGAAACATGGACAGCCCTGACCGCAGAGCCGGATTGGAGCAAATATTAAACGAAAGCAATCAAAAAGACTGTCATTCCGGTAAAAGGGATGACAGCCTTTTTCTTTTCTTTAAAACAGAAGATTTAATTCCGTTTTCGCCTTTTCGATATCCTGCAAAATGGTTTTCTGCTTTTCATCGAAAAGCAGCTCCGCGTTATACCGATAATATTTCTCCGAACCATTCTCGCTGATGAATTTCACGCTATAGAAGTTCGTGGTCAGCTCCGTAATAAAGATAACCATCTCCTGCCCTGCGCCGAAGGCTTCCTCCAGAAATGCAAAGGCATTGTCCAGCATCGCAGACGCATCCGCAATGGCGTTTTCCCGTCCTTCCGCCTCTTTTGCGAAAAGTCCCTTCATCAGCGCAAACGCCTCCTCCTTTTCCCGACAGCCGCTCCGTTTTCCCTCCGCAAGGAAGAAATGCAGCCGCTCCAATTCCTTCAAGCAGGCATGCTCCGCCGTTTTCTCCAGAAGTCCCGCCTTCCGTTCCTTCGCAAAGGCGGCTTCTCTTTCCTCCACCAGTCCAGTAAAGAGGTTCTCCCATGGCGTTTCCTTGCAATAGGGGCTATTGAACCGCTCCTTCAGCTCCAGCAGCGCGCCATGCAGTCCCGTTACGGTCAAATCCGCCTCGTATGCCCCTCGGAAGCCCTCGGAAAGCCTGCTCAGCAAAAGCCCCATCACGCTCAGTCGCTCGTCAAACGGTGCATCCTGCAGCTTCGTCACCGCCTGCTTGGTATATTTCCCCTGCAAAATGTCGTCCACGCGGTAATCGGTGCGATATTTGCGGTACAAATCCAAATAATTCGCAAAATCCTTCGCAATCCTGCGGTGCTGCAAATATTGATAAATCAAGCCCTCCTCAACAGGCAGCTTCATATCCTCATACACCTTCAGGATGGTAGAAAGATCCTCCCACCCTCTCGCCGTCACAAACCGCTTGCCATCCACCGTTGTCTCCATGGCATAAAAATGATCCTTGCGAATTTCCAGATAGGACAGAATCGCCCCATGGATGCCCTGCTTATAGGCATATTCCTTCCAAACGGAAAAATCAGGCTCTACGTCGATTTTCTTCACACGGTCAAGCGTTACCACATCAAATTCGCGCACGCTTTTGTTGTATTCGGGGGGATTGCCTGCCGCGGCAATCAGCCACCCCTTCGGCACCTTATGCGCCCCAAAGGTCTTGCACTGCAAAAATTGCAGCATCGCAGGCGCAAGCGTTTCGGAGGCGCAGTTGATTTCATCAATAAACAAAATCCCCTCCTGCAGGCCCGTTTCCTCCATTTTATCATAAACCGATGCGATAATTTCGCTCATGGTGTATTCCGTTACGGTGTATTCCTTTCCGCCGTATTCCTTCTTGCTGATAAAGGGCAGCCCGATGGCAGACTGGCGCGTATGGTGCGTAATGCTGTAGGATACCAGTGCCACACCGCACTCCCTCGCCACCTGCTCCATCACGGCGGTTTTCCCGATACCGGGCGCGCCCATCAGCAGAACGGGTCTTTGTCTGACCGCAGGAATACGGTATTCCCCAAACTCGTCCTTCGCCAGATACGCTTGAATGGCATATTTAATTTCTTCCTTCGCTTTTTTAATATTCATGCTATCCTCCTAACGCCCATGAGACGGCAGTCCCAAGGACAAATCCTCTTTCCCCAGTATCAGCTTCATCGCCCATGGCGGCACGCCGACATCCGTATAATCCTCATGATAGAACACAAATGCGGCATCATAGGGCGGTCTGCGCTTCGGGAAGGTGCCGTAGCCGTCTGTGAAATAAATCAGACCCTTCAGGTTCTGAAACGCCCTTTCGGCAATCAATTGATCAACGTATTGGAACACAGGGCGGAAATCCGTACCGCCGCTGCCGCGCAGTGCAAAATCCTCCATAAACTGCGCCAGCTCCTCCTTGGAGGTGATCCTTTTATCCATCTGCACCGCCGCATCGCACTGTATGATATGCACGTTCATTTTATGGAAAAAGCTTTCACTGCTCGAAAGAATCGCGTAGGTTTCCTCTAAGAACCGCTTCACCGTTTCCCCCTCGCAGGATTCGGAGGTATCAATGGCTATCACCAGCTCCTCCACCTTTTTGACCTCCTTATATTCCAATGCCTCAATCAACGGCAGATTGCCGTACATCTGCAAGCCATAGGTATAGAAGATAAAATCGAAGGCATCCTCATCCACGCGTATATCCTCCTTGAGCGTCACAAATTTCTGCAAAAACTGCCGATAATCGTAGCGCTCCCTGTTCTCGACCTTCAGATATTGCAGAAGCTCGCCTGCCTCTGCGCCCATATCCTTGGAGTAGGTTTCGAGGTTAGTTTCGGTCTTTTCCCCGATTTCCGTCCATTTTTCCTCCAGCTGCTGCTGTTTTTCGTCCTGCTCCTCCTGCTCCTGCTGTTGGTCGTTGCTGTTATCTTGGTTATCTCCGTCCTTGCTATTCTCGTCCTCGTCATCCTTCTGATGCTCCCAAAAGACATGGTCGTCTACCCAAAATTCCAGCTGCAGCTTACCAAATTCCTGCAAGGAAAGCTTTTTTTCTTCCAGCACGCGATAAATGCCCTCGGCGGAGAGCACCTTCAATTCTCTGCGGAGCATATCGTACATTTCGTTTCGTTTATCGGAGACAACGAGCCGCACCGCCTTCACGGACAGCGAATCCACGATAGATTCCACCGCGATATCGCAGGCGAGGTGCCAAAGCTCCTCATCCCGATGATTCAGATGGAAGGGATGGCGGAACAGGCAATGCAGAACCATGTGCAGATAGGCGCGATTGACAAGCACGCGGTCGCTCAGATAACGCTGTACGAGGTAGCGCGGGTTAAACAGTATCTTTTCGCCGTCTGTCCCGACGTACAGGGATGAAAGGTTCATTTCGTACCTAAGACCGCTGAGTGCCAAATCAAGAAAGCGCATGGAAAGGTATAGCTCATTACGCGATGCGCTTAAAATATCCGTACCGATACGGATGAGGTTTTGATGTGTTTCGTTCATGCCTTCTCACCTCCTAGAACTTTAAAACCGTGGGACGCTGTCCCACACCCTGACAGGGGAATGATTCCCCTGTACCCCCATTTGCAGAACCATATTCATGGTTCTGCGGCATAGCGGAAGGGTTTGGGAAACCTCGTTTCCCGAATGAAATCCGCAGTCGGCATGGCAGTTTGCTGACAAACCAGCCCAAAGGGCTGCTGCTATGCAGTGCCAGTATTTCCGACGAGGAAAACAGCGAGTTTCAAGGCTTTTCAGCCGATGGAACTCGTCTGTTTATTCTTCTGTTTCAACAAGTCGAAATCCTGATTTCGACTTAGGTGTCGACTTTGTCGACACCCTTATAACTCGAATGTTTTTTTCTTTTTGGTTGCACCGAATGTTTTATGCTGATAATCCATCAAAAAGCTCAGCACTGCCGTCTGCCCCTTTTTCTGCGCAAGGGCAATCAATTCGGGTGTGGTTTCCGCCGTCAGCAGTCCCCAATCCGCGAACAGCCGCAGGGTTTCCCCCTCCTTCTGCTCCATGAAATACGCCGCCGCCCAAAGCAAATGCTCCCTCAGATAATCAAGGTAGACCTCCCTGTGCTTCTCCTGCAAGCGGTACGGATACCGCAGGCGGCTCATGGCAAGCAAAAGCACTGTTTCCGCGGCATCCTCGCGCTTCGTCAGGTAGAAAATCTCATCATAGCGGCGAAAGTCAATCTCGGAATTCCCGATGCACTGGCGGAAAATATGCCCCGTGCCGTAATTCACCTGATGGAACAGCCTCGCCGGCGTATCCTCGATATATTCATACTGAAAATCGGGCAGTACCAGCTCCGCGTGCTTCGTTTCGCCGCCCTCGATGGGGAAATCAATCGACAGCTGCAATTCATGGTTCAGTCCCGAAATCAAATCGGAAATATGTCTGCAACGCCCGAAGGAAAGGTGCTTCAAGCTGTCGCAATTCAGAAACAGCCCCGTATTTAATTCCCTTGCCGCCAGTGGGATATTGATTTTCTCCATCCTGCGGCAGTTATAAAAGGCATACCGCCCGATGCTTTTCACGCCCTCCGGCAGACGAAGCTCCTGCAGCCGCTCACAGCCGTAAAACGCATAATCCCCGATGCTTCTGACCGCCCTCGGCAGGGAAATTTCCTGCAGCGCCCCGCAGCCATCGAACATCCGCTTGGAAACCGCCGTCAATCTCTCCGGCAGATGTACCCGCTCCAGTGCGGCACAGCCCGAAAAGGCAAACGCCCCAATTTCCGTAATCGTATCCGGCAGGAAAACCCTTCGCAATGCCTGCCCCTCCGCGGTTTCGGCAGGCGGCTCCGTCACAAAGGAAAGGCTCGCCTCCTTCTCCTCGCCGATTTCCGCAGGGGGTGCCTCTCCTTCTGCCGCAAATGCGTTTTCCGCAACGGCAATGACGGGCAGCCCATCAATCTCCGCAGGAATATGCAGCTCCGCACAGCGGCCATGCAGCTTTTTCAGCACTGCGCCGCCCTCTTTTTTTTCGTATTCTATTTGTATGGACAAATTCTCTTTTGCCATTGGAATTTTCCTTTCTTCCGTCCACCCTTTGCCTGTCCGCTTTCGCAATTTTTTCGTGTTTTTTACCTGTCCACTCTGTCCACTTTGTCTATCCTCTGTCCACCCTTTTTCATACTGTATCCATTATATTCTCCTTGCAACAGACTGTCAATTTCGGCATAAAAAAGCCCTCCGAAAAGGAGGGCTTGCGCAGTCGAAATCCTGATTTCGACTTAATTATTTCAGGTTTGCTTTCAGAACCTCTGCAATCTTTGTGATACCTTCAACAATCTTGTCTTCGGGCATGCAGGAGTAGTTCAGACGGAAGTGGTTTTCCTTACCGCCGTTAGGGAAGAAGCTGCCGCCGGGAACGTAAGCAACGTTCTTTTCCAGACACTGAGGCGCAATAACCTTTGCGTCCATGTATTCGGGCAGTACGCACCATGTGAACAGACCACCTTCGGGATGTGTGAATTTTACTTCCTTCGGGAAGGTTTCTTCCATTGTTTTCAGCATTGCGTCACGTCTCTTAACGTAAACTGCTTTGATCTTTTCAACGTGTGCATCCAGATCGTTATCCTCCAAGAACTGATTTGTAATCAGCTGGTCGATTGTGGAGGACTGCAGGTCAGCACCCTGTTTGATGAAGTTATATTTGCCCAGAACCTCTGCGTTTGTGGAGCAAACCCAACCGATACGCAGACCGGGAGCGAAAATCTTGGACATTGTGCCCAGGAAGATTACCAGATCCTTTGTATCCATGGATTTCAGGGAGGGCAGGAATTCGCCTTCAAAACGCAGTTCGCCGTAAGGGTTATCTTCGATAACGGGGATTTCATATTTGTTAATCAGTTCCATGAATTTCTGTCTTCTTTCCAGAGTCCATGTTTTACCTGTGGGATTCTGGAAATCGGGGATAACGTAAATCATTTTTACGTTTTCTGTTGTAGCCAGAATCTTATCCAGCTCTTCGGGAATCATACCTGCATCATCTGTAGGAACTTCTACGAAAGTAGGTTCACAAGCCTTGAACGCATTGATTGCACCCAGATAAGAGGGGCTTTCTACCAGAACAACATCGCCGGGGTTCAGGAATACACGAGCGGAGAAATCCAGACCCTGCTGAGAACCGCTTGTAATCAGGATATCATCGATGCTTACATGGATATCGTTTTTCGCTGCCATTCTTGCAACGATTTTTTCACGCAGGGATGCAAAACCGTCTGTACCTGTGTACTGCAGCGCAACTCTACCCATATTATCCATTACCTTACAAGCCGCTTCCTTAACGCCTTCTGTAGGGAACAGCTCGGGTGCGGGCATACCGCCTGCGAAAGAGATAACTTCGGGTTTTGCTGTCAGTGCCAACAAAGCTCTGATTTCGGAACCTTTTAACAGATTCATTCTGTTTGCAAATTTAACTGCCATTGGATCTTCCTCCTTAAGAATATAAAATGAATACGTGCATTAGTGTCAGACAA
The DNA here is from genome assembly GCF_003865035.1 of Anaerotignum faecicola. Taxonomy (NCBI): domain Bacteria; kingdom Bacillati; phylum Bacillota; class Clostridia; order Lachnospirales; family Anaerotignaceae; genus Anaerotignum; species Anaerotignum faecicola. The sequence goes on from NZ_BHVZ01000001.1 coordinate 817,042, forward strand.
CAATAAAGGAATTTTCTTTTATTTTGGCAAAATATCAAAAATATTCCTTCATACCGTTATTAAAACACAAAAAATAAACAAAGTCAATCCCTTCTGCCTTTTGTACAAAAACAAAAACAACCAAAACATAGAAATGATTTTCAGGAATTTTACATCAATTCGATATTTTTAGCAAACCGATAGAAAAATCATATACATTCTATTTTCATAGGAAAAATAGGAAAAGAAGTTTCATTTTTTCCGCATCTTTTCATGTTACTTTGTCATAGTTTATGCTATAATGAAAAATATTGGGCTTCTGCGCCCATATTGATGTACCGAACGAAGTACATCTTACCATTTCATGACAGAGAAAACAAGCATAGACAGGGTGTGAACGATGGAAGTTTTCAAAAACATTTTCGACAACCTCGGAATCACAGAATTCGCAAGACCATCCCTCGGCATTTCCGATATTCTGGATATCCTCATTGTTGCCTATATTATTTATAAAATCATATTCTGGATCAAGGAAACACGCGCGTGGGTGCTGTTCAAGGGGATTCTGGTTATTTTCGCCCTTGCGGCGGTTGCCATGCTCTTAAAGCTGAATACGATTCTTTGGATTCTTTCCAACACCATTTCCGTCGGCATCATTGCGGTTATCGTTGTATTCCAGCCGGAGCTGCGAAAGGCACTGGAGCAGCTGGGCAAAGGAAAATTCTTCACCGCCTTCGCCAGAAGCTCTGAAGAAACCGATGATAAAGCTGCACAACGAACCGTGGATGAAATTGTGAAGGCTGCTGAAAAAATGGGCTCTGTGAAAACAGGTGCCTTAATCCTGATTGAGCAGAAGGTTCCTCTTGGAGACTTTGAACGCACGGGGATTCCTGTGGATGCCATCGTTTCCAGTCAGCTGCTCATCAATATTTTTGAACACAATACACCACTGCATGACGGCGCAGTGATTGTGCGGCGCAACCGCGTAGCCGCCGCTACATGCTTTCTGCCCCTGACGGACAGCAACGAGGTCAGCATGGAGCTTGGCACAAGGCACAGAGCCGCTATCGGCGCAAGCGAGGTTTCCGATGCGTATGTTATTGTGGTTTCCGAGGAAACCGGCGCCATCTCTCTGGCAAGGGGCGGCGTGCTTTACCGTGACCTCTCCCCTGAGCAGCTGAAAAATATGATTTCTCAGCCGCGCAAGGAAGGCAGCAAGAAGACATTTGCAACCATTTGGAAAGGACGGCAGGAGAAAGAATGAAAAAATTTCAGGAATTACTGACGAAGGATCTTGGCTGGAAGCTGCTTTCCATTGCCATTGCCGCGACCATGTGGTTTATGGTAATCAACATCACGCAGCCTGTGGATACGCGCAGCTACAGCAGACCTTTAACCTTGGAAAATATGGATACACTGACCTCCCGCGGGCTGACCGTCGGCAATGCGGAGGAGCTGAAAAACACAAAAATTACCGTAAAGGTGAAGGCACAGCGAACCGCACTGGACAGACTGAGCCAGAACCCCGACTGGATTACCGCCTCGGTGGATTTATCCGAGCTGGCTTATGCAGTGAACGGGGATTCCGTTGCGCTGCCCGTCAATGTTTCCATTGATCAGGGCGGTACAGCCTATGCCATCAGCAGCAAGGCACCTGCCGTTGTGGAGGCACAGGTGGAAACCCTGCGAACAAAGGAATTTCCCATTGAGGTAGAATTAAACGGCAAGCCCGACAGTGACATTACCCTTTCCGACCCTGTTCTGAGCGCAGAGACCGTAACCGTTTCCGGTCCCGTATCTCTGGTGCGGCAGGTTGCGAAGGTAAAGGCAATCATCAACGCGGAGGAGCTGGAAGAAAATACAGATATTCACGCAAAGCTTGCCTGCTATGATTACCATGGCGCAGAGGTAACGGGCGTTTCGCTGAACATCCGCGAGGTAACGGTTTCCTATGCGGTACATGATGCAAAGCAGGTGCCGATTCAGGTGGATATCACAGGCACGCCTGCAAACGGCTATCAGGTCGGCACGGTTTCCTGCTCGCCGAAATATGCAGAGGTGACAGGCTCTAAAGAGGATTTGGATGCCCTGCTTTCCATTCATCTGGACAGCATTGACGTTTCGGGGCGCACTGCCGCAGTGACAAAGACATTCAATCTGGAAAATTATCTGCCGGACGGCATTTCCTTAAATGATGACAACCGCAGCAGCGTACAGGTAACGGTTGCCATCGAGACGGCGCAGAAAGGAAAGCAGTTCACACTGGATGAATCCCGTTTAACCATTCTGGGGCAGGAGGACGGCAAGACCTACTCTTTCGGGACGGCACATGTCACCGTTACAGGCGACAGCAGCAGCCTGAACGGACTGCGCGCAGAGGATCTGAATGGCAGTGTGCATGTAAACGGCATGTCCGAAGGGACGCATCGAGTTCTGGTGCATCTGGATTTGCCCAACGGCTTGAACGCAAGCCCTGTTTATATTGATGTAACCGTTTCCGGTGACGGCAGTGCATCGGCGAACGAATAAGGTTTTGGAGGAAGAAAAATGGCTAGATTATTTGGTACAGACGGCGTAAGAGGTGTTGCAAACACAGAATTGACAGGCGAGCTGGCGTTCCGCTTAGGCAGAGCCGGTGCGTATGTGCTGACAAAGGAAACAAAGCACGCCCCCCGTATTCTGGTTGCTATGGATACCCGTATCAGTGGGGATATGCTGGAAAGCGCACTGGTTTCCGGCATCTGCTCTGTCGGCGCGCACGCAGTTGTGGCAGGGGTGATCCCCACGCCTGCGGTTGCGTATCTGGTAAGAAAATACAGACTGGATGCAGGTGTTATGATTTCCGCATCCCATAACCCTGTGGAATATAACGGGATTAAATTCTTCAACAATCAGGGCTATAAGCTGAGCGATGCACTGGAGGATGAAATCGAAAACATTATCATGAGTCATCCGGAAATTCTGCCCAGTCCTACCGGCATTGGGCTTGGCACGAAGGAATATGCCGAGGATGCATTAGATGATTATATTGCATTTCTGACACGGACAACCACCGAAAAATTTGACGGCATCAAGGTTGCATTGGACTGTGCAAACGGGGCAGCCTACAAAGCGGCTCCCATTGCCATGCTTGATTTGGGCGCAAGCCTGTGCATCATCCATAATGAGCCTGACGGCACAAATATCAATGATAAATGCGGCTCCACCCACATGGATGATTTGAAAGAAATGGTTGTGAAAAACGGGGCGGATATCGGGTTCGCCTTTGACGGGGACGCTGACCGCTGTCTGGCTGTGGATGAAAAGGGCAACTTGATCGACGGGGATAAGATTCTTGCCATCTGCGGTCTGGATATGAAGGAAAGAGGCGCATTGGCGAAGGATACGATTGTCGGGACGGTGATGTCCAACCTTGGGCTGACGATGATGGGCAAGGAAAAGGATATCCATATTTTGCAGACCTCTGTCGGGGACAGATACGTTTTGGAACGGATGCTTGCGGATGGCTACAACATCGGCGGCGAGCAGAGCGGTCATGTTATCTTCCTTGACCACAACACTACGGGCGATGGCACGCTGACTGCCATTCAACTGCTTTCCGTACTGAAACGCAGCGGCAAGAAGGCATCCGAGCTGGCAGGCATTATGCAGACCATGCCACAGGTTCTGGTCAATGCGCGCGTGAATAATGCAAAGAAAAACAGCTACATGGAGGATGATGTGGTACGCAGAGGGATTGCGGAGCTGGAGGAAAAATTCGCACAGGACGGACGCGTGCTGATTCGTACCTCCGGCACAGAGCCACTGGTACGCGTGATGATTGAAGGGACAGATATTAAAAAAATGGATGCAGAGGCAAGAAAGCTTGCTGCGCTCATCGAAGAACGTTTGCAGTGATTTCTGAGGATTGACAGAAAATTCCTTTCCCGTTACAATATAGATTGGAATATAGGTCGGAGAACTCTCCGACCATGCTGTCCTTCTGCTCAGTTGGATAGAGCACACGCTCCCTAAGCGGTTGTTCAATCCTCACTATTTACAATTTCATTTGATATACGCGCCAATAGCTCAGTTGGATAGAGCGTCCCCCTCCTAAGGTTGTGCTCTACCAGCTGCCTTACGGGGAAAAGTGATCGTTGCCAGTCTCAATTTAATATAAGTCTCTGTAGCTCAGCAGGATAGAGCGTTCGCCTCCTAAGCGAAAGGCCGTGGGTTCGAATCCCGCCAGGGACGCCAGCAAACACGCCGAAAACCTTTGATTTATCAGGGTTTTCGGCTTTTCTTATTTCTGCGGCTTTTGTGGCTTTTTTGCAAAAAACCTTGGTTTGCTAACATTTGCTAACGAGATTTGGCCTTTTGCTAAGAAAGGCGGTAAGTCAGAGGTTCGATTTTTACCAAAGGAACTTGCAAACATTTGTTAGCAGAAATTAGAGGAAGTTGCAAACAAAATCGCGAATTTGCTAACATCGCTCAAAAATGCTTTCAGAACCTTGCTAACAAAAAAAGTGTTTGGTCACTGTGCAAAGTGGTTCAAACGAAGAAAACCTCTCACAAAGTGAGAGGCGTTCTTCTGAGGGAGGGACTTTATAAAGCTTTTGCCAGCTGCTTGAGCAGTGCGGCAGTTTCGGGATTTTTAAGCAGTTCCAGTATCTTCGCTGCATCACTTTCATCACTTTCAGTGACGGCAGTATCCGCAGTTTTAGGCTCTGTATCTTCAACAGGGTCAGGAGTCTTGGATGAGTAAAATGCTTCCTCCAATCGCTGAGCGTTTATGCAGCGATCCTCGTCGATGATGTGAGAGTAGACATCTGCAACCATTTTTACCTGAGCATGACCAGAGTCGCCCTGGACGGATTTCATATCGCCACCATTGAGTTTCAGCTTGTAGGTGATACTGGAGTGACGGAGAGAATGGAATACAACATGAGGCAGTCCGTTTTCTTTGATAAGTTTATTGAAAGCACGGTTAATCACCTGGCTTTCCATCGGACGGCCATTGCTGGAGCAAAAGACCAGGTTATTGTCGATGTATTCATCTCCAAACAGATCCATCAGCTCATCAATTTCTTTTTTTCTCTCTACCAGCATATAGGCAACTGTTTTCGGCAGGTACACGCGGCGAATACTGGTTTTGGTTTTAGGCTCTTTCAGGACCAGAGCAGTATGGGTACTGGCTATGCAAGGTGGAAACTTCTTAATAACACCTTTGTCGCTCAAATCGTCCAATGCACCTCGTGTAACCCGTTGCAGCTCTTTGTTGACGAATATATAAGCTGAACCATTTTCTATGCTCTGTGGTGCAATATCAATGCAGTCCCAGGTAAGGCCCAGCATTTCACCAATGCGTAAAGAGCAGGAGAACGCCAGATTTAAGGCAAGGGAGAGGATAGGATCATCACAGACTTCCATAGCCTTGCTCAGCGTTTCGGCAGTCCATATATCCCGTTCTTTATGTTCTTCTTTGGGAAGTGTCGCATTCAGGACAGGGTTACGGCTGATTAGTTCCCAACGCACCGCCTGATTAAAGGCACTGCGAAGTAGCTTGTGAATTTCTCTTACTGTATGCGGGGTCAGATATTCGCTTGTGGGTTTGCGGTTGTTGACGCTTACCGTTTTCACAGAGAGCAGATCACGGTAATACTTATCCATCATCCTTGGAGTGATGTCGGATAGTAACATATCTCCGATAATAGGAGTTATGTAGTTTCTCGCCAGACCACGGCGGCTTTCATATGTTGACATTGCCCAGGTATTTACACCATAGATGGACATATATTCATCGAGCAGATCGTTCAGGGTCTTTGCCGTAGGAATAAAGAAGGTTCCAGAGTCCTGCTCATACTCAATTTGCTTTTTTCGTTTTTTTGCTTCTGCATTTGTGCTGAAGGTTTCCCAACGCTGTCTGCGTTTTCCGTTTTCATCTGTGTAATCATACACCACAGAATATTTGCTTTTACGCTTCACGATAGATGCCATTTTCATTGCTCCTTTCTGAGATTTTCACATAATGAGTTTGCTTTTGATACCAGGCTTCAAAACTGCTGGTAATGATACGAATTCTTCGATCAATCAAGGTCGTCTCAAAATAGCCCCTTTTAACAAGGTCATAAGCTGTGCCAGATTTCAGCCCCAAAAGATCCGCCATTTCCGGAACTGACATCGTAGTATGCCTCCATTTCTCTCCGGGCGGTGTACCATCCACTTTTTTATAGTGGAACTGGCCGGCATACCAATCTTCAAAGCTATCCAGCATAACTCTCATTCGTCCGGCCGCTTGAATTGTTTTGAAATAGTTCTTTTTAACCAACCAGTAGGATTCTACTTTACCAAGCCCAAGCATTTTGCCCATCTCTGGTACAGACATACTGGTCTTTACTCTTTGTTTTTGCATGGCTTTTGCCTCCTCTATAAAGTTTTTCTTGCTATGGCCTCATTGTAAGAGAAAGCAGAAAAAAAGTTAAGGATGTCGATTTGGAGATCGGCATCCTTGACAAATCATTCATCTGCGTGATCCAGCCAGTCATCAAAGCTCTTTTTGGAAATGCGGATATGACCGCCGACTCTGACGCTGTGGAATACACCCTGTTTTACCAGATTATATGCTGTGGGACGACTGATACCCAGAATGTCCTGAATCTCATCGACCGTATAGGTTCTTTTGTCATAGCTGACAGGATTTTGTTCATTAAAGCGGTTCAATTCCGCAATTCTTGCTTCAAACATAAAAACGCCTCCTTTATCCGGTAAGTGGCCTTACGGAGCCTCCATTTCCTCCGGAATATGAATATCTAAACTAACTTGCAGAGCATCATCAATCGCTCTCATTTCTTCGCGAGATACGCGCCCAATGTACGATAAAACACGCCTTTTATCAATCGTTTTAATTTGCTCCAGCAGAACAACAGATTTCAGTCCAAGCTCTGGAACGCTCTCCAGTGCATAGTGTGTGGGCAGCTCCTTTTTCTTAATCCATTTACTGGTGAGTGGAGCTACGATCAAAGTGGGGCAGAAAAAATTCCCCACATTGTTTTGAAGAACCAGGACAGGACGGGTGCCGCCTTGCTCTGATCCAAAATAAGGGTTCAAATTGGCATAATATAAATCCCCACGCTTATAAATCCAATCTTCTTTCATGTTCATCCTCCTATGTTTTGAGATTTGATTATGTAAGAAGGAGGCTCTGCAAATTACAGAGTCTCCTTCAATTTAGCGCCTGTTTTATCCCTTACTTGTCCACGACACCCCAGGGATTTGGGTAATCATTAAGCCGCAGGTGGCTGGCCTGCTTCTCAGGAGTTTCACCTCCACTTCGTTTGGTCTTACCCATGGCCTGCGACGGTTATTATCACGCTCGGACTATGGCTGTAAGAGAGCTTTCCTCCTTGTTATGCCATGACCGGATGCCATCCGATGTATTCCAGCCTGATATATTTCTGATAAACCGAAAACTCATCTATACAGCAAAAATGGGTTGGCCTGTTATGCGAGTGGCAGCTCTCAGAAAATATACCGCTGATGTAGCGGCTATTACGCCCAAAGAGGATCAAACTTAATGATTCGTATATGAGGTTGTCAAGGTGCAAGTGAAAGGATTTCCCTCTCACTTGCTACTGCCACTTTTTTAGAAAATCGCAACCAACTTTTTTATTTTTTCTTCAATTTTTTTCAATCGCTTATCTGCGGCTTGCCGAGTAATACCATATCGTTGGGCTAAACAAGTTGCATTTGGTATTTTCATTTCATAATAGGACAATATAAAATCTCGTTCTGCTGGACTCAGTTTCAATAGAGCTTGGTGTAAATCCTCAAGAAGTAAATTCTGAATAGCTTGTTCCGCAGTATCAACAGATTCATCCACAAACAAATCTGTATCCTGATAACCTTCCTCTGTGCCGTCACGATCTCCCACATGAGAAGCCGGGAATATAGAGCGACTTTTCTCATGTTCCTGGAGATAGCGGCTGTGGCGGTCCTCCTGTTGGTATTTTTCAAAATCTTTGCGAGAACATTCCATGATAATGCGGTCATCTTCATCACGGAACATTTTGACTGTTTCAACAAAAAAGCGCCCAGTAAAGCAACCATTGCGGCGTGCCTTACTGAACGCTGAAAAACTGATTTCCTCCCATTCCTGTGGGCTGTTATTTTTCCAAATGAATACTCTCGTCATATCCTTTCCTCCGTTCAAATTCTTGGTAGTCAGCGAATTTGAACGGTGTCATGGATATTTTGCTATGTACGCCTCCCAGCGCATACCGGCCTCCTAATACCGGGCAAAGAAAAAGGCCGGAAGTGTTTTCACCTCCAGCCATGTTCCTGCCGCCATATTGCAGCAGGAATGAAAAAAGCCCGGTTAATGCCGGGCCTTATGTAGAAAAGTATTCAATTTAGCGCATTCCTGCCACTATAACAAGTATAGCAGGTCGGAAGTCGGAAGGGAGTAGGGATTAGGTCGGGGATTTGTCGGGATTTAGTCGGGGCAGCTCCTCCAGGACTTCTGGAATAGAATATCCAAACAAGCAAACAGAAAATAAATAGATGGCTTCTCGTTTTCGGTCATAAAAGACACTGCGCTCTATATTTAGTTCTTCCAGCAATTCTTTCTCTGTACTGTTGAACCGATAGATAAATTGCTTAGTCAAAATTTCATAGTAAAGTTCTCCTCGATCCGGATACCGTTTCAGACGAAGGAGTGCACGGTCAATAATATTGACTAGCATTTGATTTTGAACAAGGCAGCAAACTTTTTCTTCAAAGGCTTGCAGTTCAATATCTGGTGCAAAATTTTCAAGATAGCAGAGGCCAGACTCTATATCTTGTTCTCCCATAATCCAAGCAGTTTCTTGTAATTCTTCTGCCCGTTCACTCAGAACCCAGACTACATCACGGTAAATCTTTAGAATCAGCTTACTTCTATGAAACGCAGCGTCGCTGTTAAGCCCCAAAGCTGTTAGCCTGCTGTTACATTTTTGGATTGTTGTGCTTTCTTTTCTCATAGAACATCCCTCCTTGTTCGCAATATTGCGAACATATTAGGTACAAAATAGCATAGCAGAGGAGCGTGAGAGAGGGCAGTGCCTCTCTCTATTCCCCCATTTGGTTATATCAGGTTTCTGGATTTTAGACGAATCTGCATTGCTTGCTTGGAAACCTCAAAAATATTTGCCATTTCAGCAATGAGCTGTTCATCTGTCCGGCCTATTTTAAGCCGGTAAAAACATTTTTTGATCTGCGGTAAAGGCATCAGCAGAGCAGAAGCCAGAGTATCCGCCTGACGCTCAATTATGCCATGACTTTCGTCGGAAGAAACATTTCCGTTATAAGCAGCAACATCTCCAGTACCAGAGTACAACTTCTTATGTAGTACCCAATGAGCCAGCTCATGGGCACAGGTAAAACGGAGCCGCCCTAATTTTGACGGATCACAAAGCCGTTCATCAATTAAGATTGTACCGGCTCTTACTGCAATCATTCGATACTGTCTCTGTATCTGGTCATATAAGACAACAGCACCGTCATCGAAAATTGTTTCCCCTAATATCTTGGGGTTTTTTCTTAGTGTATGAAACTCCAGGATTAGATCAAACTTTGTCTCGATAATGGTTTCGATTGGCACAGGACATGGTTGCCCGGATAGCAGAGAGGGATCATATTCCATCAGGATTTTTCGCCCTACTGCCTCGATTGCTTCTGTACGGATTTGTGGAATTGACAAAGCTCTCCCCCCTATCGTTTACGCTCCTTTAGCATTTTCATAAATGTCTGCCATTCTTCATCGGTAGCATCTACTTCTTTTGCCACACGCAAGGCTGCCCGAACAATATCTTTTTCCATGATATAGTCTGGCAAATCAGCAGATACTGTATTGCGTGATTTTGCAGCCAGATCCAAAAGCAACTCATGTTCTGATTTATCCAAATTCAGAAAGGCAGAGATGCGTTCCACAAAATCTCCAGTGGGAGCAGGACGGCGGCTTTGCTCAATATCACACAGATAACCGTAAGCAATATTCAAATGCTTGGCTGTATCGCGTAAATTGAATTTGTGCGCCTTGCGTTTCTCGGCTATAAATGATCCAAAAGTTATATTGCCCACAGCATTCACCTCTCATTTGTTCGACGAACTGCGAACATCTTGCTTATATTGTATATCGAACATCTGTTCACTTCAAGGATAAAAATTTCATTTGAAAAGAGGTGTTAAAAATCAATAACACCTCTTTTGCGCTATATAAATTCCTGAGCGATTTGCTGCATTTCCGTAATGCACTCTTTGGGAGAGAGAATTTTTATTTTCCCTTTGAATTTGAATATCCAGCCATAAAAAGTTCCACTGGGGTTCACTTCAATTTTGGCTGTGAAGTGTGTATCATCATACCTATCAACAGCAGCATCTTCTCCATAATGATCTATGATTACTCTCATCAATTCGTTTTCACATAGAAGGGTTACTTCCTTCGATGACTCCGATGTAAACATATCAACCATTTTATTTGTATAGGAGGCTACATCAAATCCCTCTATCGGCATAAAGTAAGTTTCCAGATTTTCTACACTTGTTAGCCGATCTACACGGAAGTGAGCAATTTTCTGATGCTTCAGAGAAAATCCAATCAAATAGTAATGGTCATTTTTCCATTCAAGCGCATAAGGATTTACGACATAATAATATCCATCATGCTTTAAGATTTTCTTTTTTTCTTGAGTATATTCATAGTATTGGAACCGAATTTGCTGATGGTTTCCAATCGCTGTTTGGATATTGTCAATGATGTAGTAAACCTTTTCATTATACGGTTTGACACGGCTGGATAAAGCAGCAAATTTTTGAAGCTGCTTTGCCTGATGTAGACTGGTCAGACGGCATAATTTCTGCACCAGCTCCTCAGACTTCTTGGCAGAAATGATCTTCGAGGATGCTACTGCGTCTGTCAGCATTTTCAGTTCTGGATACTCAAACAGGCGGTTTCCCATAAAATATTGGTTTTGGGTACTCTTAACCACCACAATATCAATCCCCGCATCGATCAGCGCATTGGTATCTGCGTAAACAGTCTGCCGCACTGCCTGAATTCCTTTTCCATTCAGATGGGCAATGATGTCAGATACTGTGGCGGGATGGTTTTCATCGGTCCGCTCATAGAGAAACCGGAGTAATTCCAGTATCCGCATATTTGTTGAATTCTGCATACTTCACCTCCTCGATTCTTAAAATGGCCTATTTTGTATGGTGTCCAGCCCCAAAGACCAGAAGCAGGGCGACAGCACAGAGAAGCAGGCCGATCCAATTTCGATCTATAATCAGCTTGATCACCGCCACAAGCAGAAGTCCGCCTACCAGGAGCACAACGCCATTCATTCAGCGTCCTCCCGAAGCATAGTTTCCCATGTTGATGTCCAGCACCCCTCTGGGCGGCTGGATCAGGGCGTCCTCATACTGGCACTTCCACTGGATCTCCCGACACATCTGGCCATCCGCCACGCCGTCTATGGTTTCACCATCCCCAATGGGATTATCATGCTCCAGAATATAGGACGCAACATTATAGGCGTGGTTTACCACCCAGTTTGGGTCCATGTCGTGGAAGTGGTACTGGAGGTCGGGCAGAAACAGGGTACTCATGCCCACCGTGTCGATGAGCATATCCTCAGTGCCCTCAATGTTAAAGAAGCGGACATTGACCCCAAAGCGGATGAACCGATCCGGACCCTCAATCTGGTGGGAGCGTACATCCTCTGCCAGAAACAGCTTGCCGCAGTTCTGGAAATAGAATGCCTCACAGGTGGGGTACAGCTCCGCAAGAGCCTCCAAAAAGTCGGCATCCAGGTTGGCACGCTCCAGCGCCGGAAGTGTCGCAGCCAGCATATCGGTGGCTACCACCTGATATTTGCACTCCCGGAAGATCCGCTCCCGGTCCTCCTGGCAGTCCCACATCTGGCTCATCAGGAAGGCATCAAAGCCTTTGCCCTTGAACTTGTCGCATTTCATCACCATCAGCTGCACCGGGCATTTTCCGTCCTTGAACTCTGCAATATGCTCCTGTGCGGCAAAGCCAGCCATTTTCTTATCATAACAGAAGCACTCTGTTGATCCGATGTGCTTCTCCATTACAGCAGTCATTTTTTCTTTATCCGGCATTTCTACCGGCTCTTTGAACAGCATCTGAATGAGATAGGGGCCACCGGGCTGGGGGCCTTTTTTGTCGTCCAGATTTTGCTGGAAAGCTTTATTGCTCATTTGGTTTCCTCCTTCTTTTCTGGGAACAGTTTCCACCGAAACTCCAGCTCTTTCTGGACAAACTCTTTCGGCAGGCCGCGGGGGTTGGCGATGAGATACCATACCCGAAAGGTGCGCTTCTTCGGATCTGTTTCCTGCCGGTAGAGCTGATAGCCCGCCTCATCCTCCTGTGTCCACTGTCCTGTCTGCCGCTTGGCCTGCACAAAGGGTTCCACCACCTGGTCCAGTTCCTCTCTGGTGCGGCTTGAGGCCCAGGCTTGATCCACATCATTGGCGTGGGAGAGGTGGAACAACATCGAACCCATCCAGTTCTTTGCCTTGTGTTCAGGCGTTCCGCGCAATTCCGCCTGATGGCGGTACTCCGCCAGCTGCTCCGATGTTCCGTACCGTTCCACCATCTGCTCATCCACATGAATGCACCAGCTGTAATCCTCCGGCTGGATAAAGGGGGCGCAGACCGGCTGGAGCGCCTCTGCTGGGTCCACCTCAAAGTGAGAGATAAAGTCAAGGTAGTGGGCTTGGATCAGGGGCAGGAAGGTGTCCAGCAGCCCGGTGTCCAACCGCAGATCCTCTGTCAGCATCCGAAAGAACGAACCGCCTGTTGTCGGTTCTATTTTGAAAGAGTAGAGACAATCATCTCCCTGCTTTATGATACAGGTGAAGCCCACCTCAACATTTCCATGGCCGATTTCGTAGTCTATGTAGTTGTAGCGCCTCCGATCAAACCAGATCAGGTAGGTCAGGCCGTTTTTTGTTCTCTTTTTGAAGTCGCCCTTTTTCAGCCGCTTCCAGCCCTTTTCCTCCAGGCCCAGGCCGTTCCATAGGTAGTCCAGAAGCTCCTGAAATATATCTGCCGGCCGTTTTTGTTCCACGGTCTCCACCCCCTGACGAATTCTCTTTAATAGTCAAGCAGGATAGGCACCTGCTGCTCCTCGGCAAACCGCATGGCCCGCCAGAACACGGAGAAGGCAAACTTGGCCAAGGATTGGGTGTCATACTGGGTGTGTTCCGGGATGTCTGCCTTGCTGTACTGTCCATCTGAGTCTACGGTTCCGTCTACCGGGTATCCCTCCGTGTCTGCCCAACCAAGGATAGTGTCCTCATCGGCCTGCCATGCCAGCTGGTTCAGCTTTTCCAGCTCCTTCCGCAGTCCGCCCAAGGTGGCGATCATCGTCTGATCATCGGTGGGCAGAGGGCCTTGGAATAGAAAGCTGTCGGTGAGGGGAAGCCACCAAGTCGCGCCCCGAAGCAGGGACCACACCCGCTCCTCGTCCGATGCAAGGCGGGCAATCAGGGGATGCTCCCCGAAGTCCCAGTCCTTCTCCACGGTGAGAGGCACCGGTTCCTCGTATGTATGACAGGCAGCCACCAGCAGCATAGCGCCAAAGGCATCCCAATCCGGCTTATCGGTGTAATAGGGCCGCTCGTTGTCCTCCGGCCATGGAGTGTAGTGCGGCTGGTTCGGCTGGGAAATGGCGGCTAAGATCTGATCCCGCCAGTCCTCCACTGCCGCCTGGATCTCAGCCGGGGACAGCTCCTCCTCGTTGTCGGCGGGTTCTCCATCCGGGGTGATCCGGTTAAAGGTGTATCCGTTTTCCTCCGCCCACTGCTGAACAACAGTTTTCCAGTTGTGAGAATAGTACCGGGTCAGCGGCCCGGCGTAAATATCAAGTCCCATAGCAATGTCTCCTTTTCTGTTATGCAGTCATTCTTTTGCTGGAGCGAACATCTGGTCAATCTTCTCCAGATCGTATTCCAAAATCCAGTCATGAAATTGATGATAGAGAGGCAATAGCAGCTTCTGTGAGCCGCCCAGCACATCCAGCCCACGGTCATCGTACAAATGGTAGAGGAACGGCCCCGGCCCAGCCAGATAGACGCTGGACACAAAGCCGTTCCAGCCGCCGATGTCCCCCAGAATGATTTCCCGAAGAAGCAGCTCTGGTTGAAAGCTGATCTTGCTGAGATCCCAGTAAAACTGCACTTGTGCATGGGTATCCCCATCTTCATCCTGCTCTGTGGCCGAAAGTTGTTCATCGGGAACTGGGAGGCCCACTCGCTGCCGGATAACGGTCAGCAGGGACTCGGCGGGTTCTTCATCGGGATACCCGTCGATCCGCAGAAGGTCCGGCACCGCCGGAAGTGCCCGATAGATCGCGGCGGCTCGGTCCAGCGCCCCCTGAACATAAGCGGGGTTGGTTTTCAGCTTCGCCGCACGCCTATCCAGATAGATTGGTTCCTCCCCGCCGATCTTAAAACGAATGCCCACCGGTGCATGGTAGAACAGAGGGTGTTCCAGCCCAGCCATGCCCAGATCATGTAAAATGTGTTCAAACCGCTTTGCCAGCATGGTATCCCTCCGTTCTCATGTCATTTCATACAGCAGAGCAGCATCGCCCTGCACCAGTTCCAGATGGGAGCGCAGCGTATTAAGCCCGCTTTGCACCGCCTCGGTGGGCAGATCCCAGTCCGGGGCAATTTCAGCGGCCAGCTCCGGGAGATCCTGCTCCCGCAGAGCTGCCAGCAGTTGAGACGCCAGCTCTCCCTCCAGCAGAGCGCAGTCCAGGGTGTCTTCCGTCTGGGGAGCAGGAAAACGGACATCCAGATCCAGTTCGCTCTCACACCAGTCCCAGATGGCCATATAGACCGCGCCGGAGCAGTCACCGTCGGACAACTCCTGCCGCTGGTTATTTTTTATCAGATAAAAGGACGCGATCTGTGACATGGTGGTTCCTCCTAAATGTTATTCGCTTCCATCAGCCCTTCGGCCTGCAACCGGATCACATAGAAAGCCCGCACCCAGTCCAGTTCCTGCTCCATGGAGTCCTCCAAAGCCAGCAGGCGGCGCTTGCCAAGCCTGCGATCCAGAAGGGCAAAGATACGGACAAGGGGATTCTCGCTGACAAGGCTTTTCTCGATGCTCTGGTTGTCAAAGATCCCAAACGCCTCATAGAACACCTTTTGGTCAAAGGTGCCCTGCTCCAGCGCATAGGCATGAGCCTGATTGATGGCCTCTTTTGCGGAGTCGTGATCTTTCAGCGTGGTGGAGCGCAAGTGATGAAATTTCGTCCACACATTTTCAAAATAGGTGTAGTAGTTGCTCCGCAGCACTTCCACGCCGTCCACACGAATGGCGGCCCGGCCCTCATGGTCGGCGCTTTTGCTGTAACTGGTGGCAAAATACTGGATGTGGCCCCGGAGTGCCGGGCACAGGTAGTCATTCTCCAATTTGTTCCGGATTCCACTCCAAGTGGATACTCTACTGTTTGACATAGGTGTTGTTTCCTTTCTGCTGATTCCTACTGCTTTTGGAGATACTCCCGGAAGCATTCGATGAACTCCCGATTCCGCTTAGGGACATCGAACCCCTTCCGATGGGGGAAGAACCCCTCCTGTTCCACATCGTCCAGCAGCTTGGGCAGATTGGAAAACCGGGCAAAGAATGGTAGTGCATAGTCCTGGATCTGCCCGGAAATTTCCTGGATAGAGCGTTCCCGCTCCAGCAGAGTAGATACCTCATAGCGGGGGAAGTCATCATACCGGTGGGTCAGCCGGGCGATGGAGGTACCCACGATACCATCATAGGTTTCCTCCGTCCCTTCCTGCTCACTGCGCCACTGGGCAATCACCGGGGAACTCACATCGAAGAAGGCAGTAAAAGTGGTGGAGCCAAAGCGGATGGAGGGGGAAAAGTAAAAGGAGAACACAAAGATGCCGTCTTTTTTGTAGATGTCATTTTTGCTCTTGCGGTATTTGTAGCCCAGCGGGTTCAAAGGCTCCGCGATCCGCTCACAGGTATAGACGAAGATCTCACGGGGCTTGGTTCCCTTGGGAAAATCCTTCTTCTCCATGTTGCCACCTCAATCAAAATCCATCCAGACCAGGTGTTTTCCGCAGTGGAGGCACTGGAACAGATAGCATTGCAGATGCCCGCCATTGACGGATTCCTGAATCATTTTCTTCTGTTCGTCATCCCACATGGGATCGTCCAACACTTCCTCGAGCACACCCAGCGCCCGCAGTTCTCTGGCACCCACATGGCCCAGGTAGGCGCAGTAGTCGCCACAGTGGGCGCGCCAGTATTCCTGCTGCCAACCGGAGTAGCCGGGAGTTCGGTGGATGAGCTCGTCCAGCTTCTCTGGATCGTCTACACCATTATCCAGAGAGCAATCGTCCTGGAAGCAGCCGTCATATTTCCGGGCTGCTTCGCCACTGGAGATACACTCCGGGCACAGATACTCAATATCCTCCACGGCGTAAAAGGGGGCTGTATAGAAAATATGGGTCGTCTTGCCACAGCAGTCGCAGACAACGCCGTCTGCGGATTCCTCAAAAGCCCCAGTTTCCAGAGGGTTTGGGTGATACCGGAAGGCGGGCAGGCCCAGCTGGGCCTGCCGTTCCTTCTCTTTCTGCTTTTCCTCCGGCGTTTTGGGCTTGGGGAGAGCATAATGATTGCCCCAGTTTTCCGCATAGTCCTTCAGCGTGCCCAGCCGCTTGAGGGTCTTTTTATCGGAACGATTTCCGATTTGGCAGAGCAGTTCGTAGGCGTCCTTCTTAAAGTCCAGCAGGTCATATACATCCACCAGCACTTCCTTGGCCTGCTGATCCTCACTCTGCTCAAGTTCTTCCTTGAAGGTATATAGAGCGCGGACATTGTCTGGACCTTCATTGGTCGCAACAAACTGTTTTTTTAGTTCGATATAGGTTTTCTGATATTCTGTCATTGGTCGCACCTCCCATCAATCCCACCAGAAATACCAGACAGTGGACTGCCACAGGACATCTGCCAAGGAGCCAATGCTTCCATCCTCATTCTGATCCAGATCTGGGCAGAAGCCATATTGCTCCACAGCCACTTCCATAGCTCTTTCCTTGGAGATCGGAGTCGGAAGTTCAAACTCCAATTCATCGTGGCTCATGGCGGCAGGGATGGCACCATGCTGCTCGAACCAGTATTTCGCCACTGCCATCAGGTCCGGCGTGTCGGGGCACTCATTCCAATTTCCAAAGGGCAGATAGGCGAAGATCTCCCAGGGGTTCTTGACCGGAATTTTGGCCAGAATGAGCGGATAGGTCATGTGGCTATCCGAATCCCAATAGCAGGAGAAGCGGTCATTGTCATAGCCGCCCTCCATCTCGCCCAGGACTTCCGCCTCCCAGTCCATGTCATCGTCCTCGGCTTCTTCCTTGCGCTGGCCGGTCAATTCCTCCAGAACCGCCTTTCCGTCCTTGATGGGAGCGGAGAGCATCTTCTTTCGATACTCCTCTACTGTTTTGAGGTCAAATTCGTAGAAGTCCGCATTGTGCTCCGGATCGGCGTTCATCACCAGACACTCCAACAGCGTTTCATCATCCGCCTTGATGAGCACGGGAACAAAGCCCTCCCGTACCCCCAGCCGCTGGGCGTAGCTGTATGCCGACATGATGGGGTCATCATCTGCCATGGATGGGAAATAGGTACACTCGCAGTCCAGATACTCCATGATGGCATGAGCCACTTCGGAAGGCTCCAGCGTGTCCTCGTCGAAGTCCTGTCCCTGCCAGTTTTCAAAGCGTTCCTCAATCACTTGAGCCATGGTCTGATAGTATTTCTCATCAAATGGGATGAATAAGTATGCCTCCTGTTGAAATTCATTGGAGTGGTATCGGGACGGACCAAAATATTTCAGGGCATAGTCATCAATGTCGGCAGGATAGTAGGGACTGTCGCCCTCTCCGTAGTAATAGCCTGCAAAGGCACGGCCTTGCTGATTGAACAGCACAAAGAACAGACAGCCGTCCAGCTCATCCCGGATAAACTCCCGCAGATCCACGCTGGCAGGGTCGGCTTTGACCTGTTTGGCCACTTCGCTGTATTCTTTCAGGAAGTCCTCGCCCATCAGGTCGTGCTCCATGCACCAGCGCAAGTAGATGGCCATGTGGTTATAAGCATTGATGGGGTCAATAGGCAGTTCCTTCTCCTCAATGCTCTCAAGGTGATAGGAAGCGTCGTCCATCTCACCGTCAAAATTATCATTGGAAAGGGTGCCACGGGTGATCGCATTCTGGCGAGTGGGGTTTACAACAAAACTGATCCCCCTCATCTTGTTCAGCAGAGCGTCTACATCATGTTCCAGTTTATAGTCCAACTCGTCCTCATAAAGCGGAATGACCTGATAGAAGTTGACCTCCTCGCCACTCGGCAGGATGCAGACCTCGCTGCCATCTTCGGTATCCTGGGGACCAGTCAGAATGGCGGCGCACAGCTTTGTGTCCTTTGCAAAATCCTCCTCATTGTCCATGGTATGGCCGAAGCCCAGCCAGGTATCGCTGGCAATGGGAAGGCGGGCCAAGGATTTCAGCAGGCGGATGGGCCAGTACCACTTTTCGTCTTTCATGGACTCCTGATCCAGCTTCCAGTCCGCAGGCAGGGCAATGGCCAGCTCCGCCCGCTCCAGCTTATATTCCGCCAGTTCCTCCGGCACATTCATCCGGTGAGCGCCCATGCCCATGGTGACCAGGGTGCAGTAGTCCCGCTCCTCAGAGGGCGGCACCACGCAGATGTCCACATGGATGTCGGGAGAAACCAGCTCATGGAACACATTCTCGAACTTGCCGAAATACTGCTCAATGTGCCCCTCGACGGCTTCCATCTCCTCCTCGGTGTAGACTTCGGGATTACTGAATTCTTCCTCATCCTGCGTGTCATCATTGTCTGAGTGGTCGCAGCTGTCATCCTCCGGATCTCCCTTTATAGGCTCGTAACCGATCTTCAGGGTCATCTGTTCCTCCGGCAGGGAGACGCCGGGGCTGCGGGTGATGGTGTGCTTATCGTCCGCAGAAAAACCGATGGTCTCGCCGTCTTGCAGTGTCACATCACACGCCAGCACATAGGAGGCAAGGCTGGCCAAAAAGTCCCGCAGTTCCTCCGGCTCAGCGTCGGTGTTCAACACCTCCATTTCCTCCTTGCCAAACACATCCATGCCGTAGGTGTAGCCGTTTAGGCCCCCCTCGCTCCGGTACAGGCCGAACCAAACCCAGTTGAAGATGGGCAGTTCGTCCTCTTTGAGCATATCGGCAAGGCCCTCATAGAAACGAGGCTCAAATACCACGCCGCTGGTGTAGACACCGGTGGCGTATTTCTGCTTGCAGCACACTGCCATCGCCTTGGTGAACAGCTTGCCCCGTTCCAGCAGTTTTTCCTCCTCGCCCAATACAGCCACCATGATATGGGCCTTGTGCGCTTTGGCCACCTCTACGGCCTCTGGCCACATATAGTTGTTTTCGGCGTTGATCTCCGCTTCATTGTCCGGGATGTGACCGTGGAAGAGTGTCACGATCAGCATCATGCCGCCGACCCGCATTACCACAGCGTCATCGCTGTTCTCATCATCTTCGTCGCCCTCATCCGGCTCCTCATCTACGATGCCCCATTCTTCCCGTAGATTCCGGATCAACTGCTCCTTGTCCCATTCCGCTTTGGAGAGGAGCACAGACCCGGCAAAGGAGCCCTTACAGTCAGTTTTCTCCTCGTCGGCGTCATCCTCAAGATCCTCTACATCTTCATCCGGATCATAGAGGGATTCATGCTCCAGTCCGCGGACAAATTCCTCAAAGCTGTCTGCCAGATGGGTAATCTTGTAGTCGTTTTCCTGATCCACATGGACTACCGCAGGCTCTCCCTGGGGGCCGCAAGCTCGGTAGTCCAGGAAAATCATATCGTGTCCGGCGCTTGGACAGTCACAGATGGCCACACCGATGGCAGGATACTCCCACTCATCGATCATAAACTGGCTGCCCAGCTCTCCGCAGAGGGAGCAGCTCTTTTCTCGTCCGATGCCGAAAATGCCAGTGATGGCCACATGGTCATCTGCCCAGGAGGTAGGTTCATCGCAGGGATAGCAGGTGTTCACCGGAATGCCGCCGTTGTGCTGCTTCATCAGCCAGATGTAGGCGGCGGGCAGCTTGTAGCCCAGTTCCTCCTCCACGCTGGCGATCAGCTCATCGGAAGGCGGATCACTGACATATTCTTTCAGTGCATACCAATTATCATCCCAGAAGTTGGTGAGGTCGAAGCCCTCAAATGGAGTATCACCGGGCACGAATTTGGCCTTCTTCTTCCGGCTGCGCTGGCGTTTCCGGATCTCCGCCTTACACTCCCGAATTACTGCCGGGGCATTTTCGTCCTCGGGGTCCAGCTCCGCCCACCGCTCGGCGTAGGGGATGGCCTTTTCCTCCTGACCATAGAGATACTGATAGCCATAGGCCATCCGCATATTCCACTCCGCCTTGTCCTGGCCTTCCTCCCGGACGGACTCCAGCACCTCAATGGCCCTCAGAAGGGCTTTGTCTCCCTTGGATTTCAAAGTACCTTCGTCATGGTCCCCGATGATGGCGTAGTTCTCCAGTGCACGGGCCAGGGCGTAGGCGGTGCGGTAGTTCCTCCAGTTCTCCGGGATGGCATTCAGTGCCTGGATACAGCGGGTGTACTCATCCTCGTCGTTCCACTGCTCCAGCTGCTGGAAGAAGGATTCGGCGTTCTGTTGGGTGTAAGGAATATAGTCCATGCCCGTCAGCGTTTCGTCCAACTCGTCATCCTGATTCTCAGTTTCTGTCCCATCATCTTGTTGCTTTAGGGGTACAGAACCGGCTTCACGGCGGAAGGTGTGGAAGATGGCCCATGGGATGTCCGTGCCTTCAAAGAACTCTTTCGCCATGTTCAGCGCCTCTTGGATGTCCCAGGCGATGAAGTCCACATAGCCACAGTAGAGGCCGGTAGCCCCGCCGGTGAGAGTGAGCACTTCCGAACCATCCCCGCCGGTGAGCACTTCCTCCAGTTTGTCCCGGAAGTCGAAAATTTTCTGACTGCCTTCCTCCTCCCGCAGGGTATCCAGGGGATAGCAGAAGAAGCCCGCCACCGCGCCGTCGGCATGGAGATCGTCCATAAAATCATTGTCGGCATTCAGATAGCCGTTGATGAGCGGCACACAGCAGGTGGAACCGGCCATTACATCCAGCCGCCAATCGGCGTCCGGGTCCTGTTTGGGTTCCATTTTGTAACCAAGGTAGCTCTCCAGATAGGCTTCCGGGTCGGTGGAGAGCTCCAGGCCCTGCTCCCGCAGTTTGTCGGGCAGCTGGGACAGGAGGAAGGACGGCTCTGCCTTGGGTTCCTCCAGCACATCAAAGCTGTCTATGTATCTCATGTGGGAGATCTCGCCCAGCACTTGGTCGGTGAAGGTAGTGAGCATCCACCAGACCCGGCCTTCTTCCTCCCGGAGCATAGGCAGCAGCTTTTCGCAGTAGGCGGAGATGGCGAAGCTGTTTTCACCCTGCTCCTCCAGCCAGATCTGCACATCCTCCCCGGAGATGTCCCAGCCATCCTCAGTACGCAGGCCGATGTTCTGGAAAGGCTGACGGCCCACAAGGATATTCCAGTGCTCCAGCACCTCCTTGGGGGCGTGCTTCTGGAAGTAGACCAGCTCAAACAGTTTGACCTTATCCCCCTCCGGGGTGAGGATCAGCTCATGCTTTTCGCCGTTGAAGCCAATCTCGAAGGAAATCTCGTCAAAAACCAAATTCAGGGTTTCCTCCATTTGGGCCACGAGTTCTGCGCCGCGGGTATGGTCTTTGTCCTCGTCCATCATCTGGCGCAGCTCTGCTTCCATCTCGGCAAAGGTTTCCCACCAGTCCTCTGTCCTTTCCCGGAAGCACTCCGAGAACTGAGGCAGAGAAATACCCTTCTTGCACGAGTCAATTAGTTCCTCCATGTCCTGTCGGGTGTTGAGCTTCGGATCATCACCGGGATGCAGTTCCAGAGCTTTTTCAAAATGCCGCAGAGCGCGGCCCTCCTGATCCAGATAATAATAGGCATACCCCATACGGAAATTCCAGGAATAAGTATCTCCCAGTTCCTCCTCATGGGACTGCATCAGTTCCAGTGCCTGGTGAAGCAGCTTCCTTCCCTCCGGCTCGCTGGGGTCCGCCAGATTGTTGTAGGCGCGGGCCAGCTCCATATCAATTTCCGGGGTACGCTCCTCGGCGGGGATGGCCTCCAGCGCGTCAACGATTTTCAGGTGTTTGTCCTCCTCATGCCACTTCTGGCACTGCTTCAAAATGTCCATATCAGGGTCCTCCTCGTCCTCATCCGGTTTCCAGTCTTTGATCTGCTGGAACACGCCGTTCTCATCCCGCTCAAAGGCGCAGGGGGCGGGGGTGTTCAGCAGAGGAATGATGTCGGGATCGTCGTTGCAAATTGTGTTCAGCTTGTAGATCCCGGCGTTGTTGGGGTCGTCCATGTACGCCTCGCTCTCGTCACCAGCGGTGAAGCGCCAGCCACTGTCCCAGCCGCCGTCCGGCTTCTCCCTGTAGCAGTAGCCAACCTTGCAGCCCTCCACTGTGATGCGGTTGGTGGCGATACAGCCATCGGCACCCTCCCAGTCGGGGAGCAGATCTTTTACATCTTCCGCCTTTACATGGTAGTTCCGGTTGCGGCCAGAGGCTTCGTACAGCTCCTTCCGCAGCATCTCCACCTGAGAAGCCATATCCGTGATCTCATCCTCGCCCATCATCTCGCTGATGTCGTATTCCAGCGGGGCATGGACAAAGTCCGCCAGGGCCTTGTCCATGGCCTCGTGCTCCTCCGGCGTAGCAGTGATGCGGATACGGCGGGCGGGGGTGTTGTACTCGTCCAGATCCTGAAGGTTTACACTGCCACTGACGCTGCACTCCAGCAGGATGGCGGCCAGGTCGGTGACCACATCAATGGCGAAGTGGAAGTCCATCTCCACGCCGTCCGAATGGGTGAACTCCAGATACTCCACGGTCTGGCGGAAGTCCCAGTTCTGCTTGTCCAGACCAATCTTGGCGAAAATCTCGCTGAGGGGGATCTCCTCCTTTTTCTGATCCTCTAAAAATGCCACAAGGTTCAGACTGTCATCGGAACCGCCAATAAAGTTGCCCCAGTATTTTTTGATATACATGCGTCATGCCTCCTGTTCCGAGATCAGCCGCTTGATGAGCCAGTCCAAATGCTCTGACCACACAGGAGCGATCTCACCGCTGTCCTCGTTCTTCCAAAGATCCACAATCTCACGGATGCCGTCCTCGTCCGGCACCTCGTTTTTGATGTCGGTGAGCTGCCGCAGCAGGAAAGCAAGGGCTTCTTTGGATGCTGTGAAACCGGTGACTTTATCCCATATAGCTTCTTCATGATCGTAGTCCAGCTTGCCATTATCCTTCCATTGGAAATACAGCTCCGCCAGAGCCATCGCAGTATTGTCAAAGAGGAAGTCGATTTGTGAGAAGTCAGCTCCCAGCATGACTTCCTCTTTCATCAGTTCGATCATCTCGCCCAGATCCATTACCGGATGCTCCGGTACATATTCATTTTTGAGGATGTCCAGTACATCCAGCCCTTCGTCACGCTCTAATGCTTTTATGCCCCATGCTCCCATGTCGGCACCTCTCTTTCTTTATTTTGTATCAAGCTTCTATTGTCAATCATGGTTCTCCAGCCGAATGATAGGCCGATAAAAGTCATAATCTCCGTTTAGTTCATTGTCCTCCTGCACTTCCGGCTTACAGTGGGGCGAACAGGGTAGGAAACCGAGAAATGGGCCCAGCCCACCGCAGATATTGCATCCGCCGTCACCGCCGCAGGTGGTAAGCCTATCAGCCTGCACCACTTCCCGCATATAGGGATCGTAGGCGATGGACAGGCCGAAGAAGTTGGGCTCCTCCATGTCATAGGGCCGGTTCTCATCCTCATCCATGTTCTCAAACCAGTGCAGACGCATGGAGTAGTCTAACCCATCTCCCCATGGAAACAGGGTCCGACACCCGCCGCCACACAGGTAGGCCCACTCGTCCGCCGTGGGCAGGGAGAAGCCCCTGTTTTCCAGCATGGCAAGAAGCGCATCGTAGTCTGTGTGGTTATAGATACAGATCTGAAAGCCCTTTTCCGTCCGCTCAATGCGGGCCGACTGATGCAAGGTAAGACTGCTGCTGTCACTCCAGGCAAAATCACGGAATTCCTTCAGCCAGTCAGGGTGGACAGTCAGTCTGGGATCATCCATTTTGACTGGCTCCCAGTTAATTTCCTCCAGCTCCCGGCCCACCAGCATGGGTCCAATGGCCGCCTGCCGAACAGGAGCCATGCTTTCCCGAATCATCTCCTCCGGGTCCCGCTCCATTTCCCATTCTCGGAACAGATACTCCAATTCCTCCCGGCTCTCCTGATTCAATCCCACGGCAAACTGCTCCCAGCCCAGGGTGACGGTATCGCCGGGGACAAAGACGAACTCCCGACCATCTTTCTTGAAGATGCCGGTGGTGCAGCTCTGGCCCCAGCGGTCAAAAGTATGTAGACCGAGAAAGGTCATATCATAACGGGTAGCCAGGCTCTCCATCAGCACCTGCTTCTCGATGTTTTCCATTTGATTGAATTGGGTGCGGAATAGTCTTTTGTTCATAACAAGTCCTCCTACAGCCTATCCAGGTTTTCCTGTAAATCGCCCTGCATCAAGTGCTGGGCAATGGCTTGGTTCAGTGCCTTATGGGGGTGATAGGCTGCCTGCTCTACATCGTGCAGGCACTCCTCCATCAATGCCTCCGGAGAAATGCCTTCCCGTTTGCCATAAAGATGGCCGAAGGCATAGCACACGGACTTGAGAAAGTCGAAAATATAGTCGTGATTTCCACGCATACTGGGCAGGTCGTTGAACGAGCCCATACCTCCGTATGCCCGAAGATGGTGGGCAACCTCCCGCCGCTGGTTCCAGTCCTGAATGTCCCGCTCCAACCAGTCGATCCAGTTTTGGAACTCTGGATGGTCTGCCAGAAGGATGGAGCGCAGACAGGTCAGAGCCTCGGTATAAATATCAGACTGTTTCATTGGCCATCGCTCCCCCAAATACCTCCATAGAGCACACCATCTTTTCCAAGGAACAACATCCGGCTGCGAAGCAGGCTGCACTGCTCCACAGCGACCTTGTTTCCGTCACAGGTGGGAATAGCCTCCTGTTTTTTCCCAAGGTGATCACCATGAGCGGTAAGGAAGTAGAATTTATCCCGTTGCTGGTATCCGCCTTGAAACAGGAAGGTATTGCCGGACGGGGCAACAGAAAAAGCTCCGCTTCCTTCGATTGGCAGTTCAAATACAAAGTCCTCTTTGAAGTTCGTCCGCACCAGCCGGAATTCATCGTAATAATAAAACCACAGGTTTTCTTCTTCGTCCAGGCTGATGGCATAGCAGTCATAGATGGAATACTTCTCATTCTTCCAGAGAGGAGTTCCCTCCGATGTCCATGCAATCAGGCCGCAAGCGCCCAGAGGTTCATCCCAACCGTAATTACCAAATACACCTTCGTCAAAGTAGCTGGTAATGATGGTGCCATCTTTTTTTACCACACAGTCTTGAATGCCATCCCCCAGGCAGAAACGGGACAGCACAGCTCCGTCCCGGCTGACGATCCAGGCGTTCTGGTCGGGGCCATTTTCCCGATAGGCGCATCTTGCCCCCAGCAGGAGGAAGTGGTCACCTGCGGGCCGCAAATAATGGAACTGGAACTTCAAGAGGCCAAGAGGAAACAGCGTCATTTCCAGCACCCGCTGTTCCGCCCAATCCAGCTGGATTTCCACTGCGGTATAGGTGGAAGGAGTGCTGAGCCAGTCCTTACCCTGTGTTTCGGACGGCTGTTCCATGAGAAGATAGACTTTTCCATCCCTTGCCGTGAAAAAGTCTGTCACTTCTGTGCCCTCCAGATGGTTTTCCCGGCGCAGCTGGTTCAGGTCAATGATGGAGAACAACGGCAGATTTTTGGCTTTTATAGGTTTGTTCATAGTGTCTCCTCCTGGCTACTTTAACGCTCCATCATAGGTGTGAGTTTCCCAGATGGCCTCAAATTCCGCCTTCTCTATGATGCAGGCGTGGAACTCCTCGCCCCAGACATGGGCGTTCAATTCCTCCACGGTGAGGATTGGTGTGATCTCGATGGCGCCGTCGTAAAGGGCAGGGATGTTGCGGGTGCGGCCATCCGCAAAGATGTCAATGGAGCGGAGGGCCAACCGCTCATTTTCGGTATCCACTTCATAGAGGATGACCGATGGTTCACCCTCCGGTGCGCCCTCCCAAAAGAGCTTGATATACTCGATCATTCCATTTCCCTCATTTGAACCAATGCCACCCCGTCATGGTGCCGGTTACCTCATCTATCTGTATTGCAATATCATAATTGCCGCGACAGCCCAGCAAGGCCGCAAGATGATCATTTTCCATAATCAAATCATAAAACTCAACCGCTATACCTTGGAATTCCTCTGGGATCTCCAGCACAGAAAAGAAATCCACTGACTGAGCATTTTGGAAAAATTCAATGGCCGTTTTACTGCATTTTACTACTATCCCTGTTTGAGTAGTTAACTCTCTCATGCTTCCGCTGCCTCGCTCATGTTCAGATACATCCGCATCGTTTTTTCATCGGCACAGGCTGCTCGGATCATTTTGGCCAGCATCATCAAATCGTCGATGTATTGGGAGTACACGCAGAACACATCTTCGTCGGAGTCGAAGTGAAACAGATCCACGCCGCTGTTGTTTTCCTCGAACTCCTGGATCACGCCCCGGACAAGCCGCTCCCAATCCTCGCTGCTGCCGATCAGTCCCAGCCGTCGGAATTCCTCTGTCCGGAATCCGTCACTGATTTTCAGCAGAAGGGAGATCGCATAGGGGTGGTGGGGAATGAGAAAGAATGGCGCGATCTGCTCCGGCTTCGCCCAAATTTTGAAGGGCGGGCGCGGGTCAGGTATCCAGGGCAAGATTTCCCATTCGTCCTCCGGTCGGTTTCCGTATTGGCAAAGGTCTTTCATAGTGTTCTCCTTTGTTCTGTCACATTTTTAATCCTGCTCTCGATAACTGGCTTCAATGTCAATGAACCGCACATACACGGCGCAGATTTTGCCCTTGGCGTCATACCCGAAGTAGACAGGATAGTAACCATCCCCCCAGCCGGAGGCAAAGATGGGCAGGTTGCAGTCCGTGCCCGGCACTGTCCAGTTGAGCCAGTCGCCGCAGTCCCCCTGATATTTGGGGTAGGCTTTGGCGTTTTCTTCCAGAAGATCGCAGAACAGGTCGTTGTAGGGGTCGATGTCCGGGTCCTCCTCCAGCCGCTTGGCCCAGTATGTTTTGAAAGCCGCCTGGGTCTGGATGTCTGCAATACACCCCATTCCGGCATCTACGCCGAAACCGAAGTAGTCATCATCTCCCAGTGCCGCGTCCAGATTCTCGTTGCCCACCATGCCCAGCTCATGGCGGACAGGCTTTTCCCGGCTGACCTCCACCTTGACGCAGGCGTAGCGGTCGCCGTATTGTTCGCTGGGTACCACGCAGATTTTCACCGGGTAAGTTCCGGCGGGGATCGTTTGAAGGAAAGGCAGAGTGTCCTCCAGCTCCACCAGCGGATCGCAGGCGAAAATCGTTCCTGTTAGGAAATTGACGACGCCAATGTCCAGTACATCCACCGCCATGTTCCCAATCACTTTCTCTGTGAAATGGGCCTCCAAGTCATCTTTACAGGTCAATTTATCCTTGATTGCTTCGTATTTGTTCAACCATTCAGTTGTAGGCATATCAGTTTCCTCCTGTTGGTTCTGTTTTTTGATATACGCGCTCTTAGAGCCGTCCCAGTAGCAGTTCACACATCGGCCATTCTGGAAATGATGGTCACAATTCGGGTAGCCATAGAGAACATGGGCACATTCCGGGCACAGCCCCATCATCTGTGAGGAGCCTTTGAAAAACAGGCTTCCGCACTCATCACAAAGGACCAGTTCTTTTTCTGCCATAGGGTTCACCAGTCCCGTTCCCGGATGGCCTCCTCGGTGTCAATAGGAATGCCAAACCACTCCAGAATGTAGGCCACGGTTGCCGCGATACATTCCCGTGCCACCGTTTCGATCTCGCTGTCGTGCTCGTCAAACTCCTCCTGGAGATCATTGATGCCGCAGACCGCCTCGTCCAGCGTTTCCTGCACCACTTCGGTGTCGGTTTCGCCGCTCTCCAACAGGTCGATGACCTTCTGAAGCTCGTCCTTTACCTTGTCCACCAGAAAAGCAGGATAGTAATCGTCCTGATACATCTCGTCCAGCAGCTTGTAATTGGGGTCAAATGCTTTCATAGGGATTGCTCCTTTCCTCGTGTATGTCAGTCACGCTCAGCTCTCATGTGTGATACAGAAAATCTCCTTGTTCAAATCAAAGTAGATTACCATCAGTTCGTCGGTAATCTCCGGGTTAAAGGACAGATCCAGAATGAAAACTTGCTGGTTCATCTCGCTATCCACCAGACTGCCGAACCGCTTGAGCTTCAAAAAGTCAACCATCTCAGCAAAGGACAGTTTGGCTGGGTCGGTTCCCGGAAAAAGTTCCGCCACAATATCCGGGCCTACATCGTCCCGATGGAACTCCATGAAAAATGTCACAACGCTATGGTAGCGGCTGTCCTCGTCTGCCAGCGCCGCTTTGATGGCGGCTTTGGCCTTCTCCGCCAATTTCTCCGCCTCATCCAGCATTTCGCCCACCGCGTCCATGGCAGAAGGATTGTCGGTCAGTTCCTCATCTACATCAAAGAGAAAGGGCAGTCCCGTGTCCTCGGGAAAAGTAAAGATTTCCTCGTCGGGCGTGTATTCAAAATCAATGCGTTTACTGTTTAGTTTCATCAGGCTATCCTCCTTATCCTGCAAGGTTGGCATAGGTAATGCCCTTCTTCAAAGAGCCGCTAACCTCTACCGAATGGCCCCAGAACATATCGTCATCGTTATAATAGGCGGTAAAACGGCCGCCGGGAGAAACGGAAACCTCGGTGAGCAGGATGCGCTGGGTAAACTCCTCCTCCGTGATGGGGGCTGTTTCCGGGTCACGGGCGCTTTCCTCATCCTGGGAAAGCCAGTTGTTGGCAAGCCCAGTCAGGTTTTTGGCCGCAAAGTCCCGCATGGCCTTGTCCCAGGTTTCCTGATCTGTAACCAGCCTCTTGGCGGCGTTGCGGGCGCGAGTCCATGAGGGCTTGCTCTCAGCATTGACCTCCAGAGAAAGGCGTACATCCTTTCCGCACCACTGGATCTCACCCTCAAAGGCATCATAGTCCTTATCCAGCGTCAGCTCACCCAGCACTTCGTCCTGGATCACCACCGGCTTGTGGTACTCGTCCAGAATGGCCTGAAGCTCCGGGCAGTCCTCATGAGCTCTGACCACTTCGGAGATGCACCAGGGCCGCGCCACCAGATTTTGCGCCCGTTCTTCTTTCATCCGGCGGATCTTCAGGCGGCAGATCTGCTCCTTGCCAAAGCGTCCCCAGCCCTTTTCGCCGTTACGCTCCTCCTCGGTGACCGGCCAATCCAGCCGCTCCTCTTTGGTGCTGACCTTGCCGGTGTCACAGAACACTATGCCCAGCGTCACAATGGTCATTTCCCAAAAGTTACCTTTCCAGTTAAATCCGCCCCCAATGCAGCGATTGATCAAAGCGACCACTTCCTGCTCCTCGGACTCGTACATCTCATAAAATTCTTCAAACATAGATCATTCTCCTCATCCCTCTATATGATTGCGGTATTCCTTTTCAAGCTGGGTGTACCACCGTTTCAGCATGGTTTCCAGACTGGTCTTTCCGTTGCGATCTGTAAAAACAAGAAACTTCTGCATCAGTCTGGGGAACAGATATTTGCCCGCTTTTGTCAGATCCTGATTGAGATAGACCATCCGCAGGATACGGCCCTGCCGGTCCAGAGGGTCCTTTTTCAGCAGTTCCTTTTCAAAGCAGAAGCGCAGGAATACCACATTCTCGTCGTAGAAGTCCTCCACCACAGCCGCGCCGATGCTGGTGTAGGTGATGTCGTACACCAAACGGCTCCAATCAAATTTCTCGGCATAGAGAAGTTTCAGCGCCTTCGCCCAATGTTCCTCCGGGATCACCAGCATCCTGTGCTGGGCGGTGCTGGAGTAGCCGTGGTAGACGGGTTCCGGCTGCCCCAGCAGTTCACTCACACTGTCGGCATAGACGAAGCACAACTCCTCGTCGAACAGACCACCGATAAAGTTACCATTGCAGTACAGCATATAATTCTTGGACTTGGCCGGAGAATAAGAGAGGTTATATTCCTGGGAGTCCAGGCTTTTATGTACCTTGTTCAGAAAGTCTATGGATGTCATGGTCTTGCTCCTTATTCCTCAAACTCACCCTCGATCATCCCGTTCAGATACCGTCCGGGATCTGCGATGAAGTCATCCCATTTGGCCAGAGGGTGGAATTCCTCATGCTCGATGTCCAGATACCACAGTTTTTTGTCCCTGGGGCTCCACAGCAGCAGATAGTCGCTGTAGTTGTCCATCTGCACCATCAGGGAGAGCAGCTTCTTCCGTTTCCAGGTCATCTCCTGCACATCCATGAAGGAGTAGAGCTCCGCCCACTTCACCCATTCCTGATCCGGGAACTCCAGCCGCAGGGGGCCGGTCTTCAAGTATTCCACCAGCTTGGCAGGCAGCTTGTAGGGCATAAGCTGCCGGATCTTTTCCTGCTCGTTGTGCCATTCCTCCGGCTCCAGGGCTTTCAGGTAGTCGGCCATCTCCTGATTCTTGTTCTGCACCGCCACGGTGTAAGGCCGGTCGCCGTATTTGTCAGCAATGGTGATGTCGGCTCCTTGCTCAATGAGCCAGCGCACCATGGGGAGATTCTTATGCCGAGCCGCTTCGGTGACAGCGGTGGGGGCGTTCGGAAACACCATGTCCGGCTTGTGGTAATTGATGTCTGCCCCTTTTTCCAGAAGCAGCCGGGCAAGTTTGGTGTTGCCCTCGGACACAGCGGCCCGGAATGCCTCGCCGCCAAACTTGTCCACTGTGATCCCAGCTTGCTCCAGCACCTGGATATTCTCCGCTCGCTGTCCCCAGCGTACTTCCTGGAAGGCCCGCTCTTTCTGCTTCGAGCTGAGTTTTGCGGCCTGTCCAGCAAAGAGCGCCACCACCTCCGGCCCACAACAGCGGGCGGCGGTGAGCAGCAGGGGCTGTTCCTCTGCCAGATCGGGATCAGCTCCATGCTCCAGCAGGAAGTGGATCATGGGCACATCATTCCGAAAAACCGCGATCTCCAATGGCATCAGCTTGATGTATTCGCTGAGCTGGATGGGAACATCTAAATCCAGACCGCCTTGTAGCAACGCCTCCAACTTGGGAGTGTCATGGTCACAGATGGCAGCAGCCGTTTCCGGAAGGGTCTCCCAGCGGCCAATATATGCAATTTGGTACATAAGGCACCTACTTTCGTTGTTGTTTCACTTTATAGGGAACGGTTCGGCCCAGCACCCGGCCCTTGCCAACGGCATTGGCTCCCTCATAGATCAAAAATTCCGCATTGTTTTCCAGCGGGGCATAGTCAATGGTATCTGGATATAGGGGTTGGGCATTTCCCAAAGCTGGTGTATCAAATGTACACTCGGTTCCGTCCAGAAAGCATACACCCAAATATTCTGTAGTTCCTGTGACCACAAAATGGGGACAATACTTTCCGCTGACCAGGCTGGGTGGTATTTTTCGTTTGCCGCTCCAGAAGATGACCTCCACATGGAGCACCGCCCGGTTTTCATCTGTCCCGATCACGCTGTCGCCCTCCTTTATCCCGTCATCTGGCTGCGGTATACTCAGGCCAGCTCTGCGTCCAGGATCTGGACTGGTTTTCCTTTCTCGTTCACATAGTAAAGGGCGATATAGTCGATGCCGTCCCGCTTGGCCTGCTCCCACGGCATCCGTTCACCGTTGATCAGTTCCACGGTATCCGCCTCATCCGGTTCAAAGGTCTCTTTTTCGTCCTCATAGTCAATGCTGTACCCCAGCTCCAGCACCAACTTGGAGGCGGGGATCTCATACCGCTTGAGGGGGCGGTGCTCCAGCTCGGATGGATCATGTTCATCGCAGAACATATTGCCGTAGCCATGCCGTCCATCGTCAAAGATGACGAACTCCTCGCCGCTCTCCGGGTCACGGGCTGTCACCAGTCCGGGGGCCTCGTCGCTATCTATGATATAGGATTGGGGTTCTCCTTTCACCGTGAGCAGATCTCCGTAATACCAAACCTCCAGCAGTTCATTGCCGGTGGTGGAACAAAGTATCACGGTGGGCAAACGCTTCTCCGCCCATTCTTTCACATGGCCGATGAGCCAGGTGGGATATTTCTCAGTCATCATAGTCTTTCTCCTCCTATTTCAATTTCAGCACAAATCCCCAGATACTCACCACAATCAAGAGGACACCCAACAGAAAGAACACCACCCGCCGGTATCCTCTGCTGTGGCGGTGGGCATCCCGCGTACCAGTGGGGTCGCAGAGCCAGTTCCAGTTGCGGGTCGCTCCAATTAAAATCACGGCCCCGATGAGCACCGAGGCAATATACCAATGCTCTTGCAAAAATACTGTGATCTGTTCGCTGTTCATTTACATATAACCCCCTTTTCATCATCGGGAGTTTCCCGCCGAATAAATTCCTCCCGTTCTTTCAAATCTATTTCCAAGGCTTTTTCCTCCTCAAGATATTCCTCGCAGTCCCGAACCAGCTTTTGGGCGGCTGGGTCATCCGGGGCCAGGGCCAGCCAGCATTTTGCGTATTCATAGGCGGTGGCTGCGGAGCGGTACGCCATCAGGCAGGAATAGCCCATCCGGGAGTTCCAGTAGGGATCGTTCTCTCCCTGGGTGCGAACGGACTCCAGCAGTCGGATGGCGTACTGGATGAGATTTCCGTCCACTTCACTGTCGGTTCCGTGCTCTCCATGATCTCCCAGCACCGCCAGATTGCTGTAAGCCCGACTCAGCTTGACGGTCAGCAGATAGCCCCGCTCCTGTTCCGGGATGGCTTCAATGGCCCGGATACACCGGGAATACTCGTCCTTCTTATTCCATTGCTCAAGCTGCTCCAGCAGCTTTGCTTCTTCTGCCTGATTCATCATTTCACCGCCTTTTCTGTGTCATGCTTTGCCTTTTTTGAAGTGTCCACTGCCTCGCCAAGTGTTGACCACACAGGTGAAGATCTGGCCGCAGTGCTTGCACCTAATCATGTGAGCCATGATTTCATCCGCCCAGCCATCCTCTGTCTTTACCTTCTCCAGTAGGCAGGTGGATTCCTCTTGCATCAGTTCAAATTCCCCCTCCGACACCAACTGCTGAATGTAAGCAATACAGGCCAGATAGTCCTTTGGGGCGTCAAATTTTCTCCATGTTTGAATGTTTCGGCAGTGCTCGCACATAGTGGACGCCTCCTTACGCAAATACCTGCTGGTATTTCTCTTTTCATACTGTGCGACTTTTTCAGGTCTGCTGGTGCTGCATGGATACGATCTGGCAGTCCGGGCAGAATTCCACATAGAGCGTGCCCTCCGCACAGTCAAACACCGTATCCCACTGAATCTGGGCCAGATACTTCATGGGCTTGCCGCAGTGGGGGCAGGTCGTATATTCCGCGTCCTGTACCCAGTTGGCAAAGCCACCCACCGTGTTCACATCCTGGCAGGCCGCACCGTAAAACAGGGGCACGGGCGCTTCGCCCAGCACAAAGGGATTTTCCGTGAGGGCCTTGTACTCCTCGGGACTGACATAGCAATCCGTCTTCTCCGTGCCGTCAAAGAGTTCGGAGGGAAAGACCTCCACGCCGCCATCCAGAGCGAACCGGTTGAAGGCGGGGCCTTTGAGGAATCCCACGCAGCTGGGGCAGCAGGTGGCAGTCAGGATACCATCCAGCCCCAGGAACCGGAGCCGCTCATCCCGGCCATCCAGCACCAAAATATCCACCATCCGCCCGCCGCAGTGGGGACAGGTGTCCTCCCGTGCCCGGCCAATGCGGACGGGAGATTTCTCGCCAGTGGTTCCCTTGACCATAGGATAGCAGGTATCGAAGCCCAGTCGGATTCTCTGGCCCTCCTTGTCGAAGGTCCAGCCTCCGATCTGCGCATAGCTGGATGGGTCTACATAGAGGCCCTTGCGCCAGGGCCGGGGATTTCGCTCCAGCTCCAGCAGAGTCTCCATTGCCTTGTCATCTCCTTGCATAGCAAGGCAACTCATCAGGTTGGAGGCCGCGCTGGAATATTCTGCGGACAACAGCGCATGGATCAGACCATCCCGCACATCGGCGGGAGCATGATAATAGATCTCACAGGGCCAGAACACCTCTGCGGCCAGTGCCACTCGCTGAATCTCCGGGGTGATGGCATCATGGTAGCCAAGCAGCTGCCAAAAGTCGGCGAACTCTGGGTCCTCCATATCAGCCAGCCTCTGGATGTTCTGTATCAAGTTTCTTTGTTTTTCGACAATTTGTTCCGGCATCCAGGCCAGAGCAGCTTGCCGTTCTTGCTCGCACTTACATTTCCAACACAATCCCTCATAACCCAATGGGGTTCCACAGCTGGGGCAGGTATATTTCAGACTCATGTTCTCATACTCCTTTCAGGCAATAAAAAAGCCCCACGCCGCACTGTCATAAAGACAGGCTGACGCAGGACATGAAGAAGCCGCGTTGAAGGAGCCGCATCCACCAGCAGATGTAGTTTCTTCAACAACCAAAATATTTTTTTCGTATCTTAAAGCAGCAAATTGCTGTCCAATATATTTGTTCATAGCGGCACCATTTATTCTGAGCGTAGTTTTATATTTTATTATATCACAGCACCCCTTCAATGAAAATATTTTGTTGGAAATGCTAATGAAAAATTTTTGTGAATTTGTTAAGGCGCAGGGGCTGTTATCTCCATAGTGTCTGGATGGATCAGAGTGATTACTTTTCCCTGATGCAAGGCATAGTTGACTGTCTGTGCTGTGCCTGAACGCAGCTTTTTCTGATTATCAAACACACCGATGAGGTACTCTGCATGATCGACCATATAGTAATTCCTTTTTTTATAACTGGAAACATCCGCAGAATGTGAAATAACAATGGAATCGTTTGCGTTTTGGATCAGCTTTTTCAATCTATGTCTACTCTGATCCGGCCATTTAGAGTCATAACCGATGAAGGGAACTACAACGACAATTTTAATATCTTCGTATCCCGTTTGTGCCCTCAATGTCAGCAGCTGTTCTCCAGCCCACATATCCACACCAAGAGCACCGCCGACAAAAAAAGTACGGACAAATTTCTCGTCATGAAGTATCCGAAACTGCTCCAGGAGACATTCTTTTAATTTTTGGCATAGGGGATCTTCCTCATTATATCAAAAGCAAAATCTTGTTGGTCGGTGGCCGGTAATGGCGCAGGCATACTGATTCATATAAATCACCCTTGATAACTGCCTTGATTACGCATATAAAGCAAAAATAACGCAAATAATAATGCGTATAAAGGTTGTATTATAAAATTATAACACAATACATACGAAGTATCAAGAATTGCTTTCTGCTATGCTAAAAGTGCAGAGAGGTGAGCGTATGGACGAAGAATTTATCCGCAATCGGATCACAGAATTGCGATTGAAAAAAGGTGTTTCAGAATATCAGATGAGCATGGAGTTAGGGCAGAACAGAAGCTATATTCAGGCGATTTCCTCTGGGCGTTCTATGCCGTCTATGAAGCAGTTCCTCAACATCTGTGAGTATTTTGAAATCACACTGCTTCAATTTTTTGATGCACAGGAAAATAACCCTCAGCTTATCAAGAAGGCTTTGGACGGAATGAGAAAGATGTCAGATGACGATTTGATTATGCTGATTGGTTTTATAAGTCGCTTAAACACAGAAAACTAACGATAGGAGGCAGTAAGCGTCCCGTCGTTAGTTTTTCATTTTATGCGCAGCATATTGTGGCAAGCAATGCTTGTGGCTATCCATTTCGCCACAAGCTGCTTGTTGAGGGCAGCGCCCCCAAGCCCCTTTGAACACAGAATTTCATTCTGTGGCTGCGCGTTCTGCGAACGCTTTTGACCAGGACCAGCTTACCGCTGGCCGTGGTCTTTTTCTTTTTCAACATCCTGTTCTACCTCCATTTTCAGCACTCGGTCTACATTAGCCTTTGCCGTTAAAAGCTCCCGCATTTCTTCACGGGAACGCCGGTACTCGGCATAGGTCTTTTTCTTTTCTTCCAGCAATTTCGCGTACTCCGTCTGCAACTCTTTGACCTTGGGCAGCTTCTTGACGCCCATCTCATCAAAGGCATTCTTAGCAGCCTGGTGGAGCAGAATTTCTTCCTCATGTTCCTCCCGGAATTTCTTAGAGTAGCCGGCCTTGCGGTAGTCCACATAGACCTCACGGGTCTTGGCATAATTTACGATGTGAGTACGCAGAACAGCAATCTCTGCCATGCGCTTTTCAGCTGCTTTGATCTGTGCCGAAAGCTCATTGTGATGTGCCGTGGCAGCCGCAGCCTTTTCTTCCAAAACCGCATACTCCAGCAGGTTATGCTCTGATAGGTAGTTCATGGTCTGCGCCATTTGCTTCAGATTGAAAACTTTAGCCCATCGAGCATAGCCAGCACCTTTTCCTGCCTGCAATTTTGCCTGAATGTCCACCAGCAGATTGACCTTCTGCGTCTCTGCCTGTGTAACTATTTTCTTTCGTGGGGTATGCGCTTTCTTCCCGGAGAGAACCGCCTGCAAATCATCTAATCCATATCCTTCGCCCAGGCTGTCCATTCGGGCGGCTTTCTCCCAACCGGGGAGCTTCAGGCGATACGATTTCCCGCGCTTTGATACCTCACAGCCGGACTCTTGCAGCAGCCTCAGCAGCTCCTCAAAATTAGCAGGACTTTGTGATAATGCGTTGTCAATCGCTACACGCAGCAGCTCTCGGTGAGAGGGCTTTGCCTGATCGCCCAGCCATTTGTTATAGCTCTTTCCGTGAGGTTTCGGATTCTCCACAATGGACAGTCCGTTTTCGATGCAGATGGTGTCACTTAACTGTCGGACTGCCTTGGTGCTGCCCCAAAAGTTTCGGAATTTCCGGTCATATTCTAAGCTGACCGATGACCAGATAATGTGATTATGAATGTGCGATTTGTCTATATGAGTGCAGACCACAAAGGCATGATTGCCCTTGGTAAAACGCTTGGCAAATTCCACACCCAGCCGGTTCGCTTCTTCCGGAGTGATCTCACCGGGGCGGAACGACTGGCGCACATGATAGGCGATCACATCATCCGCGCCGCGCACTCGTCCGGTAGCGGCAATGTACTGCCGCTTTGCCAGAAGGAACTCCGCATCCACAGTCCGGCTGTCACACGCATAGCCGGTAATGAGTCTGCCGTCATCTGTTTTCTTTGGGTTGGCCACATAGTCGATGATGTCACTGATCGCCCGACTTTCTGTGCGGCCCTTGCCGACATGAAGCGGCATGATTCTCGTGGTTGCCATAGGTCAGACCTCCTTCCCGAAAAGAAAACGGCCTGCCATAGCAGACCGCTTTCACTATTCTATAAAACTTTCTTCATCGAAAAAATTGAACTCATCATCTTCTAAGTGTCTTGGTGGAAATCTCATTTCATATTGCTCTTGCGCCAATGCACGGACATCAGGCCGCCTATCCTTTAGTCGATTTTTCAGCCAGGACAACTGCTCTTTCGATAGCCTCCATGGAAGATTCAAAAGACGATTCAGTGTCATCAGTTCAGCCTGCGTTTCTGCTGGTAGCGAAGCACAGGATTTACAAATGTGGGATGCATGACCTTTGCCTGAAAATTTTTCGTTGGCTTTGTATTCACCACAAACTTTACAATAGTGTCCATGCTTTTTCATAAGCTGATGCCCTTCTCGCAAAGAACATATAACCTGCGAATTGCTTTCATAATCACATCCCATTCCAAATCAGAAGCATAAGAAAACTTTTTACGGTATGCCTCCCAAAGTTTTTGCATAACCGAATCATTTTCCACTTCGTCAAAAACTTCTTCAGCCTGGTTAAGATACTTCTCCGATCCCCGTTTATGAGCAGTTGCCAGAAGCGCATCATGTAAAATTTTCGGGTTCAGCGTGGTTCCATGCAGCTGTTCTAAAATGTAAATATCGTAGAAATCTCTCATGCGGGTATTGGTTGTGGTTCTGGTAATAATGGTTTCCAGTTTTTCTGCCAGCACAGTTTCTAAATTATAAGCCCAAATATCAATGGAGCGATCTTCCAGCATAAGTTTGAATGAATACCGAACCTCTCTTGGAGTGATTGCATCTCCCGTAGAAATATCAATTTTCAAAGGGGTCACTACACCATCGAATGTTGTACTCATGCTGACACGAATCCCCGGATACTCTGCTTCATCCATAATCTCCGAAATACTTTTCAGCTGAAATTTAACACCATCATCAATCGGAACAATTACGATTGATGAAATTAGATTCTCAATATCCTCCACATTAACATTAGCTCCTTTTATGGTTGCATCCAAATCCATCGTAGAGCGGGCATCCAATCCAACCATAGCCGCTACCAACATACCACCCTTCAAGATAAACTTATCACGATACTCAGAAAGAGAAATACGCTCCAAAAAACGCTCCATCATGTAGTTCCTCATTAAAATCTGAGCATCTGCGGATTTTTCTCTGGAAAGGTTTCGTATTAAATCTTTAAGCTGTCTTGCTGTTTTTATCATAAAAGTACCTCCAAATACTGTCGTAAAATTTTTTCCACCTTGAACATCCCAGCATATTGCATTAAAGCTCGCAGGTTCTTATCTTTTCTACGGGCATACGCTTTCAGTGCTCCCTGAAAGGTCTGAATTTCAATTCTGCTGCGGCTTCTGAGCAAATCACAGATTGTTCGCTCCATATCATAAACCGGCACAGTATGCCCGAACGGAGTTTTCGCTGTTGTAAGTCCTACATCATGTAAGTCTGCTTTAATCGTAAAAACTTGAATGCCTTCTGCTTTCATTTTGCTTGGATTGCATCCAGTTTTGACCGTAACTGTATATTCTATTGGTTCACGATCTGTCAGATCGTGAAAAAATAAAGCTGTTTCATGTGAAAATACTGCTTGTTCAAATCGCAAATGAAGCAGATACATGGCATCCACCCAGGAATCTTTGGACAGATAAATCCCATGTGCGACTCTATCCAAATCTCGTGAACGCACATAATCATAAAATACCGGCTTTGAAATTCCAGAAGATACGACCTGCGATGTTCGCAGCATTCCTTCTTGTTCTGTTAGCATCTGATCCAGCTGTTCAAATTGTCCCATCATATCACTTCCTTTCGCACTAATATTATACGCGATATTAGTTCAAAAGTAAAGTCGTGGATATATAGTTTCTCTTTCCAAATTTAACAGACGGTGTCTGGCATTTTTATGGTTTTGCGTATTTTTATCCATAAACCAACTCCTGAATTGCAAATTTCAAACTCTGCACCTTACCCATCAGCCAGATTGCAGCCAACGGCAGCCCCATAGGGCTAATCAAAAATGCCATAACCAGCAAAATCACACCATTCTGCGGGGAATAGGTAAGCAGCACAGCCACACCAAGCAGAGCAATCACGGTACTGAACAGGCCGAGCACCAGACCGGATATGTAGATCAGCCCTGTGCAGAGCCAGACAAAAAGTGTCAGAACCAAAATGACCGGTGCAGTTATAATCATCAAAAGCCCTTTCAAAATCTTCATGTCATTTCCTCCTTGCAGCGTTCTTGGTATCTTTTCTAATCATATTATCCGGCATGGGCAGGCAAAAGACAAGGATACCGATAAAAAGAAAAAGCGGAGAGAGGAGCAGCGAAGTAATGCCGTTCCTCCCTCCGCAAATGGAGTATCTATCCCCGTTATAAAAGTTTGGAAAGCTGGGTAAGGATTTCCTTTACGCCCTCCCATAACTGTTCCTGCCGCTGGGATATATCCTCCAAGTCAGCATCATAAACCCGCCCAGTCTCATGCACTTTACGGGTCAGCTGGTTTAAGTTGTTGCTGCTTCGGCGCATCAGGGAAACAAGCTCCTTCAGCTCCGGCAGCTCCAGCTTGACTACATACCCATCCAGCGCCATTTTTCTTAGATAGGCTTCACGGTTGGAGGTTCCAAACTGAGACATTTTTTGCTCAATCACAGCAAGCTCCTCCGCTGAAACTCTAAAGTTTAATTGCATATCCCGCTTACGCTTTGCCATAGTTATCGCTCCGGCTCCCGTTTCTTTGAGGCGGCGGGCTTATGGGCCGGCAGCTCCTGTTTGAGCTTATCCCGTACTGAGGGACGGGACGGTTGCAGTTTTTCTCCCTGAGTACGGCTACGCTGCTGTTCTTCACGCACCAGATCAATAAAGCCATCCAGTACAGCAGGGTGGCTGTTCAGGACATAACCACAACGGACGGTTTCGGGGTTCTCGTTGGGAATGGTCTTAGCCCATTCCTTATTGCATCGGGAGTAGCGCCCATCCCAGTCCTGAAGCTGGACGGTGTTGGCCAGAACCAAAGCCACACGCTCCATGCCATAGGTCTCGATCACACCCTTTGCCGCATCGTGACTGAGATACATTCCGTCGAAGTGTTCCCGCACCGCCGCTTCAATGGACTCCTTGCATTGGAGATTTACATTGTTGAAAGCTCGGTACTGCTCCAGCTCCCCATGTTCTCTCGCATAGGCGGCAGAGTGGGGATAGACCGGTGTTGTTCGCAGTTCCTCTTTGGCTCTGCACACATCATTGGCACGGTTCTCAATGCTGTCCCGGATCACATCCATGTGGCCGGTCTCCAGCTTTTCAAAATAGCGGTACACATCCGCCAGCGGCGAGGGAGATTCCAAAAGCGCCTCTGCCTGGGCATCGGTCAGCTCCAGTTCCTCCATCGCCATCACGATGTCCTCACGGATGGTGTACT
Organism: Anaerotignum faecicola; assembly: GCF_003865035.1. NCBI lineage: Bacteria > Bacillati > Bacillota > Clostridia > Lachnospirales > Anaerotignaceae > Anaerotignum > Anaerotignum faecicola. The sequence continues at coordinate 858,044 of NZ_BHVZ01000001.1, forward strand.
CATAGGTGTGGTGCAGAATTTCTTCCGGGGGCTGGCTTTTCAGCCAGTCCCTGTATTTGTCCTGCTCAGCGGCCATCTTTTCATAAAGGGCCATATTCAAATCGTTGGTATTCATGTTATCGCACCTCCTCATGTTGTTTTGGTTTCTTGTCAGTACTGCGGGGCGGCACCGGGCGTTTCAGATGATCCAATACCGAAGGCCGTGTGCTTTTGGCAACGACAGCTTCATCGTGTGCCGGTCCCTTTCCGTCGATGTTGAGCAGGGTATCCAGCTCCACCAGACGGGCGTTTTTGCTTCTCAGTTCTTCTTCATAAAGGAATGGCTTTCCAACTTCCTCCTTTGCGGCAGCCTGCTGCTGATAGAGGTTATCCAGCTGGGCCTTTGCCGCCTCCAGACGCTGGGGCATCTGGGCGAGGGCATTGTCGATACGGGTAAGATTTCCGCGAGGGTCTGTACCAAGGGTTGCCCGGTGGGTCATCTGTCCTTTCAGCAGGAGCGTATACTCCTGTTTCCAAGCGGAAAATTCCACGGATATGGCATAGCCCCGGTAGCTGCCGATCTGCACCGGATCGGAGGTTTTGACCTCCTTGCAGGCATCCAAAAGGGCTGCACCGGCGTTCTCCTTATCGGTCAGCAGATCGCCACGGATTTCCATACCAGCAAAACCGTCCTCCGGGTGCGGGTGCGCTGCCAAAACCTCCAGATCGGATTCAAAGCCCTTGATAAAACCTTTGTGCTTTTCAATCTCCTCCGGGAAGTATTTGAGCAGCTGGTCCTCCAGACGATATTGCTTGCTCTGGTGGTCGGCTTTCATCAGCTTCAGGCGGGATACCTCCACATCCAAATCCATACGCTCCTTGATGCGGGGATCTCCGGCACACAGAGCCTTGATCTCAGCAAAACTGAGGGCTGTTTCATCCACATCATCGCAGGAGCGCACCGGCGATTTAGAAGTCATGATCTGACTGATGAATTTCTGCTTGTTCTCCACTGTCTGCCAGAGGTATGCGTCAAAGGTTCCCTCGGTCACATAGCGGTACACATGAACAAGGGGGTTCTGGTTGCCCTGACGCTCGATACGCCCCTTTCTCTGGGCAAGGTCAGTCGGTCATTTTTTGCGGACAGTTCATACATGCTATCCTTTTCTGTTCTCTGCTCCTGCGTTTGCTCTCGTTTGATTTCTCCCTCCGTATCTTCTTGGCACAAGCAGGACAATACCTTGATGCACCAGAGCCCGGGACATATTCAACGCCGCACACCGTACAATTTTTAGCGGGCATTGCTGCCCACCGTTTTGTAGGTATGATATGTAATTCATCGACAAAGCCGATGAATTTATAGTAAATCTTGATTTCCTGCTTCACTGTTCCGTCTGCCATCTTCTCACGCTCCGAAACAAGTATCTTGTCTATGAGTGCGTTTATAACTGTTGCATCCAGTTCTTTTAAGCCTTGATAATTTCGGATAAGGGCGAGGAAGTCACGGATTCCCCGTGATTTCTCGTAGCTTTCATTAAGAGTTTCCGTCACCTCTTTCAGCCTTGCTTCAATTTCAAGCTGCTCTTTCTGGTATTTCCCCGACATCATCTCAAAATTCCGCTCGGTAATACGCTCCATGACCTTATCCTCGTAGAGAGAGGAAAACAGCCTGTCCAGTTCCGCAAGGCGTTTGTTCAGCTTCTTACGTTCTTTCTCTAATGCTTTCGCCCTGCTCTGGTCTGTTTCCGTGAGCCGCTTTTCTATGGCCCTGACCGCCTTTTCATCATTCACTGCCATATCCGCAAAACAGTTGATGTCGGCAAGAACGGCATTGAATAAATCCCTTGCTTCTATATTGTGGGCACTACACTCGCTTCTTCCGTTTCTTGCATAATTATTACATGAATACTGTACACAGTCGATAATCTCTGGGCGTTTCCTCCTGTGTACGTTCATTGCCCGCAGAGCACATCCGCAGTCCACACACTTGATAACGCCTGCAAAAATATTTACAAATCCTCCCTTGTTCTGTGGAAGCCTACGACTTGTAATAAGCTGTTGGACAATATCAAATTCCTCCTGCGTGACTATTCCCTCATGGGTATTGGGTATCACTTCCCATTCTTCGGGCAGCTTAGAGGGGCGTTTCTTGCTTTTCATATTGGCGGCAATCCGTTTGTAGCCTACAAGATTTCCCGCATATATCGGGCTTCTTAAAATGCTCCTCACGCTGTTCCCACTCCAAATATAGCGTTTGTCCTCGTTCCCCTCAAAATGACGTTCAAAGCCTGTTTCGCCACGCTCCGCCGCATAAGCGGCAGGGCGTAGGATATGCTGTTTATTAAGATGTCTGCAAATTTTGGCAACTCCATTCCCTTTTAATGCAAGGTCGAATATCTCTTTTACAACATGTGCCACTTTATCATCTATCAGCAGATGGTTGTGGTCGGCAGGGTCTTTGATATAGCCATAAGGGGCGGTAGTTCCCATGAATTTCCCCTGTTGAAACCTCGCCCGATATGCCGATTTTATCTTAACAGATATGTCAGCGGCATACATTTCGTTTAAAATGTTGCGGAAAGGCGTGATGTCCATAGCAGATTTATTCAAGGTATCTACGCCGTCATTGACCGCTATATACCTCACGTTATGCTCTGGGAAGAAAACTTCCAGATATAACCCACAATCAAGATAGTTTCTCCCCAGACGGGATAAATCTTTCGTAATCACGCAGTTTATCAGACCGCTTTCAATGTCTTTTATCATATTCTGGAAACTTGGTCTTTGGAAAGCTGACGTTAGATAACGATACTTTTGAAAACACTGGAAAATCAAGGTTTTTCGAGCGACGGACAAGCAGGGTATTGTACTAAAAACTGAATACGACGCAGAAGCGGCGTTTCTTACTCTCTACATGGGAGAACAGGAACGCCGCTTTTTTCATGCCCTTTGTTACGCAGTAGGGGCAGAAAAAGCCTTGCTACAAGCGGTTTTCCGGGCGCGTATCTGGCGAGGAAAGGGATTTATACCTTATCCCCCGAAACCGCGCTTCTACTGCGTAACAAATCCAAAGCAAAGGAGCTATGAACTATGGCAGTTTTCAGAGTGGAACGGAACAAGGGCTACACCGTAATGAGCAACCACCACCTACGCAACAAGGAGCTTTCCCTAAAGGCAAAGGGGCTGTTGTCGCAAATGCTGTCACTCCCCGAAGATTGGGACTACACCTTGAAAGGCTTATCCCTTATCAACCGGGAGAAGATAGACGCTATCCGCGAAGCCGTTAAGGAGCTTGAACGCGCCGGGTATATCGTCCGTTCAAGGGAGCGCGACGAGAAAGGACGCTTGCGGGGCGCGGACTATGTGATATTCGAGCAGCCGCAGCCGCCTACGCCGGATTTACCTACATTGGAAAATCCAACATTGGATAATCCAACGCAGGAAAAACCAACATTGGAAAAACCTACGTTGGAAAATCCAACGCAATTAAATAAAGATATACAAAGAACCGACTTACCAAAAAAAGAAAAAATAATTACTGATGAACAAAGTACCCATTCCATTCCTATCCTTTCCCCTAACCCCTCTCCTTGCAGAGAAGCGGCTACGCCGCCGGAACGGAAAGGAACGGAAGCGACAGCACAGAGCGCAGTTGATATATACCGGGAAATCATCAAGGACAATATCGACTACCACATTCTCAAACAGGACATGAAGTTTGACAGTGACAGGCTTGACGAGATTGTAGACCTCATGCTTGAAACCGTATGCACCGCCAGAAAGCGGGTACGGATTGCGGGGGACGACTACCCGGCAGAGCTTGTGAAATCTAAGTTTATGAAACTGGACGGCGAGCATATCCGCTTTGTGCTTGACTGTATGCGGGAGAACACAACGAAAATCCGCAACATCAAGCAATATCTGAAAGCAGCCCTTTTCAACGCCCCGTCCACTATCGGCAATTATTACACTTCCCTTGTCGCCCATGACATGGCAAGCGGCGCACTGTCACCGAAGAAGCCGCAGTACGGCGACCCGGACTATTATTCATGCAACGAGGGCGAAAGCCTGTAACCACCCACAACCACAAAAGGAGGATTTTATTATGGCACAGAAAATGACAGGAGCATTGGTATTTGACGAGCGCACCGACCGTTACGACATCCGCTTTGACTTAAACAGCTACTACGGGGGCTTGCATTGCGGCGAATGCTTTGACGTATTCGTGCGGGGCAAGTGGAAGCCGACCCGGATTGAGTACGGCGACAACTGGTATCTTGTGGGTATCAGAGCCGAGGACTTGAACGGGCTGCGGGTGCGTATCTGACCGCCGCCCCATAAAGAAACGCGAAAGGAGGACGCGACAAATTGCAGGACGAAGTAAACGAAAAGACCATAGCCCTTTACATCAAGACCGGGAAGCTGACCGCGCAGACGCTCCAAAAGGCAATGAAAGCCATACTGTCAAAGGGCAAAAAGCAGCTTGCAAAACCGCCACAGGGCAAGCAGAGCTTAAAGCAGCTTATGAAGCAGAACGCGGGCGTTTCCAACATTGAGATTACCGAGGGCAATATCAAAGCCTTTGAGAGTACGGCGAAAAAGTACGGTATCGACTTTGCGCTGAAAAAGGACGCGACGGAAAGCCCGCCCCGCTATCTGGTTTTCTTCAAGGGGCGGGACGCGGACGTACTGACCGCAGCCTTTAAGGAATTTTCCGCAAAAAAGCTGACACAGGAGAAAAAGCCCTCAATCCGAAAGCTGCTCTCTACCCTCAAAGAAGCTGCACAGGGCAGAAACGCGGAACGGGCAAAGGTCAAGAACAAGGACAGGGAGGTATCGCTATGAAGCCGGAAATCAAGAAGCTGCTTATCCTAAATCTCCCGTATCTGCTCTTTGTCTGGCTCTTTGATAAAGTGGGCGCGGCTGTCCGGCTCTCCCCCGGCGCGGACGCAAGCGCAAAGCTGCTACATCTTGGGGACGGTTTTACCGCCGCCTTTTCCAGTATCGCGCCGAGCTTCCACCCGGCAGACTTAGCTTTAGGCATTGCGGGGGCGGTCATTGTCCGGCTGATTATCTACACCAAAGGCAAGAACGCGAAGAAATACCGCCGCGGGACAGAATACGGTTCGGCGCGTTGGGGCGGGGCTGACGACATAAAGCCGTACACCGACCCGGTATTTGAGAACAATATCCCCTTAACGCAGACGGAACGGCTCACCATGAACAGCCGACCGAAGCAGCCGAAATATGCAAGAAACAAAAATATCCTTGTAATCGGCGGTTCCGGCAGCGGCAAGACCCGGTTCTTTGTGAAACCGTCGCTCATGCAATGTACGTCAAAGGATTTTCCAACGTCGTATATCGTCACTGACCCGAAAGGAACACTGATTTTGGAAACCGGGAAAATGTTGCAGCGGTACAAATACCGTATCAAAGTGCTAAATACGATTAACTTCAAAAAATCCATGAAATACAATCCCTTTGCCTATCTGCGGAGCGAAAAGGACATTTTGAAATTAGTCAATACCATTATCGCCAACACCAAAGGCGACGGGGAAAAATCCGGCGAGGATTTCTGGGTGAAAGCGGAAAAGCTCTACTACACCGCACTAATCGGCTATATCTGGTATGAAGCCCCAGAGGACGAGAAGAACTTCACGACGCTGCTTGAAATGATAAATGCGTCGGAAGCCCGCGAGGACGACGAGGATTTCCAGAACCCGGTTGACCTCATGTTTGAACGTCTGGAAGAAAAAGACCCGGAACATTTTGCAGTCAAGCAGTACAAAAAATACAAACTGGCGGCGGGTGATATATGCTCTAAGTGACTTCTTAATCATGATTTTGTCATGGTTAGTGAAGCAGTCACTTAGAGTATTTTTGTTTCAGGAGGTACAGCCATGAGAAATGAAAAAATTACCCCACTGTACGAGCGCCTGAGCCGGGACGATGAGTTACAGGGTGAGAGCAATTCCATATCCAACCAAAAGCAGATGTTAGAGGATTTTGCCCGCCGGAATGGGCTGCCCAACCCTACGCACTTTACCGATGATGGTATCTCAGGCACCCGTTTTGACCGCCCCGGATTTTTGGCGATGATGGAGGAAGTGGAGGCAGGGCGTGTAGAGGCAATCGTCATCAAGGACATGAGCCGGTTGGGGCGCGACTATCTAAAGGTCGGTCAGGTCATGGAGGTTTTGCGGCAGCGCGGAGTTCGGCTGATTGCGATCAATGACGGTGTGGACAGTCTGAAAGGCGATGACGATTTTACCCCGTTCCGCAACATTATGAATGAATTTTACGCCCGTGATACCAGCCGGAAAATCCGCTCTGTGTTTAAGTCAAAAGGCATGAGTGGCAAGCACCTGACCGGCACTGTGATTTACGGCTACTTATGGGACGAAAAACGGGAGCATTGGCTGGTAGATGAGGAAGCTGCCGAAGTGGTACGCCGTATATTCTCCCTCACGCTGGAGGGATATGGGCCTTACCAGATCGCCTGCAAATTATCCACAGACCGGATTGAAATTCCTGTCGTACACCTTGCCCGCTTCAACGAGGGTGTGAACCGTTCAAAGCCGGTCAAAGACCCCTATGGATGGGGATCATCTACCATCGTGAACATTTTGAAAAAACGAGAGTATTTAGGGCATACCATCAATTTCAAGACCCGCAAGCACTTTAAGGACAAGAAAAGCCACTATGTTTCTGAGGATGAATGGACGATCTTTGAGAATACCCATGAAGCCATTATCGACCAGCAGACCTTTGATTTGGCGCAGAAAATCCGCAGCAATGTACGGCGTTATCCAAACGGCTGGGGCGAAGCGGCTCCCCTCACAGGTTTGCTCTATTGTGCCGATTGTGGCGGCAAGATGTATGTCCACCGCACCAACAATGGCAGGCGGATTTCTCAATATACCTGTTCCAATTATACCAAAGTTCCGTGTGGGACACTATGCCCTACACAACACCGTATCAATGAGAGTGCTGTTCTGACATTGGTTTCCGACACGCTCCGGGCTATCGCTGAATATTCCAAAAATGACCAGACGGAATTTATTCACACCGTTCAGGAAACGCAGGTTGTCCAACAGAGTGCCGATATAGCGAAAAAACGCAGGCGTCTGGCCGCTGCTCAAAAGAGAGCCGGAGAACTGGAAAAACTGATTTGCAAAATCTATGAGGACAATGCCCTCGGCAAGCTGCCGGATGCACGATATAAGGCGCTTGATGCACAGTATGCCAAAGAACAGGACGCACTTGAGATTGAAATTGCGGAGCTGGAAAAGGCTGTTACCGGCTATGAGCAGAGCCAGAAATCCGCAGAGAAATTTATAGCCCTAATTGATAAGTATGAGAATTTTGACACTCTGACAAACACCATGCTCAACGAGTTTGTAGAGAAAATCCTTGTCCACGAACGCGCCCGAAAAGGCAGTCAGGACACCACGCAGGAAATTGAAATCTACTTCAATTTTTTAGGACGCTATATCCCACCATCCTTACAGCCGGTTCCTTTAACCCCGGAGGAACAGGAAGAATTGCGAAAAAAAGAAGAACGCAAGGACAGGCTCCATCAGAACTATTTGAAACGAAAAGCCAGCGGCGCACAGAAACGGTATGAGGACAAAATCAAGGCGCAGAAAAAAGCGGAAATGGACGCTAAGAAAGCCCTGATCCGGGCTGAGGATATGAAAAAAGGTGTTTTTTCTACTATCGGTCAGCTGCCGAAAGAAGAACCGCGCAAAGGCAGCATAGCAGCCAGCGCAGCAGTCTAATCATCACGAAGCAAAGGAGAATGAAAATGAGTAAGTTGACTTACATTCGTTGTGGAGATTATGATATACCCAACCTAAAACTTTCTGAACAGCCGGAAACTTCTATCGGCAAGTACGGCAGGATGAGAAAATCCTACCTAAAGAAACATCGCCCCATTCTCTACAACCAACTGCTGATGAGCGAGAAGCTGTATCCACACCTGTTAGAGATTGACCGGACAGCGCAGGAGCGCGTGGACACCATGTTGCCTCACATGATGGAAGTTGCGGGTGTCACGGAGGAACTGAAAGCCTGTGACCCTATGCGGTGGGTGGGGCTGATGAACACATTAACGGCACAGATTGAGGAAATTTTAATCAGGGAACTGATTTGCAGCTGAATGGGAGGTGCGGGAAATGCTGACCTTTGAAAAGATTTTGAAAGTGTTTCAGGCATATCTGGATGATGATCCACTGTATGAGGTGGTTCAGACCAGCCACGGTTATACATTGATGGCATGGGAACCCCACCGGAATGACTGGTACAGCGCTGAAATACAGAAAACCCCGGAGGATTTACGGAACGCCTTGCTGGGTACATACGCCAACTTTCTGGAAGATAAGATTACTGGAAATGACCGTGACCTGACTGTGACAGAAACCGGAGAAATCCAGCAGAGGTGTCGGGAACTTTTGGAAAAGTGCCGGGAACCTTGATATAGAAATGCCAGAAGGAGGCCGCGATTATGCGTCCTCCTTCTGCTTCGCAGTCTGTTCCATTTTGAGCGCCCCGTCTATGGCACCTTCGATAATCGGCAGGTATTCTTCAGGGCAGAGCTTCAACTTGTGGCTGACCCGCTGCCGCTGTTCGCTTTCTTCCCGCATGATTTCCGGGTTGAAGTAGCGTTCCACAGGAAGTCCGCAGACCTTAATCAACTGGATCATCACAGGCAGGCTCGGAATCGCACCTTGATTCTCAATGTTGGCAAGATACCACCATTCAATCCCAACCATTTCTGCCAATGTTTTTCGTGCCAGACGCTTTGCCTCTCGTGCAGCTTTGACATCTGCGCCGAAGGTTTCAAAACCGGGACAATCTTCAACTTTCGCCATATAGCATCACCCGGTTACATTGTATAATTCATACTTCGCCCGTGAAATGTTGCTATATGCAGGTTAGTTGAAGTTTATAATTCATATTCCATTTCTTGCATTGTTCGAAAAAGAGAACTATAATGTATTCTGTGAAGGTGCGAAATGGACTATATGACATTGAAAGAGGTCGCCGAAAAGTGGGGCGTGACACCTCGTAGAGTAAATTATTATTGCGCTGGTGGGCGTATCCCAGGCGCTGTGAAAATGGCTGGTGTTTGGCTGATCCCTAAAGCTGCGGAAAAGCCGATTGATGGCCGGACAAAACAAGGAAAGGAGCAAAAGCATGAGTAATATATTACTTCTTGAAGATGATTTGAGCCTGATTAACGGGCTTTCTTTTGCGTTCAAAAAACAAGGATTTGAATTAGTTGTTGCCAGAACCCTCAAAGAAGCAGATAGTTTGTGGGTGGATGGAAAATATGATTTGCTGGTGCTTGATGTATCCCTGCCGGATGGCACCGGATTTGAATTTTGCAAAAAGGTGCGGCAAGTTTCCAAAGTCCCCATCATTTTTTTGACGGCGGCAGATGAAGAAATGAACATTATCATGGGTTTGGACATTGGTGGAGATGATTATATTACAAAACCGTTTAAGCTGGGAGTGTTAGTATCCAGAGTAAATGCACTGCTTCGTCGGGCAAAAGATTTCAGCTCCGCAGATACACAACTGGAATCCAACGGAATGAAAGTGCTTTTGCTGCAAGGGCAGGCGTTTAAGAATGGAAAGCTATTGGATTTGACTGCCGCAGAATATAAGTTGCTGTGTCTATTTATGAAAAACCCGAACATGGTACTTACCAAAGAACAGATTTTAGATAAGCTATGGGACTGCGATGGGAATTATATTGACAGCAGTACCCTTACCGTATATATGAGGCGGCTGCGTATAAAGATTGAGGATAATCCGAGTGAACCGCAAATGCTCCTGACAGTTCGGGGAATGGGATACAAATGGAATGTGATTGGGTGAGGTAGTCTATGAAAATATTTGCAAACAAAGAAATCAAAAAATTGTTTCTTGCAATATCCGTTATTTGGGTAGCCTCCCTTCTGTTGACACAAGGGTTTTTATGGTTGTGCTATCAGCGGTTTTCTTTGTTCCTATTGCTTGTTTTCGTATTGTCAGGAGGAGCGATATTGGCGGTGGGTTGTTCTTATTTCAAAAAGCAAAATCAAGTCATGGAACAGGCGGTATCACAGATCAATGCGTATCTTGACGGCGATCACAATGCCCGTATTGAATGTGATGATGAGGGCGAACTATATCGGTTGTTTCATACCGTCAATTCTCTGGCGGCTGTCTTAAATGCTCACGCAGATAACGAACTCCGGGAAAAGGAATTTTTGAAAAATACAATCTCTGATATTTCCCATCAACTGAAAACACCGCTGGCTGCTTTGAATATTTATAATGGTCTGCTTCAAGACGGGGATATGGAATTAAGTGCTGTAAAAGAATTTGCTGATTTATCCGAACAGGAACTTGACCGCATTGAAACGCTGGTGCAAAACTTGCTCAAGATTACAAAACTGGATGCCGGTGCCATTGTGCTGGAAAAGGCCACAGAGAATGTGGCGGATATGATGCGGGATATTGAACTGCATTTTGCATATAGAGCCAGACAGGAAAAGAAGAAAATCATTCTGTCTGGCTCGGATTATCTTTCTCTTTTCTGTGATCGTGATTGGCTGTCTGAGGCAATCGACAATATTGTGAAAAATGCGTTTGACCATACGGAAAGTGGTGCTGTCATTGGCATTACATGGAGGGCGTTGCCATCAGGTATTCAAATTGTGGTAAAGGACAATGGATGTGGCATCCACCCGGAAGATATACACCATATTTTCAAGCGTTTTTATCGCAGCCGTTTTTCAAAAGATACACAGGGTATCGGTCTGGGCCTTCCGCTTGCGAAAGCAGTCATTGAAGCACATGGAGGAGCAATCGAGGTAGACAGTGAATTGGGCAGAGGGACAAGTTTCACGATAAATTTTCTGATTCCTACAAAATTGTAGGATGATTGTAGGGTTACAGTAATATTTCAGTGCTATTCTTTCAATCGTAGACAGGAAATGAACTTACCTGTCTACATCGCAAGAACATAAGAAAGAGGTGTTTGCACTATGAATTTATTAGAGGTCAAGAATATTTGTAAGACATATGGCAGCGGTGAAACTGCTGTAAAAGCGCTTAGGAATGTTAGCTTTTCTGTTCCTAAGGGAGAATATGTGGCAATCGTCGGAGAATCTGGTTCGGGTAAAAGCACACTGCTGAATATGATCGGTGCGCTGGATATGCCAATTTCGGGAAAGGTGCTGATTGATGGTAAGGACATTTTTTCCATGAATGACCGAAAACTGACGGTATTTCGCCGCAGGAATATCGGCTTTATCTTTCAGGCGTTTAACCTTATCCCGGAGTTGACGGTGGAACAAAATATGATTTTTCCGCTGTTGCTGGATTATCAAAAGCCGGACAAGAGATATTTGGAGGAACTGCTGACGGTTTTGAATTTGAAAGATCGTCGTAATCATTTACCCAGTCAGCTTTCCGGCGGTCAACAGCAGAGAGTGGCGATTGGCCGCGCATTGATTACCCGTCCTTCTCTGATTCTGGCAGACGAGCCAACAGGAAATTTGGACTCACAAAACAGCAGTGAGGTCATAGCATTGCTCAAAGAAACATCGAAAAAATACGAGCAGACCATCATTATGATTACCCACAACCGCAGTATTGCGCAAACGGCAGACCGGGTATTACAGGTGTCGGATGGCACTTTGACTGATTTTGGGAGGTGCCGTGAATGAAAAGCTATCTTAGTCTCATTCCCATCTCCGCAAAGGTGCGCAAGCGGCAAAATCGTATGACTGTCTTGTGTATTATCATTTCGGTGTTTCTTGTCACAGCTATTTTCAGTGTTGCTGACATGATGATACGAACAGAAAGCGATTTTATGATAAGTAACCACGGAAACTGGCACATTGCAATAAAAAATATTTCACAGAACAATGTGGATGAAATCAGTAATCGTTCAGATGTTACAGCAGTTGGTGTAGCTTCTCAATTTAATTTTGAAGGAGAACAACCGTACCGAGTCAACGAAAAACGAACTGTTTTGTATGGCACCGATGAAGTCTATATTACTCAGATTTCAAATGGAATTGTAGAAGGAACATTTCCGGCAAATGATGAGGAAGTTATGCTTACACCTAATTCTGTAACTGCTTTAGGAGTACAGCTTGGGGATAGTGTAACCTTACATACCCCTGCTGGAGATCGGACATTTACAATCTCTGGCTTTGGCACAGATGATGAAAGCTATTATAACAATCAGACTTATTTGATAGGCTCGTATCTGACACAAAGTGCATTTACTTCTGTTATGGCACAAAACGGAGTAACAAACAATGAGTTGACTTATTATGTGCAGTTTGAAAGTGCAGCGAAAGCGGCAAATGCAATAACAGAACTACAGACACAGTACCAATTATCCGATGGGAGTATTTCTGAAAATACCGGCGTTATGGGCATGGCTGGGCAAAGCAACAATACAGCGATGCAGAGTATGTACGGATTGGCAGCAATTCTATTTGTTTTAGTGTTGTTGGCAGGAATATTGATGATTTCTGGCAGTATGAATAGCATCATTGCGCAACGAACTCAATTTTTTGGAATGTTGCGTTGCATTGGTGCAAGTCGTCAACAAATTATCCGCTTTGTCCGTTTGGAGGCATTGAACTGGTGTAAAACCGCGGTACCTATTGGAGTGGTTTTTGGAACAATAATTAGTTGGATTATTTGTGCCACACTTCATTATGGAATTGGTGGAGAATTTTCTACAACACCAGTCTTTCAGATCAGCCCTGTTGGACTTATCAGTGGTGTAGTTGTTGGAGTGGTAACAGTATTTTTAGCAGCACAATCCCCAGCAAAGCGGGCTGCTAAAGTTTCACCCATATCTGCGGTTTCTGGCAATGTAGATAATAAATCTTCTGTTAAACACGCTATCAAGTTTAGCTTAGGAAAAATTGATAATTCACTTGGCATACATCATGCGGTTGAAAAAAAGAAAAACTGGTTTCTGATGACGGCTTCCTTTGCACTGACTATTATGCTGGTTTTTTCTTTTTCTGTAATTTTAGATTTTGCAAAGCAACTTGTTCCATCGTTGAGTGTCACATCAGCCGATATAGCATTATCCAGTTATGCAAATAAAATGGATATTGAGCGCAACCTGGTCGATGAAATCAAAAAAATAGATGGGGTTGCAAATGCTTATGGAAGTAGCTATGTAGAAAACATTCCTGCAACATCTTCAAGAGCAGGAATAGACCATATCAATATTGTTTCTTATGATGATACACTTCTGGATTACTCAAAAGGTAGTATTGCTCAGGGATCATTAGATACAGTTTACGGGAACAGTAACAAAGTGGCAACCGTATTTAATAGAAACAATTCCTTGCACATCGGTGATACCATCCAGTTTGCAGGCGAAGAAGTTGAGATTACTTGCGCTCTATCACAAGGGTTATTCGGAGATGATTTGATTATTATTTGCTCACAGGAAACATTTGACCGTATCATGGGCGGTACAAAGTATGGTCTTATTGGAATTCAGTTAGATTCAAACGCTACTGAAGAAACAATAGCAGAAATTAGAAGTCTTGAAAACGATGATATTATCATTACAGATCAGCGTGAAGGCAATAAACAAAATAATGCTACATATTGGGCTGCACGAATTGTTTGTTATGGCTTCTTAGCTATTATCGGAGTTATTTCGCTGTTTAATATCGTCAATAGTATCTCTATGAGTGTATCTGCACGAATTAAGCAGTATGGTGCAATGCGAGCTGTTGGTATGGATAATAGGCAGCTTAAACGAATGATTTCTGCGGAAGCGTACACCTATGCAATTTCTGGTTTGATAGTTGGATGTGGCATTGGACTCCCGCTTAGTCGATTTTTATATAATCGTCTAATTACACATTATTTTGGAATTGAGTGGAGATTTCCTATCCTTTGGTTTGGAATTGTCGTTGCCTTTATCTTCATATCTGCTATTGTGTCCGTTTATGCTCCTGCAAAGAGAATTCGCAATATGCCAATTACTGCAACCATCAACGAATTATAGTTTCATATGTTAATCTGCCGGACGACGGCAAAAGAAAAAAAGCCGTCGTAGAGCAGACAATTTGACACGCCCATTTGAAACGGCGGCTTTGATTTTCAGAGCCGCCGTTTCTTTGGTTTGCGCGCCATGGGCGCGCTCTAATGGGTGCGAGTCCCGAACATGCCCGGGTGGTGGGAAATGTATAGCCGAACAGCAAGGGTGTTCATCGTGAGGTGGAATCTGAAGGAAGCTGTAGGCAAATCTCTGGTCCGACGGACAGAAATCGCATATAAGGCTAGGCTACGAGAGATAAGTTGGCCAAAAGCAACAAAGTCTAATAACTACCACATTTGTAGTAGCAGAGTAGATGCGGCGGATATATGGAGAGAAAGAGCGTGCACCTTAAGCGTGGAGGTCTCACAGGGGTTTCATTAGCCTAGTAATAACGAACTGTGAGAAGTCAGCCGAGCCCATAGTAGTGAAGAAGTTTCTGTAATGGAGATGGAGCGAAGGGGCGAACAATCAATAAGTTTGAGTATGTCTCGCATTGCAGAAATGACAACATCTGCCGTAACCAATCGGGTAAAGGGTGGTCAAATCAAGCGAGGCGGAAAGGAAAGAACGCATGGACACAAGCAATCTAATGGAGCAGATACTCTCTAGCGATAATCTCAACAGAGCATATCTGCAAGTCGTACGAAACAAAGGTGCAGAGGGAGTGGACGGAATGAAGTACACAGAACTCAAGGAGCATCTGATAAGGAGCGGCGAAATCATCAAGGAACAGTTGAGGACAAGAAAATATAAACCTCAACCAGTACGAAGAGTGGAGATACCAAAGCCTGATGGTGGTGTCAGAAACCTAGGAGTACCAACAGTAACAGATAGATTCATACAACAAGCTATTGCACAGGTCTTAACACCAATATATGAGGAACAGTTCCATGACCATAGTTATGGATTTAGACCGAATAGATGTGCACAGCAAGCAATCCTAACAGCACTAGATATAATGAATGACGGTAATGATTGGATTGTAGACATTGACTTGGAAAAGTTCTTTGACACGGTAAATCATGACAAACTTATGACTATCATAGGTAGAACCATTAAAGATGGAGATGTTATTTCTATCATTAGAAAATATCTTGTCAGTGGAATCATGATTGATGATGAATATGAGGATTCCATCGTGGGAACACCACAAGGAGGAAACCTTTCGCCACTATTGGCAAATATCATGTTAAATGAACTCGATAAGGAAATGGAGAAAAGAGAGCTTAACTTCGTACGATATGCAGATGACTGTATTATTATGGTTGGAAGTGAAATGTCTGCTAACAGAGTCATGAGGAATATCTCACGATTTATTGAAGAGAAACTAGGGCTTAAGGTTAACATGACCAAAAGTAAAGTAGATAAACCGCAAGGATTAAAATATCTCGGATTTGGATTTTACTTTGACCGAAGAGCACAACAGTTTAAGGCTAAACCACATGCAAAATCAGTAGCAAAGTTTAAGCGAAGAATGAAAGAACTCACATGCCGTAGCTGGGGTGTCAGCAACAGTTATAAAGTTGAGAAACTCAACCAGCTCATCAGAGGGTGGATTAACTACTTCAAGATAGGAAGTATGAAAACACTCTGTGCAAAGCTTGATTCGAACATTCGATATAGACTGCGCATGTGTATATGGAAACATTGGAAAACTCCACAAAACCGTGAAAAGAACCTTATAAAACTTGGAATTGACAGAAATACGGCAAGGCGGGTTGCTTATACAGGACACAGAATCGCTTATGTTTGTAATAAAGGAGCCGTAAATGTTGCAATAAACAACAAGAGATTAGCCTCGTTTGGATTAGTCTCAATGTTAGATTACTACACCGAAAGGTGTGTTACTTGTTAAGTTGATTGAACCGCCGTGTACCGAACGGTACGCACGGTGGTGTGAGAGGTCGGAATTTCTCAAATTAAGAGAAATTCCTCCTACTCGATCGTCTACGCTAAACCAACGACGACCTAACACCGTGTAAATCCACGGCGGCACATAGGAGGATTGCCGCCGTGTCTATTTTTGCCTTTTTTCACAGTCCCCATGACCTGCACCAGCTAAAAAAAGCCTGTTCCCAGCAGCGGAGCAATGCGGTCAGAAGTATGCACTATACCATGTAACTAAACAGCAAAATATACTCTATTACGCTCGTATGGCTTTATGCCGTCCGGGCGCTTTTTTGTCTCTATGGAGCCGGAACATCGGGTCAGCATGGCCCGAACTTTATCCCCGGTGCCGTTCTCCGCCGCCCCATTCAGATTTTCCCGAAAAAATCTGAATGGAGGAAAGGCAGATGGAAGTTACCATCAATTATAACGGACAAGCTGTGGCCGTGGAGGTCACGCTGGAAGTCTATGAATTTCTTGACCGGGCCGATCACAAAACGGAGAACCTGTTCCATGAACAGCGGCGGCATTGGGATGGCCGGGAGTTTGACGAGTACATCATTACCACCGAGGGTATAGGAGCCTACGGCGAAACGCCGGAAGAATACCTTTGCCGCATGGAAACGCTGCATGAGCTGATGGCTGTTCTGGACACCTGTACCGAGGCCCAGCGCCGCCGGTTCCTGCTCTATGCGCTTGACGGGCTGAGCCTTGCAGAGATCGGTGTGCTGTGCGGCTGCTCCAAAGTGGCTGTTTATCAAAGTGTGGAGGCGGTCAGAAAAAAATTTATAAAATTCTTTGAAAACAGGCTTAACGAATGACCTGTTTTCTGGCTACCAAGTGAAAGGGATCAGTTCCCTTATCTCAGCGAGGGGCGGACAGCGGACGAGCTGTCCGCCTCTCCGATTTTCAGGAGGTAAGCCTATGAAAACAATCAATCTGCGGTGGATGTATCCACACTACCGGCATGACGAGTTTGTGGATGTTACGGACGAGGTATGGGCAGCGATGTATCAGGCCCAGCGGGAGATGGAGAACTATGAGCGTCGGAAAGTCTACCACCGCGCCTACTACTCTCTGGACGCATACAGCTGGCTGGAAAATTACGCACTGGAACACAGCAGATCACCGGAAGATATTTTGCTGGAACGAGAAGAAATGACCACGCGACTGCGCCTGATTGCAGCTCTGCCGGTGGCTCTGGCTCATGCCACTCCGGCACAGTCCCGCCGTGTTCACGCCTACTACATTGCTGGTATCAAGCAGCCGGAAATCTCTCGGATAGAGGGCGTCCACAGCAGCAAGGTTAGCGTTGCCATCCGCCGGGGTCTGCGGAATATGCGCCGCTGCTATGATGACCTTTTTCAAACAGAGTGAGGGCATGCCTATGCAGACCATCAATCTCAAACAATATTATCCATTTTGCAAAGAGGACATTTTTGTGGAGGTGTCCGATGAGATCATCGAAGCGTTTCTTCTGGACAAGAGAGCCGAGGCCGCCAGAGATCGCAAGATGTTCCGGTATAAGGCGTTTTATTCCCTCGATTGTAACGATGGAATCGAAAATGCCGCCATCGGCTGGGCGCAGCCATCGCCGGAGGACTACCTGATAGAAAAAGAAGAATTAGCCGAATACGAAGAACTGATACGGCGATTGTATGAAGCAATTTCTTCCCTGCCGCCTATGCAGGCCCGCCGTGTCCACGCCCGCTATATGCTGGGTATGAAAGTGAAAGATATTGCCGCAATGGAGGGTATCACGCCATCACAGGCGGGAAAATCCATCCATGCCGCACTGCGGAGGCTGCGCCGGTACTTTGCTCGACAGAAATGGACGGTCAATCTATGAGTATTTCCAAAGAAAAGAGGTGCCTGACATGAACGAAAAAATTACAGCCCACTCCTCAAAAGAAGAACGGGAGAAAGTCCTGAAGGAGATTCGGCAGCTTGAAAACCGAAAGAAGATTTTGGAGAACAAGCAGCGGAACGAAGAACGCAGGGTTCGCACCCGCCGCCTGATTGAGCGTGGGGCCGTTTTGGAGGGCATTTTCCCTCTGGCCCCCGACCTTCCCGGCGTAGAGGTCAAAGCGTTCCTGATTGCCCTGTCCCATCTTCCGGGGGCGGCAGAACTGGCCGCAAAACTGCCGAAATCCGGGGACAAGCCGTAAGTCCCTTGTTTACAAGGGCGCACTTATACACCGTTGCCGGTGTCGTGCGCCCTGCCGGGGGCTGTTGCGCTCTCCGAGCGCGATGGGGCGCTACACTCCCCAAACCCCTTGTGCGCTCTGCGCAGCCAAACACCCGCTTTGCGTTTGTCCGGCTCCACAGAGCCTGTCATCCCTCACTGAAAGGAGGTGTTCCCCATAGATTTCTGTCATATCCCCGTCAGTATTATCAAACGCAGCGCGGGCCGTTCTGCCGTTGCCGCAGCTGCTTACCGCAGCGGAACCAAGCTGATAAATGAATGGGACGGCATGACCCACGACTACACCCGGAAAGGCGGCATTGTCCATGCGGAAATCATGCTGCCCGCCCACGCCCCGCCGGAATTTGCAGACCGTTCTATCCTCTGGAACAGCGTGGAGCAAATCGAGAAAGCAAGGGACAGCCAGCTTGCCCGCGAGATTGAAGCAGCCCTGCCCCGTGAACTGTCCGGCGAACAGCAGCTTGCCCTTGTGCGTGCCTATGTGAAGGAGAACTTTGTAGACAAAGGAATGTGCGCCGACTTTGCTATCCATGACAAGGGAACCGGCAACCCCCATGTTCATATCATGCTGACCGTCCGGCCCTTAAAAGAAAACGGCGCATGGGGCGCAAAGTGCCGCAAGGCATACGATCTGGACGAAAACGGCCAGCGTATCCCGGATGGGAAAGGCGGCTGGAAAAATCACAGAGAGGATACAACCGATTGGAACGATAAAGGAAATGTGGAGATTTGGCGGGTAGCGTGGGCGGCCTACACCAATCGAGCGCTGGAATCTGCCGGCAGACCGGAACGCATTGACCATCGCAGCTACAAGCGGCAGGGCATTGATAAAATTCCCTCTGTCCATCTGGGGCCAGCCGCCAGCCAAATGGAAAAGCGCGGTATCCGCACCGACAAGGGGGAAGCAAACCGGCAGATTGCTGCTGACAACAAGCTGCTGAAAGAAATCAAAGCCCGCATTACCCGTCTTTATCGCTGGTCGAAAGCCGAAACGGAAAAACCACAAACACAGCAAAGCAGCTTGACAGCTTTGTGGGAGGCCCAGCAGCAGTTGGACGATCCCCACACCCGCACCGGCAAAATCCGGGCTTTGCAGGAAAGCGCTGCACTATTCAGCTTTTTGCAGGCAAACGGCATCCAGTCTATGCAGCAGCTTCATGAAAAAATCGCTGATATGAACAGCCGTTACTATGACCTGCGCGGAAAGATCGTCAAGGCCGAGCGCCGGATCACTACCCTCACCGAGCGCGGGGAGATGTGGGAACAGTACAACCAGTACAAGTCCATCCACAAGCAGCTTGCCAAAGTAAAGCCGGAAAAGCGGGAACAGTTTGAGCAGCGCCACAGCCGGGAACTGATTCTGTATGACGCAGCGACCCGGTATCTGAAAGAACTGAAAGACAACGGCGAGGCAATCACCCCGAAGGCATGGCAGCTGGAAATTGACCAGCTGGCCGCTGGAAAGCAGACGGACACGCTTGCCATGAAATCCATGCGGGAGGATTTGAAAGCAGTGGAACGGCTCCGCAAAACCGCCGAGCAGCTGTCCCGACAGGAAAGGGACAAGCCTCACGACCGTGGGCCGGAGCGGTAAAGGCTACCGCGTTTTGGCGTACCCCTGTCAAGTGCGTCGCATTTCACGACATACTTTTGCACACAGAAAAACCGCCGTACAGGTTTCCCCATACGGCGGCAGACTGTTTATTTGCCGAACAAGTCGCTGTGTGTGCCGGTGCGGGCCAGCGTCAGCACCAGAACATCATCTTCTATGCGGTAGACAAGCAGCCAGTCCGGGAGAATGTGACATTCCCGATGGCCTGCCCAATCGCCGGACAGGTCATGGTCACGGTTCTTATCCGGCAGCGGTTCGCCCATCGCCAGCAATGCTACGACCTGCTCCAGCAGCTCAATCTTCAAGCCACGCTTGATGGCTCGTTTGTAGTCCTTTTTGAAACTGGTCGTGTACTTGACGGTATATTTGGTTTCTTTCATCTTTTCAGGTCAGCAAACAACTCGTCAAGGTCATTGTAGCCCTTTACAGACGGGTCTTTTGCAATCCTTTCCGCTTCCAGCATGGCAGCAACCGTTTCTTTGTTCGGCTGTTCCAGCCTTACTTCAAAGGGAATGCCGCCTTCACGAAGCGACTGGCGCACAAAGATGTTAAACGCCGTAGTCAGGTTCATGCCAAGTTCAGTAAACAGTGCGTCCGCCTGCGCTTTCAAATCTGCGTCCATGCGGATACTGATGTTTGTGGTATTTCCAGCCATACGATCAACCCCTTTCTGCTGGCAATTATAGTATATGCCTTTTGCACGAAGAAAACAATACTTTGCACGAATATTTAACAATAAATTCATTCAAGGAGGTTACCTGCTTTGTGAGAGAAATCATTTATGAAGAACGACAAGACTGAACCTATCCCCGTCATGGATTACCGCCAGTACCGCAGAGCGCGGAGGCTGGTGCATGAGTGCTGCAACTACATCGACGGAAATTGTATCGCCCTGGACGATGGGGAGGAATGTGTCTGTGTCCAGTCCATTTCCTATTCCCTGTTGTGCAGGTGGTTTCGGACGGCGGTATTGCCGCAGGATAAGGAACTGGAAACGGCGCTGTTCCACCGGATGAATGCGAAGAAATGCGCCGTATGCGGGGCGCTGTTTACCCCCGGTTCCAACCGGGCCAAATACTGCCCGGAATGTGCCGCACGCATGAAGCGGATCAACGCCGCAAAGCGCAAGCGGAAACAACGGGAGAAATGTCACGCTTTAGGGGCTGAAAAACCCTTGTAAATCAAGGATTTTTTCGAGGGTGTCAAAGGCAGGCTGATAGATTTATCCTCCGACCCCTAAAACGGCCTTAAAATGCGTACAGAATCCCAAGAGAAACCCCAAGGAGGAACCCTATGTCAGACAACCGAAAATATTATTACCTGAAACTCAAAGAAAACTATTTTGACGATGATTCCATCGTGCTGCTGGAAAGTATGCAGGATGGTGTGCTGTATTCCAACATTCTGCTCAAGCTGTATCTGAAATCGCTGAAACATGGCGGGCGGCTCCAGCTTGACGAGGACATTCCTTACACGGCGCAGATGATCGCCACCATTACCCGCCAGCAGATCGGCACTGTGGAGAGAGCCTTGCAGATCTTTTTGAAGCTGGGTCTTGTGGAAGTGCTGGACAGCGGCACATTCTACATGAGCAACATCGAACTTTTAATCGGCCAGTCCTCTACCGAGGCCGAGCGAAAGCGGGCTGCAAGGCTCCAAAATAAGGCTCTTTCTGCGCCCCGGACAAACGGCGGACATTTGTCCGACATTCGTCCACCAGAGATAGAGATAGAGTTAGAGAAAGAGATAGAGATAAAGAGAGAGATAGAGAAGGGACACCCCGCCCCCGCCTATGGCCGTTACCAGAATGTTTTCCTGACGGACGGGGAACTGGCAGACTTGCAGGCCAGTTTTCCCACTGTATGGGGCCAGTACATCGAAAAGCTGTCCGAGTACATAGCTTCTACCGGCAAGCGGTATCAGAGCCATGCCGCCACCATCCGGCGCTGGGCCGGTGAGGACGCTAGGAAAGCGGCCCCGCCCACCCGCAACCGGGATTACAGCGTAAAGGAGGATGAAACCGTATGATTGAGATTACCGCAGAAATCCGGGCGCTGATCGACAAGGCAGCCGCCGGTGTGGAACTGGCCGGGGACGAGTATATAGACCCGTCAGACGGGCTCATTCACTGTAAGAAATGCGGCGGCCAGAGGCAGACCGTTGTGCCATGCTTCGGGAAATCCGGCTACTTTATGCCGCGCTGCATCTGCCAGTGCCAGCGGGAGGCTGAGGAGCAGCGCAAGGCTGCTGAAGAACGGCAGCGCCGCATGGAGCGTATCAAACGCCGAAAGGCACAGGGCTTGCAAGACCGCTATCTCTATGACTACACCTTTGCCAACGACAACGGCGAAAACCCATTGATGGACAAGGCCCGCGCCTATGTGGAGAACTGGAAGGAGGCATATAAGAGCAATATCGGGCTTTTGCTGTTTGGAGATGTGGGAACCGGCAAGTCTTTCTTCGCCGGATGTATTGCCAACGCTTTGCTTGACCAGGATGTGCCGGTGCTGATGACAAACTTCCCCATCATTCTGAACCGCCTGACCGGGATGTTCTCTGAGGACAGGTCGGAGTTTATTGCCAGCTTTGACGAGTATGACCTGCTTATCATTGACGATCTGGGCGTAGAGCGCAGTACCGAATATGCTATGGAGCAGATGTTTTTCGTCATCGACAGCCGCTACCGCAGCCGCAGGCCCATGATTATCACAACAAACTTGAAACTGTCCGAGCTGAAAAACCCGCCTGACCTGGCCCACGCTCGTATCTATGACCGTATTCTGGAACGGTGTGCGCCGATTCTCTTTGACGGGAATAATTTCCGGGAAGAAAATGCCGGTGCTACCCGACAGGCAGCAAAAGACATTGTAAACAGTAAGCACGATTGATTTTTTACCGGGCGGCACAGACCCGTTCGGAGAAAGGAGCGCCATGAACAAAGAACCCCGTACTATGCAGGCGGCAGACGCCGCTGCTGTGTCCAGAGCGCCGGAAAACACGCCAGCGATTGTAAAGAAAATCGGCAAGACAACCTACAAGGTTCATGTCCATTTCAGCAATACCAGCACAGAAACCATGAGCGATAAAATCAAGCGTATGCTCAAAAAGGAAATTCAGCAGATGTGACAGACTGATAAACGAAGCTGCCTTGTGCTAAACTGATGATGGTACGCACCAAAATTTTTGTCAAGGAGGACACGAAAATGCTTTACACAGAAAAAGAGAAGCATGAAATTGAACGAGTAAAGGAGGTCTTTGCGGAACATCTGCGGCAAAGCCCTGATTTTGAACTGCTCTGGTCGGACAAGGTAGGCTATGTTTGGCTGACGATTGGCGTAAATCCAGTCTATGTGGATACCGGCATCAGGATAGAATCTGCCGCCGATCTCTGCTGCAAGTGTTTGGATGATGTTACTATGGATGTTTTGTATATGACGGGCAACGATCATGCACTGGAAGCAGCCGATCCGCTGGAATTGGCCGAAATCAAGCGGCGCTGGGAGCCATATATCAACCAGCTGCCAGACTATGCCTATCTCTGCAAAGACCTGCTGAACGGAAAAATGTAATCTATCAAACGAGGTGTCAGGAGCCATACGGTGCTTCTGGCACCTTTTTTGTAGATTTTTGTGAATTTGATTAAAAAGTCCTTGACAATTTGTCTCTGGCAAGACCGCAAAAAGCATACTTATCTCATGCGGCGCGAGGTTAGCCCCATTCGACATTAAGGAGCTGCGGGAGCTTATGGAAACCGACGAAATGGAGCTTGACACCATAGGTGACAGAAAGACCGCCCTTTTCGTGATTATCAGCGACACCGACGACACCTTTAACTTTGTCGTGAGTATTCTCTACACACAGCTATTCAACCTCTTGTGCGACAAAGCAGATGATGAATACGGCGGGCGGCTTCCCGTCCATGTACGGTGCTTACTTGATGAATTTGCGAATATCGGGCAAATCCCCAAATTTGAGAAACTAATCGCAACCATACGGAGCCGGGAAATCTCCGCGTCAATCATCTTGCAGAGCCAGTCACAGCTAAAGGCAATCTACAAGGACAACGCCGATACCATAGTCGGCAACTGCGACACCACGCTTTTCTTGGGCGGCAAGGAAAAAACCACGCTCAAAGAAATATCGGAGATTTTAGGCAAGGAAACGATAGACAGCTTCAACACTTCCGAAACAAGGGGGCGGGAGCTTTCGCATGGGCTGAACTATCAGAAATTGGGAAAGCAGCTTATGACGGAAGATGAAATCGCAGTCATGGACGGAGGGAAATGTATCTTGCAGCTACGCGGGGTGCGCCCGTTCTTTTCGGACAAATTCGACATAACGAAACACCCGAAATACAAGTACCTATCCGACGCAGACCCGAAGAACGCCTTTGACATGGAAAAGCACCTTAAACGCCGCCCCGCCATTGTCAAGCCCGACGAGGTTTTTGACTATTACGAGATTGACGCAGCAGACTTACAGGAGGACGCAGACCATGAGGAAACGTAGCGCAGAGGAAAAACAAAAGCAGCTTGAACGGTTTTTAATGAATGTTGCGGAAGCCGCCGACGCTGCATTATGGGAGTATTGGCGGGAAAAGGAAGCGGAACACCGCCGTTTTGCAACGGAGTATGTCACGCGCCGGGGGCTTATCCCTCAACAGTGACAGCATGGCAGACCGCCGGGGAGGGGGGGACAGGGGAAGCTACACTTCCCCTACGCTGCCTTGCGGCAGCTACCCCTTTGTGAACTTGCGGGAAGCGAACACCTTGCTATGCAAGCTATTCACTTCCCGCAAGTCTGAATAATACCCGTCCGGCAGCACAGCGGGACACCGAAAGGAGGAATCGAAGCAATCACATATATCAATATCGGCTACATGATACGCGCCCCTACTTTCCGGCGCAGCACACAGCGGCAGGAGCCGCACCCCCCTACAACTGAATACCGCCGCGCCGCAGAACTTACGCAGCGCGGGGACAGCCGCCTTTACCAGAGGGCGGTTTTTTTATGCGGCGGCATACGCTGACCGCCTTTTGTCCGCTTGCCGGACAGCCGCAGACGCGGCAGAAAGGATTTATTTATGGCATTTTTCAATAGCGCAGTAGACGTTTTGCAGACCCTTGTTGTAGCACTTGGAGCCGGGCTTGGTATCTGGGGCGTTATCAATCTCATGGAGGGCTACGGCAACGACAATCCGGGCGCGAAGAGCCAGGGCATGAAGCAGCTTATGGCGGGCGGCGGCGTTGCCCTTATCGGCATGACCCTTGTACCGCTGCTTTCCGGCTTGTTCGGTTAAGAAGCGCGGGTAAAGGCTTATGCAGAGCATACTTGACGCGATTAACGAATGGATAAAGGAAATCCTCATAGGAGCCATAAACGGTAATCTGTCAACTATGTTCGGGGACGTAAACGAGAAAGTCGGCACTATCGCCGCAGAGGTAGGGCAGACCCCGCAAGGGTGGAACGCAAATATATTCTCCATGATACAGACCCTTAGTGAGAATGTAATCGTACCCATTGCGGGGCTTGTCATTACCTACGTCCTATGCTATGAGCTTATCAGCATGGTAACGGAAAAGAACAATATGCACGACGTTGACACTTCCATGTTCTTCAAGTGGGTGTTCAAGGCGTTTGTGGCAGTCTACCTTGTGACGCACACCTTTGACATCACTATGGCGGTGTTCGATATGGCGCAGCACGTTGTTTCCGGCGCGGCGGGGGTAATCGGCGGCAGCACAGAGATTGATGTTGCCGCCGCCCTTGCTTCCATGCAGGACGGGCTTGACGCTATGGAAATCCCCGAACTGCTCTTACTTGTCATGGAAACAAGCCTTGTGAGCTTGTGCATGAAAATCATGTCCGTACTGATAACCGTTATCCTCTACGGGCGCATGATAGAGATTTACCTTTACTGTTCGGTATCGCCTATCCCGTTTGCAACAATGACGAACCGGGAATGGGGGCAGATAGGAAACAACTACCTCAAATCCCTGTTCGCTATCGGTTTTCAAGGCTTCCTCATTATGATATGCGTCGGCATTTACGCGGTTCTGGTAAACAACATGATAATAGCGGACAATCTGCACAGCGCGATATTCTCCCTTGCAGCCTATACCGTTATCCTCTGTTTCTCCCTGTTCAAATCCGGCGCACTGGCGAAGTCGATATTCTCCGCGCATTAGCGGCGTGTCAAGGGCAGGGTGGAGATTTTCAGAGCGAAGCGGCGAAAATACGACCCGACCTTGACGCGGATAACCCCCATATAATACGGGCGGGCAAAGGGCATAGATTGACCTTTGCCTTGATTACCCTTATGGGAAGTTACAGCAACACCAAACCCAGAGAAAGGAGGTTTTCACTTGGCGTATGTACCCGTACCCAAAGACTTATCCAAAGTCAAGACAAAAGTAGCGTTCAACCTTACCAAACGGCAGATTGTATGTTTTGCGGCGGCTCTCCTGTTCGGCTTGCCGCTTTTCTTTCTGCTCAAAGACAGCACAGGCACAAGCCTTGCGTCTATGGCTATGATTGCCGTCATGCTGCCCTGTTTCCTCTTTGCCATGTATGAGAAGCATGGACAGCCCCTTGAAGTGGTGGTGAAGAACATCATTCAGACGAAATTCATAGCCCCCAAAGAACGACCATACAGGACAGACAACTTTTATTCCGTCTTAGAACGGCAGAGAAAACTTGAAAAGGAGGTATCAGCGATTGCAAAAGGAAACACGAAGAAACAGCGCGGCGGGAAGCGCAAAGCCTAACCCGCCCCGCAAGCTCACCCGCGCCGAGAAAAAGCAGATTGCGGAAATCATCAGACAGGCAAAGGGCGACGGGAAAGCGCACACCGCGCAGCAGACAATCCCTTATATCCAGATGTACCCGGACGGTATCTGCAAGGTTACGGGACGGAAATACTCAAAGACCGTCGCCTTTGAAGATATTAACTATCAGCTTGCACAGGCAGACGACAAGACCGCCATTTTTGAGAACTGGTGCGACTTCCTCAACTACTTTGACGCTTCCGTTTCGGTGCAGCTCTCTTTCATCAATCAGGGGACGCAGCGCGGCGAAGCGGAAAAGGCGGTCAATATCCCGGCACAGGAGGACGCTTTCAATTCTATCCGCACAGAATACCGGGATATGCTGAAAAACCAGCTTGCAAAGGGCAACAACGGGCTTGTCAAAGCAAAATATATCACCTTTGCCATTGAAGCCGACAGTCTGGGCGCGGCGAAATCCCGCCTTGCCCGTATCGAAACGGACGTACTCAACAACTTTAAGCTCTTGGGCGTGTCTGCCCGCCCCATGACAGGCTATGAACGCCTTAAAATGCTGCATGGCATTTTCCACCCGGAGGGCGGGCAGTTTGCCTTTGATTTTTCATGGCTTGCCCCGTCCGGGCTTTCCACAAAGGACTTTATCGCCCCGTCCTCTTTCCGTTTTGGCGAGGGGCGGTATTTCCGCATGGGGCGCAAAATCGGCGCGGTTTCATTCCTTGAAATCCTTGCGCCGGAATTAAACGACCGTATCTTATCTGACATTCTGGACTTGGAAACGGGCGTTATCGTCAATCTGCATATCCACAGTATCGACCAGACCGAAGCCATAAAGACAATCAAGCGGAAAATCACCGACCTTGACAAAATGAAAATCGAAGAACAGAAAAAAGCGGTACGCAGCGGCTACGACATGGATATAATCCCGTCCGACCTTGCCACTTTCGGCAGCGAAGCGAAGAACCTCTTACAGGACTTGCAGAGCCGGAATGAAAGAATGTTCCTCTTGACGTTCCTTGTGGTGAACATGGCAGACACAAAAAGGAAACTGGAAAATGACGTATTCGCGGCGGCGGGCATTGCACAGAAGAACAACTGCGCCTTAACCCGCCTTGACTACCAACAGGAAGCGGGGCTTATGTCCTCTGTACCGCTTGGGGAGAACCTTATCCCCATTCAAAGAGGGCTTACCACGTCAAGCACCGCTATCTTTATCCCCTTTATCACGCAGGAGCTTTTTCAGACGGGCGCGGCTTTGTACTATGGCTTAAACGCCCTTAGTAACAACATGATACTCTGCGACCGCAAGCAGCTAAAGAACCCCAACGGCTTAATCTTGGGTACGCCGGGAAGCGGGAAATCCTTTGCCGCCAAACGGGAAATGACAAACGCTTTCCTCATTACCGACGACGACATAATTATCTGCGACCCGGAAGCAGAGTATTTTTCCCTTGTGCAGCGGCTTGACGGGCAAGTGATACGGTTATCGCCTACGGGCAAGGGCATTGACGGGAAGCCCCAGTATGTGAACCCTATGGATATTAACCTCAATTACAGCGAGGACGACAGCCCCCTTGCGCTGAAATCCGACTTTATCCTCTCCCTCTGCGAGCTTGTCATAGGCGGCAAGGAGGGCTTGCAGCCCGTCGATAAGACCGTCATTGACCGCGCTGTTAGGAACGTGTACCGCCCTTTCCTTGCAGACCCCGACCCGGAGAAAATGCCTATCTTGGGCGACCTCTACAACGAGCTTTTGAAGCAGCCGGAGCCGGAAGCGGCGCGTATCGCGGCGGCGTTGGAGCTTTATGTTTCCGGGAGCCTTAACGTCTTTAACCACAGGACGAATGTAGAGCTTTCAAACCGCCTTGTCTGCTTTGACATCAAGCAGCTTGGGAAGCAGCTCAAAAAATTAGGTATGCTCATTGTGCAGGACCAGGTATGGAACCGCGTCACCGTCAACCGGGCAGAAAGGAAATCCACCCGGTATTTTATGGACGAATTTCATCTTCTCTTGAAAGAGGAACAGACCGCCGCCTATTCCGTTGAAATCTGGAAGCGTTTCAGAAAATGGGGCGGCATACCCACAGCAATCACGCAGAACGTCAAAGATTTGCTTGCTTCCCGCGAAGTGGAGAATATCTTTGAAAACTCTGATTTTGTCCTCATGCTCAATCAGGCGGCGGGCGACCGGGCTATCCTTGCAAAGCAGCTCAACATCTCCCCGCAGCAGATGAAGTATGTCACCCACACCGAAGCGGGCGAGGGGCTTATCTTCTACGGGAACGTGGTGCTGCCCTTTGTAGACCGCTTCCCGAAAGACACCGAGCTTTACCGGGTAATGACGACGAAGCCGGAGGAAGTGGGCGAAGCATGAACGGGCTGAAAACTGACACAATCATCAACCGGGACGCGCTCTATGCCTTGCGGGAGCTTCCAGAGGAAAGCGTACACTGTTGCGTCACAAGCCCGCCCTACTATGCGCTTAGGGATTACGGGCTTGATATGCAGATTGGGCGGGAGGACACGCCGGAGCAGTACATTGACAGGCTGACCGAGGTTTTCCGCGAGCTGCGCCGGGTACTGCGTTCTGACGGTACGCTCTGGCTGAATATCGCGGACACCTACTGCGGCACAGGAAATAAAGGCTACCATGCAGACCCGAAGAACCCGAAAGGCAGAAACGGACAGCAGATTGCAAGAAACAACCGCGTTTCCGGCTGCAAACAAAAGGACTTAATCGGTATCCCTTGGCTTTTAGCCTTTGCCCTACGCGCTGACGGGTGGTATTTACGGAGCGACATTATCTGGCAGAAAGAAAACCCCATGCCGGAGAGCGTGAAAGACCGCCCTACCCGCTGCTATGAACATATCTTTCTGCTTACGAAGTCAAAGAAGTATTTTTATGACGCAGCCGCCATAGCCGAGCCGTTAGCCCCCACAACGGCGGCGCGGTACCGCACCGGGCGCAGCGCGGGACAGAAATATGCGGACGAAGTACCCGGACAGGGGAACGTACAGGGGCTTAACCGGGCGCGAAGCGGCAGCTACTACGACGAAGCCCTCATGCCGACCATGCGGAACAGGCGGGACGTGTGGCTTATCAATACCGTTCCCTACAAGGGCGGGCATTTCGCCGCGTTCCCGCCAAAACTTGCCGAAACCTGTATCAAGGCGGGCTGTCCGAAAGGCGGCGTTGTGCTTGACCCCTTTTTCGGCAGCGGCACGACGGGGGCAGCCGCAAAGCAGCTTGACAGGCATTATATAGGCATTGAGATAAACGCCGAGTATTGCGCCCTTGCAAGGGCGCGGATTGGAGGGACAGACACATAAAACAATATAAGGCGCGTGAAAAAGTCACGCAGAAAATGACCCGCGAGGGGGCTGTCGAGGTAAACGCCGCTACCGGGAAAAAGAAACGTATCAGCAAGCGGATAAGGGACGCGGACTTTGCAAAGACCGAAGCCCCACCGCAGCCGGAACAGGCAGCGCAGCCCCTACCGGGCGGCGCAACTTCCCCGCCCTTAACCGACACGCCGCCGCTTCCCCATGCGCCGGGGGCAGAACGGGAACAGGACACCGCAGCAGCCGAGCGCGTCTTGGAACGTATCGACGGGGCGCGTACCAGAAAGGCGAGCAAAAAGGCGGCGAGGAAAGCACAGGCAGAAGCCACAGCAAAAGAAAAATCTTCCCGCTTGCAGTTTACCGACGAGGAACGGGCAACGCCGGAGCTTGAAAGGTATATCCGAAAATCGGACAAAGCAGCCGACCGTCTGGACGCGGCAAAGGCGGCTATCCCCAAAGAAAAGAAACTTGTACGGGAGCGCACCTTTGATGAAGCCACCGGGAAAGGCAAGACCCGCCTACATTTTGAGGAACAGGAAAAGCCCATAGGAAAGAATAAGCCCCACAATAACCCGCTATCCCGCCCCGCACAGGAAGCGGGTATTTTCGTCCACAACAAGATACATTCCGTTGAAAAGGACAATTCCGGCGTTGAGGGGGCGCACAAATCCGAAGAACTGGCAGAGCGCGGCGCAAAGTACGGGGCGCGGAAAGTCAAGGAGGGCTACCACAGCCACAAGCTCAAACCCTACCGGGCGGCGGCAAAGGCAGAGAAAGCGGCGTTCAAGGCGAATGTGGATTTTCAGTACCATAAAGCCCTGCATGACAATCCGCAGATTGCGGGCAATCCCCTTTCCCGCTTCATGCAGAAGCAGCAAATCAAGCGGCAGTATGCAAAGTCGGCAAGGAAAGGCGGCGCAAAAACGGCGCAGAAAGCCGCAGAGAACACCCGCAAGGCGGCAAAAAAGACCGCCGAGGAAACAAAAAAGGCAATCGCTTTTGTAGGGCGGCACCCGGCGGGCGTATGTATCGCCGTTGCCGCGCTACTCTTATTCATCATGGTATCGGCGGGGCTTTCCTCTTGCGGTTCCATGTTCTCCGGCTTGATGAACGGCATACTTGGGACTTCCTACACGTCGGAGGACAGCGACCTTGTGGCGACGGAGAACAATTACGCCGCAAAGGAAAACGAGCTTCAGCAGCAGATTGACAATATCGAAAGCACCCACCCCGGCTATGACGAATACCGCTATGACCTTGACAGTATCGGGCATAACCCCCATGAGTTAGCGTCCTACCTCACCGCCCTTTTACAGACCTACACCCCGCAGAGCGCACAGGCAGAGCTAAATCGCGTCTTTGCCATGCAGTACACTTTGACGCTGACAGAAGAAACGGAAATCCGCTACCGCACAGAAACAAGCACAGACCCGGAAACAGGGGAAACGACCACCGAGGAAGTACCCTACGAGTACCATATCCTCAACGTGAAGCTGACGAACAAGCCCATTTCCGAGATTGCGGAGGAACTTCTAACGCCACAGCAGCTTGAAATGTACCGCGTCTATCTGGAAACAAGCGGAAACAAACCGCTGATTTTCGGCGGCGGCTCCCCCGATATGGGCGCGTCCGAGGATTTAAGCGGCGTACAGCTTGTAAACGGCACACGCCCCGGCAACACCGCCGTTGTAGACCTTGCGAAGCGGCAAGTCGGCAACGTGGGCGGGCGACCCTTTTGGAGCTGGTACGGATTTAACAGCCGCGTGGAATGGTGCGCCTGTTTCGTTTCATGGTGCTACAATCAAGCCGGAAAGAGCGAGCCGCGCTTTGCCGGGTGCCAGTCACAGGGCGTACCCTGGTTCCAGTCACGCGGGCAATGGGGCGCGAGGGGCTATGAGAATATCGCCCCCGGCGACGCTATCTTTTTCGACTGGGACGGGGACGGGAGCGCAGACCATGTGGGGCTTGTTATCGGAACGGACGGGGAGCGCGTCTATACCGTCGAGGGCAATTCCGGCGACGCCTGCAAGATAAAGAGCTACCCCGTCAATTACTCCTGTATCAAAGGCTATGGGCTGATGAACTGGAATTAACATATTTTTGAGCAAAGAAAGGAGAAATTTATTGATGGCTATGAACAAAATTGAACGTATCGACAAAGAGATTGCAAAGACCCGCGAGAAAATCACCGAGTACCAGAACAGATTAAGGGGGCTTGAAGCGCAGAAAACCGAAGCGGAAAACCTGCAAATCGTACAGCTTGTGCGCTCCATGCGCCTTTCCCCGCATGAGCTTTCCGCTATGCTTTCCGGCGGCGGTATTCCGGGCATGGAAGCCGCGCCGGGCTACCCCGCAGAACCCGCAGACCACGACACCGAAGAAATGGAGGACACCGAGAATGAATAAGAAAATCCTTAGAACCTTGACCGCACTCTGCGCCGCCCTCATGCTGACGGGCGGCTTTTCCGTCACCGCCTTTGCACAGACCCCGGAGGGACAGGACGCGACCGACGACAGCGGCGTTGTCTATGAGGAACCCGAAAAGGAAGAACCCCTTACCCCGGACGGGAACGCGACCCTTGTAGACGATTTCGGCGGCAACAAGCAGCTTATCACAGTGACGACCAAAAACGGCAATTACTTTTATATCCTTATCGACCGGGACGACGAGGGCGAGGACACCGTACATTTCCTTAATCAAGTGGACGAAGCCGACCTTATGGCACTCATGGAGGACGGAAGCACCGAAGCAGCCCCGCCCGCCGTTTGCAGTTGCACCGATAAATGCGAAGCCGGAAAGGTAAATGTGAGCTGCCCTGTCTGCAAGGACAACATGACCGCTTGCAGCGGCAAGGAAGCGGAGCCGGAAACCGAGAAACCAACAGAGCAGCCCAAAGAGAAAGGCAATACAGGCGGGCTTGTGCTTTTCCTTGTCGTGGCACTTCTTGGCGGCGGGGGCGCGTTCTATTATTTTAAGTTTATGAAGCCAAAGCAGAACGTCAAGGGCGACACCGACCTTGAAGATTTCGATTTTGACGATTACGACGAGGACGAGGGGGACGGGCTTTCTGATGAAGAACAGGAGGACGAGGAAGCATGACGCTTTTTACCGAAAACCCTTTAGAAAAAATGATGGTACAAAGACCCACCGGGCGGCGTGACAGTGCGCCGCCCGTTCCAAAATCCCCGGCGTGTATGCGTTGCCCTTATAAGGCGCAATCCCCCTGTATCGGCTATTGTCTGAAACAGGCACAGGAGAAGAAGCACACCGCGCCGGAACGCTGAAAGGAGGATTTTTTCATGGCATTTAGACTTGTGATTGCAGAAAAGCCGAGCGTGGCGCAGACTATCGCCGCCGCGCTTGGCATTAAGGGGAAACAGGACGGGTATATCGAGGGCGGCGGCTACCTCATTTCATGGTGCGTCGGGCATTTGGTACAGCTTGCGGAAGCTGCCGCCTACGGGGAGCAATATAAAAAATGGAGTTTTGACAGCTTACCCATTCTGCCGGAGGAATGGCAGTACGCCGTTGACCCGGACAAGGGGAAGCAATTCAAAACCATTAAAGAGCTTATGCACCGCGCCGACGTTTCCGAAGTGGTAAATGCGTGTGACGCGGGGCGCGAGGGTGAATTGATTTTCCGCTTTGTCTACGAAGTGGCGGGCTGCAAGAAGCCCATGCGCCGCTTGTGGATTTCTTCAATGGAGGACGGGGCGATTAAGGCGGGCTTTGCTTCCCTCAAAGACGGGCGGGACTATGGCGCGCTCTTTGCGTCCGCCCTCTGCCGCGCAAAGGCTGACTGGCTTATCGGCATTAACGCCACCCGGCTTTTCTCCTGCCTGTATGGAAAGACCTTGAACGTGGGGCGCGTCCAGACCCCGACCTTAAAAATGCTCACCGACCGGGACGCGGCTATCTCCCATTTCCAGAAAGAAAAATATTATCATGTTCGCCTTGATTTATCCGGCGCGGACGCGGCAAGCGAAAGGATTTCGGACAAGGCAGAAGCCGACGCGCTGAAAGGGGCTTGCGAAGCGGGAAAGGCGGTATGCGTTTCCCTTACCAGAGAGAAGAAAACCGCAGCCCCGCCAAAGCTCTTTGACCTTACCTCTTTGCAGCGGGAAACGAACCGCATTTTCGGTTACACCGCAAAGCAGACCCTTGACCTTGCACAATCCCTTTATGAAAAGCGGCTCCTTACTTATCCGAGGACGGACAGCAGCTTTCTTACTGACGACATGGGCGGCACCGCAGCGGACATTATCGCGCTGCTCTGCGAAAAGCTCCCCTTTATGGCGGGCGCGGACTTCACGCCGGAGATTGCAAAGGTATTAGACAGCAAGAAAGTATCAGACCACCACGCAATCATTCCCACTATGGAGCTTGCAAAGGCTGACCCGGACGCGCTGCCGGAAAGCGAGAAGAATATCCTTACCCTTGCGGGGGCGCGTCTGCTTTTTGCCACCGCCGAGCCGCATATTTATGAAGCGGTTACGGCGGTTTTCTCATGCGCCGGGACAGACTTCACCGCAAGGGGAAAGACCGTACTTGCGGAGGGTTGGAAAGAGCTTGAACGCAGATACCGGGCGACGCTGAAAGATAAGCCCGAAGCAGAGGACGGGGAAAATGAGGGCGTGACGCTGCCGGAGCTTTCCGAGGGACAGAACTTTCCTAACCCCGCCGCAAAAGTAACGGAGCATACCACAACGCCGCCGAAGCCCCACAGCGAAGCGTCGCTTCTCTCTGCTATGGAGCGAGCCGGGAACGGGGACACCGACCCGGACGCGGAACGCCGGGGGCTTGGCACTCCCGCCACCCGCGCCGCCGTCATTGAAAAACTGGTAAAGGGCGGCTTTGCAGAGCGCAAGGGGAAGCAGCTTATCCCCACGCAGAACGGAGCCGCCCTTATATCAGTCTTGCCGGATATGCTCACTTCCCCGCAGCTTACCGCAGAATGGGAAAACAATCTGACGCAGATAGCAAAGGGAGCCGCAGACCCCGGCGAATTTCTGTCCGGCATTGAAGCTATGGCGCGGGAGCTTGTGCAGACACACGCCGCAGCACTGGACGGGAAAAAGGATTTGTTCCGGGAGGAAAAGCCCTCTGTCGGCAAATGCCCCCGTTGCGGTTCCCCCGTCCATGAGGGGAAGAAAAACTATTATTGCAGCAACAAAGAATGTGCCTTTGTCATGTGGAAGAATGACCGCTTTTTCGAGGAACGCAAGACCGCTTTTTCCGCGAAGATTGCCGCCGCGCTCCTTAAATCCGGCAAAGTGAATGTGAAGAAGCTCTATTCCCCGAAAACAGGCAAGACCTATGACGGAACTATCGTTCTGGCTGACACTGGCGGGAAATACGTCAACTACCGTATCGAAGTACAGAAGAACTAAAAACTTGAATAGCAAGCATAGGAAGCGGGTACCCACTTCCGTAAATCCCTGTCCTGCCGCTGACGCGCCGGACGGGGATTTTGCTTGTTGGGAAGTTTCCCAAACCCTCTAAAAAAATGAAAAAATTGTTGGCATAACGCACAGCCCACCGTAGTACGGGGCGAACCCCAAAAGCGCGGCGGTGCGCCGCCATTTCAGAAAGGAGCGAATGAATGGAAAAGAAAAAAGGTTACTCCATGTTTGAGCGTGACAAGTTAGACCCGGCTGACAGTATGCGGATAGAGCGAAATATTTATTTTGAGGAACAGACCGCTGACCTTTCCGGGCTTACCGCCCTGCCCTTAGAACAGTTACAGGCATTGCGGGAAGAATACGCGGCGGCTGAACAGGCAGCTTTTGAAGCCTTGCAAGAACAGGCGGCGGCATGGGACGAACAGGCGGGAAAGACCCTTGCCATTGACAAAGCCATTGAGTATGTGAGGACACCCGAAGCTACGCATACCGCGAACCAGTGGGAAGCTACGGACTACGGGAAGCACATCAGCAACCGCGTCTACCAAATGCGCTACCACATATCCGAGAATACCCGGTATGACAGGGAAAAAGAGAAATCCATTCCCTATTCGTGGACGCTTTCATGGAGTATTTACACCAACAGCCCCCACAATTACGGACAGGCAAAAATCGCCGGACAGGAAAGGAAAGTCTTTGCAGACAAGGCAGCTATGGAAAAATATCTGAATGGGCGTATCAAAGCCTATCAGCATTTATTCACCGAGGTATCGCCGCCTATCCCGCCAGAGTATGCAGAGCATTTCAAAGTAAACGGGCAGCTTTTACCGGGCTATGCTATCGAGGGCGAGGAACGGGCGCAGCCTACCGCTGAAAAAGCAGCCCCCACCACAGCAGAGCCGCCACAGGACACCGAACAGAGAAAGGAGCGTGAAACCATAAACGAGCAGTTTTCAATTCTTATCGACAGCCGCAGCCGCTTTGAAACAGGCAAACCGGGCGGCGTGTGGCTTCCCATGCCGACCACAACAGAGCAGCTTCATGCGGCTATGGAAAGCGTCGGCATTACCGCAGACAATCCGCAGGATTTTTTCATCAACGGGTATTCTTCTACGGAGGACTGCCCCTTTGACTTGCCGCTTTCCGTTATCCAAAGCGCAAGCATGGACGAGCTGAATTATTTTGGAAAACTTCTGGAAATGCAGAGTGACGGGGACAAGGATAAATTTGCGGCGGCGGTTACACATGGCGAGTATGCCGGAAGCATGAAAGACCTTATCAACCTTGCACAAAACCTTGACTGTTACTGGCTCTATCCCACTGTCCGCAGCGAAGAAGATTACGGTTATTATCTTATCGACGAACTGGACGAGCTGGAGCTTCCCGAAGAAGCAAAGAAATATTTCAAGTATGAAGAATACGGGCGGGACGCAGTTAGCAAGGATAAGGGGCAGTTTACCGAACAGGGCTATATCTATAACAATCAGAACACCTTTACCGAATGGTATCGGGGAACGGAAAACGAGATACCCAAAGAATACCGCGTTATGAGCTTCCCACAGCCGGAACGCGGCGGACAGGACAAGACCTTTATGGACGCAGCCGCCACAGAGCAGACCGCCCGAACCGCCGCAGAGCAGCCACAGGAGCCGCACCCGGTTATCCCTATCGTGCTGACAGCCGGGAAGCCCGCCGAGAAATTAAAAGAGATTACCGACCGTCTGGAACAGGGCATTACGGAACTCTTTGACAGCGAGCGTTACAAGGAATATCTGAAAGTCATGTCAAAATTCCATAATTACAGCTTCCGAAACACCGTCCTTATCGCCATGCAGAAGCCGGACGCTTCCCTTTTGGCGGGCTTTTCCGCTTGGAAGAACAACTTTGAGCGAAATGTGATGAGAGGGCAAAAGGGAATTAAAATCATTGCCCCGTCGCCCTATAAAATCAAACAGGAAATGCAGAAAATCGACCCGCACACGCAGAAGCCCATAATCGGCAAGGACGGAAAGCCCGTCACCGAGGAAAAGGAAATCACCATACCCGCCTACAAGGTGGTATCCGTCTTTGACGTTTCCCAGACCGAGGGAAAGGAACTGCCGGACATTGCCGTTGACGAACTGACAGGCGACGTTGACCGCTATAAGGACTTTTTCGCAGCCCTTGAAAAGACTTCCCCCGTTCCTATCGCCTTTGAGAATATCGAGGGCGGCTCTCATGGCTACTACCACTTGGAGGACAAGCGCATTGCTATCAACGAGGGCATGAGCGAATTACAGACCTTAAAGACCGCCATTCACGAAATCGCCCATGCGAAGCTGCACGACATTGACCTCAACGCGCCAAAGGACGAGCAACCCCGCGTTGACCGCCGCACCCGCGAAGTCGAAGCGGAAAGCGTCGCCTATACCGTCTGCCAACATTACGGGCTTGACACGTCGGACTATTCTTTCGGCTATGTCGCCGGGTGGAGCAGCGGGCGGGAGCTGTCCGAGCTGAAAAGCTCCCTTGAAACGATACGCAGCGCAGCCGCCGAGATTATCAATTCCATAGACGCGAATTTTGCGGAGCTGCAAAAGGCACAGGACAAGGAGCAGACCGCCGGACAGGAGCAGCCCACCAGAGAGGGACAAGAAGCCGCGCCACAGCCGGAAGCCCCGAAAAAAGCAGATACAGCCGGGAAAGAAAAGCCGGAAGCAGCCCCGAAAGAAGCCTTTACCCCGGAAACGATTTACAGAGTGCGCCGGAACCCTTACAGCGACAGCCGGGAAAACAGCCACCTCTTGCAAGCCTATGTGACACAGGAGAACGGGCGGGCGAAAATGGGCGACGTGCTTTATACGGGAACGCCGGAGAAATGCCGCGAGCTTATGGGGCAGCTCAAAAGCGGCGAGCTGACCGAGGGCGACGTAAAGCAGCTTTACGCAAAGGCACAGGAAACGGCGCAGACCACCGGACAGGACAAGGACACCTTTTCCATTTACCAGATAAAGGGCGGGGACGAAACAAGGGACTTCCGCTTTGAGCCTTACGACCGCCTGCAGGCGGCGGGAAATGTGGTTGATAAAGCGAACTATGAGCTTGTCTATTCCGCGCCCCTTGCGCCGGAAACTTCCCTTGAAGATATTTATACCCGCTTCAATATCGACCACCCAAAAGATTTTAAGGGACACAGCCTTTCCGTTTCGGACGTGGTAGTGCTTCATCAGAACGGACAGGACACCGCGCATTACGTTGACAGCGTAGGCTTCCGGCAAGTGCCGGAGTTTTTACAGGAGCAGAAGCAGCTTACCCCGGACGAGCTGACAACGGGCGAAACAATCCAGACACCGAGGGGGACTTTCCATGTGACCGCCATGAGCCGGGAGCAGATAGAAGCCGCCGGATATGGCTTTCACCACCAGTCGGACGACGGAAAGTATCTGATTATGGGGAACGGGACGCGGGCGTTTGCTGTTGCCGCAGAGCAGCCGGAAAAGGCAAACCCCTTGAAGCATATCGAGGACACCGTAGAGCAGAACGACAACAACTTTGACGGTATCATCAACAACACCCCTACCGTTGACGAACTGGAAGCAAAGGTTAAGGCGGGAGAAACAATTTCCCTTGTTGACCTGGCTAACGCGGTCAAAGCCGACAAAGAGCGCGGCAAGGAAGCGAAGCCGGAAAAGAAGCCCTCTATCCGGGCGCAGCTTAGGGCTGACAAGGAAAAGGCGCAGAAGAAAAACGCAAAGCAGAAATTACAGGATTTGGAAAGGAGCTGACCCATGCCGAAACAGAGTAAATTTGAGAACGTGGATTTGTTCGCTTCCCTCAATGCGGTTATGAAGCAGAACACAGGCTTTTACCAGAGCGACTTGGAGATTGACAAGGAGATTATCGCAAAGGCGGCGGCAAGCCCCCGCAAGGAGGACAAGACCCTTTTGTGGTTCTGCCGCCCGTCCGGGACGCATTGCTTCCGGGAGCGCGACGTTTTCCTCAAAGACACCGCGCCCCACAACACATGGCGTTTCTACATGGAGCAGACGAGCGACCGCGTCCTTGCCTATGCAATCGAGCTAACGGGGACGGAGCGCGGGAAAATCAAGGGCAATCTGTACGAACTGGACTACGCTAAACATTATGAGCGCGTCAAGGAAAAGGAGCTGCCCGCCGATACGGTGAAGCTGATTTATGAGCATGGGGAACGGGAGATACCCGCCGGACAGTTTTTCAACGGCAATCCCGATTATGAGCTTGGAAAGTTTGAACGCTTTGAAGCCGTACCCAACGACCCGGACGCGCTGCAATCGCTCTTACAGGAAGAACGGCGCAGCCGGGAGCAGCTTCCGCCGGGGGATTTCAAGGCGCATATCGCCGCATTGCGGGACGGGCTGATTGAAACGGAAGCGCGGCGCATTGTACGGGAAATGAAGCGGCACGACACGCCGAACAGCCCCAACAAGACCCATTTCATGGTAGAGCTTTCCCCGGCGTTCATGCAGCTTGCAGCCACAAAGGACACTGACCGCCTTTTCTCCATGCTGCCCTACAAGACCCTTGCCTTTTCCAAAATCGAGGGCAGACATGGGACGTATGCGCTGATTGACAAGGGGGAGAACCGGGACAGGAAGATAAGGAAGCCCCGCCCCTCTATCCGGGCGCAGCTTAAAGCAGACAAGGCAAAGACCGCCCCGAAAAAGGCGGCGGCAAAAACAAAAAATCACGATATGGAGGTATGAGCATGATTAGACTGACTGTTGAAGAAACAAACCTTTTGAGCATTTACAACGAGGGCGGCAAGCGGGCTTTGATTGAGAATGTCAACGCCGCGCTGCCCTACATGGACGCGGATATGCGGGAGCTTGCAAAGCGCACCCTTTCCAAAGTGGACGCTTTGACCGAAGCGGAATTTGCAGAGCTTCCCATTTACGCCGCTGATGAAGTATGAACGGGGTTAAGCGGCTGACGCCGCCCCAGAGCCGGAAAGTCAACGCCCTTGTGCGCCGGACGTGCTGCAATTATGATAACGGGAACTGTATCTTACTGGACGACGGGGACGAGTGCGTTTGTCCGCAGCTCATTTCCTATTCGCTTCTCTGCAAGTGGTTCCGGGCTGCGGTGCTTCCCGCCGACAGGCTACTCTATGCGGAGCTTTACCAGACAGGGGACAAGAAGAAGTGTACCGAGTGCGGCGCGTTCTTTGCGTCAACCTCTAACAGTGTCAAATACTGCCCCGTCTGCCGGAAGCGTATCACCCGCAGACAAGCTGCCGAGCGCATGAGGAAAAGACGCACCCCTGTTACGCAGTAGGTGCGGAAAATCCCTTGATTTACAGGGCTTTCCGGGCGTGAAAATCGGATAGGCGATACTTTATACCTTTACCCCCGAAAATGGCGTTCTACTGCGTAACATTCACGAAAACAGCACCCATAAAAAGACAGGGCGCGGAAGTCATATACTGGCTTCCGCGCCCTGTTCTTTTTTTGCCTATCTGACATTTCCCTTTTCCATTTCTTCAAGCGGGAACTGCGGGAGGGCTTCTATCAGCTTCTTTGTGATAGACTGGCGCATATCTTCGTTGATTTCCTGTTTCGTGCTTCCGTCTGGCTGTCTGACCGCTACCGTCGATAGCCTGTCGATTTCGTCCTTGTAGCAATCCACGACTTTCTCCACCGCCCATTTCTCCCCGGCAACGGCGGCGCGTATGGTTTCATATTCCGGCATTTTCTGGTTTTCCATGCTCAACGCTCCTCTGCTTTTTGATAGCCCTATCATAGCACAGCGGCGGGGATTTTGCTATCCTTATCCGCGTTCTGTTTCCTTTTCCCGTTCCGGCTGTCTGTCTGCCTGTAAAATGCTGTCAATGTTCTGCTTGATAATATCATATTCCCGGACTTTCTTTTTCAATTTTCCATAGTCGGCGTAAAGGGCTTCTTTCTGCGCTTGGAGGGCTTCATACTCCGATTGCAGCGCGGCGAGGTTCGGGAGCTTCGCAATGCCCGCCGCTTTCAGTGACCTTACGGCGGCTTCATGGAGGATAATTGCCTGTTCCTGTCCGGCGCGGTACTTCTCCCTGTTCCTTGCCTTGCGGTATGCGTCATAGACAGGCTTTGTCTTTTGATAGGTGGAAACATTCTTGATAAGCACCGCCATTTCCGCAAGCCGCTTTTCGGCGTTCTTCAATGCGTCTGCCGCCTGTCCGCTTTCCGCTGCCATTTCCTCAATCCGGCTGACTAAATCCGCGTACTGCTCAATCTTATGTTCCGTCAAGAAATTCATTGTTTTAGCTGCCTGTTTCAGATTGTGGATTTTCGCCCACTGTTCATAGCCCTTACTCTGCGCTGCCTTGATACTGTTCTCAATGTCGATAAGCAGCGACACGCCGCGCTGCTCTCTGGGAGCTTTCGCCACCTTTGTCCGTCTGCCCGCTATCCGTTCCCTTACGGCTTCCTCTGTATAGTCTGCGCCGAGGGTTTTAAGGCGGGTGAAGCGTTCCTGTCCGGGGGCGCGGCATGATACATATTTCCCCGGCTTTATCTCATAGCCCGCCGCCTGTAACCGCGTTAGCAATTCCTCAAAACTGGAAACTTGGGGGATAAGCGCGTCAACAGTGGTTTTCAGCTTGCCTTTCCAACTTGTACCCGTCTTTTCTGCCTGGTACTCCGCATAGCTCTTTCC